>CAMEZQ010000004.1 GCA_945947915.1 uncultured Clostridia bacterium | reverse complement strand
CGCTGCATGTTGGCGCCCATCAGGGCACGGTTGGCGTCGTCGTTCTCCAGGAAGGGGATAAAGGCGGTGGCCACCGAGACCATCATCTTGGGCGACACGTCCATCAGATCGACCTGCGAGCGGTCGACCTCGATGATCTCCTCACGCCGGCGGCAGGTGACGCGCTCGGCCTTGATGCAGTGATTCTCGTCCAGCGGCTCGTTGGCCTGGGCGATGGTGTATTCGTCTTCCACGTCGGCCGTCATATACCGGACCTCGTCGGTGACCCGGCCGGTCTCCTTGTCGATGACGCGGTAGGGGGCTTCGATAAAGCCGTAATCGTTGATCTTGGCGTAGGTGGCCAGATAAGAGATCAGGCCGATGTTGGGGCCTTCAGGCGTCTCGATGGGGCAAAGACGGCCGTAATGGCTGTAATGAACGTCGCGGACCTCAAAGTTGGCGCGGTCTCTCGACAGACCGCCGGGGCCCAGGGCCGACAGGCGGCGCTTGTGGGTCAGCTCGGCCAGGGGGTTGTTCTGGTCCATGAACTGGCTGAGGGGCGAGGAGCCGAAGAACTCCTTGACGGCGGCCGTCACCGGACGGATGTTGACCAGCGACTGGGGGGTGACGATGTCCAGATCCTGGATGGTCATGCGCTCGCGGATGACCCGCTCCATGCGGCTGAAGCCGATGCGGAACTGGTTCTGCAGCAGCTCGCCCACGCTGCGCAGGCGGCGGTTGCCCAGATGGTCGATATCGTCATAGGTGCCGATGCCGTGGGCCAGGCAGATCAGATAGTTGATGGAGGCCAGGATATCGTCGGGGATGATGTGGTTGGGGGTCAGCTCCAGGACGTTGTCCCGGATGGCGTCGAGCAGCTCTTCGCCTTCATACTTATCCATCAGGTCGCGCAGCACCGAGAAGCGCACGCGCTCGGTCACGCCCAGCGCCTGCTCGTCGCAGTCGACGAAATCATGCAGCCAGACCATGCCGTTGGAGAAGATCTTGACTTCCCGCACGTTCTCTCTGCCGTTTTCACGGTCGCCGGCCTCCACGAAGGCCTCGTTGACGCCGCGCTTTTCCAGCTCGGCCGCCTTCTCGCGGGTCAGCGTTTCGCCGGGCATGGCCAGCAGCTCACCGGTCAGCGGATCGGCCACCGGACGGGTCAGCACGCGGCCGGTCAGACGCTTGGAGATGGCCATCTTCTTGTTGAACTTATACCGGCCCACCGCCGACAGGTCGTAGCGCTTGGGGTCGAAGAACAGGTTGTTGAGCAGCGTCTTGGCGCTGTCCACCGTGGGAGGCTCGCCGGGGCGCAGCTTCTTGTAGATCTCAAGCAGCGCGTCGTTGGGCGTCTTGACGGCATTGTCCTTCTCGATGGTGGCCAGGATGCGCTCGTCTTCACCGAACAGCTCCTTGATCTCGGCGTCGGTGCCGACGCCGATGGCGCGGATGAGGGAGGTGACGGGGATCTTTCTGTTCTTGTCGATGCGGACGTAGAAGACGTCGTTGACGTCGGTCTCATACTCCAGCCAGGCGCCCCGGTAAGGAATGACGGTGCACTGGTAGGAGGGCTTTTCGGGCTTGTCGTGATTGAGGCTGTAATACATGCCGGGCGAGCGGACGATCTGGGAGATGATGCAGCGCTCGGCGCCGTTGATGATAAACGTGCCGCTGTCGGTCATGAGCTGGAAATCGCCCATGTAGATCTCCTGCTCCTTGATCTCCTCCGTCTCCTTGTTGCGCAGGCGCATGCGGACCTTGAGGGGTGCGGCGTAGGTGGCGTCTCTCTCCTTGCACTCGACGATCGAGTATTTGGGATTTTCGTCAATTTTGTAATCGAGGAATGTCAGTTCCAGGTTGCCGGTATAGTCCGTAATGGCGCCGACGTCCTTGAAAACCTCCCTGAGGCCTTCTTCGAGGAACCATTTGTAGGACTTTTTCTGAACCTCGATAAGATTGGGCATCTCCAGAATATCATCGACTCTGGAAAAGCTTTTGCGGACTTTTCTTCCGCAGCGCATGTCCTTCATGATCAGTCTCACTCCATTCTTCAGTCTTGTATCAGCCTCTGATACGGCCGTCGAACTGTGCCTGTTCCGGCGTTTTTGATACGCCCGAACCAGTTGACGATTTATTGCTCATCTCTGCGTGATTTCTTGTTTTTTGCTCTTGAAATCGCCGCCGAGTTTTGGTATCTTATTGCTGTGCCCTTTTATCAGAGCCATTGCACTTCAATGCAGTTTAGTATTATATCACGCTTTTGTCGATCCGTCAATGACGGATCCGTGCGATTTTACGCGGTTTTTCCCGCCCGGACTGGCTATATTGCCACTCCGGGCTTTTTTTGCGCCCATTTTCAGCCCAAACAAAAAGCCCGGACGGCATATTGAACCGTCCGGGCTTTTTTCAACAGACTGTTTTCTGACAATCTCAATTACCAGATATGGGGCTTGGCATCGGGGGGCAGCGCGCCGGGATAGGTCTCGCCATCGAGGATCTCCAGCCAGTTTTCCCGTGCCTTCTTGACCAGCTCGGGATCGGTGAGGAAATCATAGGCCGAGGCGGCCAGGACCTTGGCGGCAAACAGCGTGCCCTTGTGGGCGACGGGGCCCTTGCCCTGGGCGACGATCTGCCATGCGTGGCCCGGTGTGCCGGCTGCCCATGTGACGGCGCTGAACTGGCCGGTGGGGACGACCCAGCTGACGTCGCCCACATCGGTAGAGCCCTTGCCGCCAACCTTGGAGTAGGTCATAAAGTCCCACAGCGGCTGCTCCAGCAGCTTGGATGCGTCCTTGCCGCCGATCCGCTTGGCCGTAGCCTTGAGGTTTTCACGGTCGAGGTCGGTGATGACGTTCTGGAACTTCTTGGCATATTCCAGTTCTTCCTCGGTATAGCCGATGGGCAGCAGCTCTTCCATATGCTTCTGGATCTGCTCGCTGACCACGTCGCAGGCGATATAGTCGGAATAGGCCGACACCTGCTCGATCTCCACCTTGGTGCCGGTGCCCAGCGCGGCGCCGCGGGCGCAGTTGGACACGCGCTCAAACAGCTCCTTGACCTGGGTGACCTTGGGGGCGCGGATGGCGTAAAGCACCTTGGCTCTGGACTGCACGACGTTGGGGGCTGTGCCGCCGGCGTCGATGATGGCGTAGTGGATGCGGGCGTCGTCGATCATGTGCTCGCGCATGTAATTGACCATGACGTCCATGCACTCGACGGCGTCCAGAGCCGAACGGCCCAGATGCGGCGCGCCGGCCGCATGGGACGACAGGCCTTCAAAAGTATAAAAGACGCGGAAATTGGCCAGCGAGCCGGAGGGGGTGACGCCGTTCATCCAGCCGGGATGCCAGGTCAGGGCGATGTCGCAGTCGTCAAAGCAGCCCTCGCGCACCAGGAAGGCCTTGCCGCCGGCGTTCTCTTCGGCGGGGCAGCCGTAGAAGCGGATGGTGCCCGGCAGATGCTTTTCATCCATGTACTCTTTCAGCGCCACGGCAGCCGCCATGGACGCCGTGCCCAGCAGGTTGTGGCCGCAGCCGTGGCCGTCCTTACCGGGGACGATGGGCTTGACTTCGGGGACGTCGGCTTCCTGCGACAGGCCGCTCAGGGCGTCGTATTCGCCCAGCAGGGCGATGACCGGCTTGCCCGAGCCGTATTCCGCGACGAAGGCCGTTTCCTCGCCGCCGATGCCCATGGTGACCTTAAAGCCCATCTCCCGCATATATTCGGCCTCAGCCGCGGAAGACTTGAACTCCTGGAAACGGGATTCGGCATATTCCCAAACCTGATCGCTGATGCGCAGCGTATCGCCCTTCCGGGCTTCGATCAGATCGGAAAGATCCTTTACGTAACTCATGATGCTCCCTCCTCATATTATAAAAAATAGATGATAAAAATAGAAAACACGCAGACCGCCGCGCAGAACCGGAGCGCTTCCGGGCGCGGCCTGCCGGGCGGGACTTTTTCCCACTTTCCCGATGTATTTATTTTACACAAAAGCCGCCGGCTTTTCAATAGATTTATTGCCTGCTGCGCACAAATATGCCTTGCCGTCCGGCGCAAAGCACCGGACGGCAAGGCAGCGTCCTGATACAGATAAACAGGTTCTCTTTTTACAGCAGCTCCCGCAGGCCGCCGATGCAGTCGATAGCGACCTCGGGCGCCTCGGCCCGGCCGAAGCCGTAGGCGGCAAAGATAAACGGCACGCCGGCGGCGGCGGCCGCCTGCTGGTCGCCCGCCGTGTCTCCCACATAGACGGTGCGGTGCAGGCCCTGCCGCGCCATGACCAGCCGGATGTTCTCTCCTTTGGTCAGGCCGGTATTTTCGGCGTTTTCGTGGTCAGCAAAATAGCTTTCCAGCCCGTGATACCGCAGAAAGGCCTCGATATAGCCCTTTTGGCAGTTGCTGACGATATAGAGCTTATATTTTCCCGAAAGATACCGCAGGGTCTCCTCCAGCCCGTCGTACAGCCGTCCGCCCACCCGGGCCACATGGTCGATCTCCACCTCGGTCATGCGGGCAAAGACCTCCATGGCCCGCTCGTCGCTGAGATAAGGGAAAAGCGTCTTGGCGATGCCCAGCGGCGGCAGGCCCATGACGCCCCGGATCTCCGCCTCGGTAGGCACGCGGACGATATCGGGCAGGCCGCGCACTGCCGCCTGCCACGACCACATCACCGGCTCCAACGCGTCCCACAGGGTACCATCCAGGTCGAAACCGACCGAATCGATCTCCGCCATCCAGTCGGGCTTATTCACCATGGGCCACCTCGTCGATGATCTTTCTGGCCGCCCGTCCTGCCGCCGCCGCGCACAGCACTTCGGCCGCCCGGGCATAGCTGCAGGTCTGCTGGGTGCCGGCGGCCATATCCTTGAGGGTGACTGTGCCGGCCGCGATCTCATCCTCGCCCAGAATGGCGGCGAAGGGCGCGCCGATCTTATCGGCATAGGCCATCTTGGCCTTGAATTTTTTGCTTTCGTAATAGATCTGGCTGCGCAGGCCGTGCTCACGCATCTCCCTGGCAAAGGAAACGGCCGCACTCAGATCGTCGCTCATGGGCAGCACCAGCACGTCGACGCTGGAAGGCGCCGCCGCGGCGCTGATATAGCCCATCTCGTCCAGCACATAGAACAGGCGGGTCAGGCCGATGCTGATGCCGACGCCGGGCAGCTTCTTATTGGTATAATGTCCGGCCAGATCGTCGTAGCGTCCGCCCGAGCAGACGCTGCCGATCTCTGGGTGGTCGAGCATGGTGGTCTCGTAGACCGTGCCGGTATAATAATCCAGACCGCGGGCGATGGTCAGGTCGATGCCGAAGTTCTCCTCGGGCACGCCGAAGTCGCCCAGATAACGGGTGACCGTCCGCAGCTCCTCCAGGCCCTGGTCAAAGAGGGCGCTGTGGCCCCGGTATGCCTCCAGCCCGTCCAGCACCTCCTGGGTCGTGCCGCCCCGGGTGATAAAGCCTCGCACCAGCGCCACGTCCCCGTCGGAAACGCCCATGCCGGAAAGCTCGGTCGCAACCTGGTCGATGCCGATCTTGTCCAGCTTGTCGATGACGCGCATCATCTCCTGGGCCGGCAGGCTGGTCTCCAGCATTTCAAAAAAGCCCGACAGCAGCTTGCGGTTGTTGACCCGGATGCGGAACCGGCTGAGGCCCAGCGCCCGGAAGGTATTGTAAATGATGGCCGGGATCTCGGCCTCGTTGACCACCGCCAGCTCGCCGTCGCCGATGATATCGATATCGGCCTGATAAAACTCCCGGTAGCGTCCCTTCTGGGCACGCTCGCCGCGGTAAACCTTGCCGATCTGATAGCGGCGGAAGGGGAAGGAAAGGCTGCCGTAATTGAGGGCCACATATTTGGCCAGCGGCACGGTCAGGTCAAAACGCATGGCAAGATCGGTGTCGCCTTTCTGAAAACGATAGATCTGCTTTTCCGTCTCGCCGCCGCCCTTGGCCAGCAGCACTTCGGCCGATTCCAGCACCGGCGTGTCCAACGGATAAAAGCCGTAGCTGGCATAGACCCGCGCCAGTACCTCCCGCACGGCTTCAAACTGCAGCTGCTTTTCGGGCAGCAGTTCCATAAACCCCGAAAGGGTCCTCGGCTTGACTGTAAAACCCATATTTCAATTCTCCTCACTCAGCGTCTTGGGGCGCAGCCGCCGCTTTTTTCACAACAGCCGCCATATTGTAATTATACGGCAAGCCCCCGCTTTAGGCAATGTTTTTCGCCGTCAAATTTCCGCGCGGCCCTCCGCCCCCATGGTGTTTTGTGCATTTTCACCGGTATTCTGATCAATTTCTACAAAATTCTGTTTTCAATATGTGAAATCGTTGACAGTCCTTCTATCATGTGCTATGCTGAAGTCATCATATAATGTTATATAACGAATCTGCTCAAAATCCAAATACGAGGTGAACCTTCATGGACGAATTTCTGCAAATGCTGCGGCAGGCGCCCGGTATGCTTTCGGCCGAGCCGGCCGAAGCGCCGGCCGATTACGAAGGCCGCGTCCGTCTTTACGCCATCTGCTATCAGTCGGATGACTGCCGCGTCATGGGTTACGCCGCCTGTCCGGCCGATCCGGATGCCCCCCTGCCCTGTCTGATCTACAACCGGGGCGGCAACCGGGAGTTCGGTTATCTGCGTCCCGAAGCCGTCTGCCGCTTCGCCGTGCGGGGCTATGTCGTACTGGGCAGCCAGTACCGCGGCAACTGCGGCGGCACAGGACAGGAGGAATTCGGCGGCGCCGACGTCAACGATGTCATCCGGCTCATCGACATGGGGCTGGCCCTGCCCTGCTGCCAAAAGGGCGGTGTTTATATGGTGGGCCATTCCCGCGGCGGCATGATGACCTGTCTGGCCTGTGCGCGGGACGACCGCATCCGCGCCGCCGTGCTGGGCGCCGGCATGACCGACTGTTTTATGATGTATGAGACACGCGAGCAGAGCATGAAGGATGTCTTTCACGAGCTGGTGGGCGGCGGCCCCGACACCCATGCCGAGGCCTTTGCCGCCCGTTCGGGCACCTGTCAGGCCCACCGCATCCACACCCCCATGCTCATCTGTCAGGGAACCGACGACTGGCGTGTCGTCCCCGAAATGAGCCAGAAAATGTATGAAAAGCTGCAGGAAGCCGGCTGCGAGTGCCGCCTCGTGATCTATCCGGGCGCCGATCACTCCCTCAAGGGCACCACCTTCACCGATGACGCGACAGCCTGGCTGGCAGCTCATCCCCTGCCTCAGGCGCCTGCGCCGGCAGACAGCAGATAAGGAGGAATTTATGAAAGAGATCACACCGGAATTTGTCCGCGCCCACACCGAGGCTTTTCTGGCCGACCCGCAGGCGCGGGCCATGGCCAACGCCGTCAGCCGCACAGGCGCGCTGCCCCCCGCCATCGACCAGGAGGTGCAGAAGCGCCTGCCCTTCGCCTTTGACATCGATGTCTGGGACGAAGGCGTCACCGACCAGGGTTCCACCGGCCGCTGCTGGGCCTTTGCCTCCCTCAATGTCGTCCGGCAGAATGTCAAGCGCACGCTCCGCATCGCCGAAAAGAACTTTGAGCTTTCCCAGAACTACATCTATTTCTTCGATCAGCTGGAGAAATCGGCCGCTTTCCTCGACCGCTTCATCGACCGCATCGACGAGCCGCTGACTTCGCCGGCCACCCAGAACCTGCTGCGCCGTCCCATTCAGGACAACGGGATGTGGTACACCTTCATGGCCCTGGCCGGCAAATACGGCGTCGTCCCCAAATCGGCCATGCCCGATACCCAGTGCTCCCGCGATTCCAAATATGTCACCCGTCTGCTGGAGCAGAAGCTCAAGCTGTCGGCCAAGGAGCTTTGGGATCTCCGGCAGCAGGGCGGCGATACGGATGCCCTGCTGGCCCTGCGGGAACAGCAGCTGGGCGGCGTCTTTTCCATTCTCACCCGTTTTCTGGGCGCGCCGCCCCAGACTGTCGCCTTTGAATACCGCCGGGATGACGGCGTCTTCGTCCGCCTGCCGGCCATGACCCCGCTGGCTTTCTTTGAAGCCTACGGCGGGATGCGCGCCGAAGATTACATGATGATCTTCAACTGTCCGCTGGAGGAATACCCCTTCATGCAGTGCTACACCACTGAAAAGCAGTGCCGCGGCCCCCTCGACCGCCGGCTCAATCTGGACGCCGACACCATCCGGCAGCTGGTCATCGCCTCGCTGCGGGGCGGCGATCAGGTCATCATGGGCTGTGATGTTGCCAAGCAGTCGGATAAGCCCTCGGGCTATATGCACCGCCGGCTGCTCGATTACGAGACCGTCTTCGGAACGACGCTGGAATTCCCCGACAAGACCTCCTGGCTGCGCTTCAAGGGCCAGAGCGGCGCCACCTCGGGCTGTCATATCATGACCTTCAGCGGCGTCCAGCTGGACGAAAACGGCCGGCCGCTGCGCTGGAAGGTCCACAACAGCTACGGCCCCGGCATGGGTATCCGCGGCCATTATGTCATGGACGACAGCTGGTTCGATATGTTCGTCACCAGCGTCGTGATCGCCCGCAAATACGCCCCGCCCGAGGTGCTGGCCGCCTTCGACGGCGAAGTCCTGCCCATGGACGGCTCGGTGCTTTTCTGATCCCCAGACCCTCAGCCGCTGACGCGGCTTTGGCGCGGATCCCGCAGATCCGCAAACAAAATAAAACAGGAAAAAGGAGTAAGAAATCATGAAACGCGCTTTTGCACTGCTGCTCTCTCTATTGATGCTCTGCAGCCTGCTCACAGCCTGCGGCGGCGGAAATGAAACCGCCGGCGGCGATGAAAAGGAGCAGGAGACCCAGGGCAGCCAGACCGACACCCCTGACAACACCAACGCCCCCGACGAAGTGCAGACCCTCAGCATCCTGTACTCGGCCGAGCCTTCGGTCCTCGATGTGGCCCGTTTTCTGGGCATCGCCGACCGCAGCCTGTTCTACAACGTCCTCGAGCCGCTGGTCCGCATTGAAAACGGCGTGCCCGCAGCCGCCGGCGCCGAAAGCTGGAGCTTCTCCGATGACGACCTGACCCTGACCTTCACGCTGCGCGACAACTGCTGGAGCGACGGGCAGCCGGTCACTTCCGAAGACTACGCCACCGCCCTGCGCCGGCAGGCCGACCCCAAAAACGCCTTCGCCTTTGCCAGCGACTACTACGCCATCGTGAACTTTGAGGCTGTCTCCACCGGCGAAATGGATGCCGACGCCCTCGGCATCGAAACTCCCGACGACAAGACCCTTGTGCTCCATCTGACGGCGCCCACCCCGGCGCTGCTGTCCAGCAGCGAATTCTTCCCCTGCCGTGCCGACGTTGCCGAAGCCTGCGGAGATACCTTCGGCACAGAAGCCGACAAGACGCCCTGCTGCGGCCCCTTCGTTCTGACCGAATGGACCCACAACAGCGCCCTCAAGCTGGAAAAGAACGAAAAGTACTGGAACGCCGACAACATTCTGCTGCAGTCGGCCACCCTCAACATCATCCCCGACAGCAACGCCCAGCTGGCCTCCTTTGAAAACGGCTCGCTCGATTATCTGACCGTTTCCGACGCCGACTATGTCAAGAAGTTCCAGGGCCGCGACGATATGTCGGAAATGCTGATCCCCAGCGCCCGCACCCAGATGGTCGTCTTCAACTGCAAGGACGATGTCTTCCAGAACGCCAAGATCCGCCAGGCCTTCTCTCTGGCCATCGACCGTGAGATGCTGGCCGAGGTCATCTCCAACGGCACCGCCACACCGGCTTACAGCCTGATCCCCGCCGAGTGTTCGGTGGGCTCCCTCAACTTCCGCGAAAACGCCGACGAGCCGCTGCTGGCCCTCAAGGCCCAGCACAGCGACGCCAAGGCCCTGCTGCAGGAAGGCATGAAGGAGCTGGGTCTGGGTGAAGACACCTCCAAGCTGACCGTTTCCTTCGCCTGGGGCGCCACCACAGCCACCGCCCGCACCTATGCCGAGCTGTATCAGCAGATGTGGCAGGATGCGCTGGGCTGCGTCGTCGAGCTGGAGTTCAACGACAGCTCCACCCATATGAGCAATGTCAACCAGGGCAATTACCAGATGGCCATCACCAGCTGGGGCGCCAACATCGAGCCGCAGTTCCAACTCAGCCGCTGGGCCAACAAGAAGGGCGGTCAGTCCCAGTGGCAGAACGCCGACTATAACAGCCTCGTCAGCCGCGCCAACCAGACGGTCGATGAAAAGGAGCGTCTGGAGCTTTACGCCCAGGCCGAGGAGATGATCGTCACCGACGCCGCCTTTGCCCCCGTCTACTTCGCCGCCCAGCGCAGATTCTATTACAACTATCTGCAGGGACTGACCGGCAACACCTTTGATACCATGGGCCTGTCCGGTCTCTATACCGTCGGCAGAGAATAAGCCGTCGTTCAAAAGGCGGGGGCCGTGTGGCCCCCGCCGCTTTCTATCCACCCCCCGCACCTGTATTCAGGAGGATCTGTCATGCTCAAATTTACTCTCAAACGTCTGGGCTATATGCTGGTGGTGCTCTTCATCGTGGTGACCATCACCTTCTTTCTGGTCCACTCCATTCCCGGCGATCCCATCACCGCCATGGTGCAGGACCTGCCCGAAGAGACCCGTACCGTCTATCTGGCCCGGTACGGCTTTGATCAGCCGCTGGGCGTCCAGTACGTCCGCTTCATCAAAGCCTGCCTCTGCGGAAATCTGGGCGAATCCCTGCGCTATCCCGGCCGCAAGGTCATCGACATCGTCCGCAATTACGCCCCCGTTTCGGGCGTCATCGGCGGACTGTCCCTGGCCATCGGCTTTACCATCGGCATTCTGTGCGGCATTCTGGCCGCCCTCAACCGCAACAAATGGCCTGACAAGCTCATTATGGTGATCGCCATTCTGGGCACCACCATTCCCACCTTTGTCACGGCGGCCGTGCTCCAGTATCTCCTCACTGTCACCTGGCCCATTTTTCCCACCACCGGCTGGGGACAGGCAAAGCATATCGTCCTGCCGGTGCTCTGTATGTGTGTCGGCCCGGTGGCCACCTACGCCAGATACATGCGCTCCAGTGTGCTGGACACAGTCAATCAGGATTATATCCTGACCGCCGAGGCCAAGGGGGTCAGCCAGTTCCGCATCGTCACCCGCCACATCTTCCGCAATTCCTTCCTGCCCTGCATCACCATGATCTGCTCCAGCATCGCCGGCATCTTTTCCGGCTCCTTCATCATCGAGTCGATCTTCGCCATTCCCGGTCTGGGCAAGTATTTCATCAGTGCCATCAACGACCGCGACTATTCGGTGGTCCTGGGGCTGAATATCATCTTCACGGGCATTTACATTCTGGCCATGCTGCTCTGCGATATCCTCATGGCTTTGACCGATCCCCGCATCCGCTATTCCAACGACCGTTAAAGGAGGTGTCGCACAGTGTCCCAAATCAAAAAGAATCCCCCTTCTGACGCCTTCGCGCCGGGCGATTTTGAGATCGTCGGCGCCGATACCGCCCAGAGCGAGCGCTTTGCCCGCCGTCCCGTCACCTATTGGGGCGACGCGCTTCGCCGCTTCCGTCAGAACAAGCTGGCGGTGGCCGCCTTTTTCCTGCTTCTTCTGATCACCATCATGACCATCGCCGTACCCATGCTCAGCCCCTATGACTATGCCAAGCAGGATCTCAAGGTCCGCAAGCAGTGGCCCTCCGCGGACCACTGGTTCGGCACCGACGACCTGGGCCGCGACCTGTTCACCCGCGTCTGGCAGGGCGGCCGGGTCTCCATCGCCATCGGCGTGCTGGGCGCTCTGATCGTGGCCGCCGTCGGCTGCGTCTACGGCGGCATCGCCGCCTATTTCGGCGGATGGGTCGATATGCTGATGATGCGCATCGTCGAGATCCTCAGCTCGGTGCCCAACCTGCTGGTCATCATCATGATGTCGATCATTCTGGACAGCAGCAGCATCCCCACCCTGCTTCTGGCCATGACCATTACCGGCTGGTGTCCCGTAGCCCGCCTGGTCCGCTCTCAGATGCTGCAGATCAGCCGGTCGGAATATGTCATGGCCGCCCGCGTCATGGGCGTGCCGCCGCTGCAGATCGTTTTGCGGCACATGATCCCCAACACGCTCAGCCTCATTATCGTCAATATCACCTTCCGCGTGCCCGGCTTTATTTTCAGTGAGGCTTTTCTCAGCTACGTCGGCCTCGGCGTCCAGCCGCCCAATACGAGCTGGGGCGCTTTGGCCTCGGCCGGCCAGGCCAATCTGCTCTTCTACCCGTACATGATGCTGTTTCCATCCCTCTTCATCGCGCTCACCATGCTTTGCTTCACGCTGATGGGCGACGGCCTGCGGGATGCCCTCGATCCCAAGCTCCGGAGGTGATTCCATGTCTGAACTGTTAAAAGTCGAAAACCTCAGTGTTTCCTTTCTGTCCTACGCTGGCGAAGTGCGGGCTGTCCGGGACGTTTCCTTTCATGTAGACGCCCGGGAAACCCTGGCCCTGGTGGGCGAATCGGGCTGCGGGAAAACGGTGACTTCCAAAAGCATCATGCGCCTTCTGGGACGCACCACCGGCGTTATCCAGCCCGGTTCCCATATTTATTACAAAGGTGAGGATATCCTGGCCATGGATAAAAAACGCCTGAGCCAGATCCGCGGCTCTGAAATTTCCATGATCTTTCAGGATTCCATGACCTCCCTCAACCCCACCATGACGGTGGGCGCGCAGATCACCGAAAACATCCGCACCCACGCCCGCGTCTCCCGCGCAGACGCCCTCCGGCGGGCCGAGGAGCTGCTTCGCATGGTGGAGATCCCCAATCCCCATGAACGCCTGCGCAACTATCCCCATCAGCTTTCCGGCGGCATGCGCCAGCGGGCCATGATCGCCATTGCGCTGGCCATGGACCCCTCCCTGCTTATTGCCGACGAGCCGACCACAGCCCTGGACGTCACCATCCAGGCACAGCTCCTCGACCTGCTGCGCGGTCTCAAGGACCGGCTGGGGATGTCCATCATTCTGGTCACCCATGACCTCGGCATCGTCTCCGACTTTGCCGACCGGGTGCAGGTCATGTACGCCGGCAGGATCGTTGAACGGGGCACGGTGGAGGAGATCTTCCAAAATCCCCGCCATCCCTACACCTGGGCCCTGCTGCGTTCCATTCCCGGCATGGCGCCCGACCGCAAGAGCCGTCTGTATTCCCTGCACGGCACGCCGCCCGACCTGCTTCTTCCTCTGGAGCACTGTCCCTTTGCCGCCCGCTGCGAATACTGTATGCCCATCTGTAAAAAGCAGCCCCCCGCCGAAACCGTCCTGTCGGATACCCACGGCGCCGCCTGCTGGCTGCTTCATCCCAACGCGCCCCGGGTGGAGATCCCCCGCGGCATAGGAGGTGTCAACCGTGACTGAACCGTATCTTTTTGAAGTCAACGATCTCTGCCGGTATTTTCCCGCCAAAAAGAACGGCATCGTGAAAGCCGTCGACGGTGTTTCATTCCGTATCCGCCAGGGCGAAACATTTTCACTGGTGGGCGAATCGGGCTGCGGGAAAACCACATGCGGACGCACTCTGCTGGGTGTCTATCCCAAAACGGCCGGCTCTATTCTCTGGAAAGGCCGGGAGACCTGTCAGCTGACCCGTGCCGAGCTGAAGCAGTTCAAACGGGAAAACCAGATGATCTTTCAGGATCCCTATTCCTGCCTCGACCCCCGCATGACCATCGGAACCATCATTCAGGAGGGTATGCGCGTCCACTTCGACCTGCCGCCCCGCGCCCGGGACCAGCGGGTGGCCGAGCTGCTTTTCAAGGTCGGTCTGACGGCTGACTTCGCCTCCCGTTTTCCCCACGAGCTCTCCGGCGGACAGCGTCAGCGTGTCGGCATCGCCCGTGCCCTGGCTATGGAACCGTCCTTTATCGTCTGCGACGAGCCCATCGCTGCCCTGGACGTTTCCATCCAGGCGCAGGTCGTCAACCTGATGATCGACCTGCAGCGGGACCTCGGTCTGACCTATCTGTTCATCTCCCACGACCTGTCCATGGTGCGCCACATCTCCGACCGCATCGGCGTCATGTACCTGGGTACGCTGGTGGAGGTCTCCGATACCGATCCCCTCTACGACCGGCCCATGCACCCCTATACGCAGGCGCTCTTCTCGGCCATTCCCGCCGTCGGACGCCGCCAGAGCGGAAAACGCATCCGGCTGGAGGGCGAGATCCCCAGCCCCATGGATCCGCCGCCCGGCTGCAGATTCTCCTCCCGCTGTCCCCACGCCGCTGCGCAGTGCCGGCAGACGTCCCCTTCCCTGCGTGAGCTGGAACCCGGCCACCTGGTGGCCTGCCACCGTGCCGAGGAACTGAATGGCTGAACCGCCCTTTTAAACCGACACAAAGGAGTTATTTATGGGATATTTCATTTCTGAACTGACCTACGAACAGTGCCGCGCCCTGATCAACGAAAAGACCGTCATCGTACTGCCCATCGGCGGCGGCTCCAAGGAGCACGGCGATCATCTGCCCATGGGCACCGATTACATGGTGGCCGATCACCAGGCCAAAGAGATCACCCGCCGCTGCGACGTACTGACCCTGCCCACCGTCCCCTACGCCTATTTTCCCAATTTTCTCCATTGGAAAGGCTCGGTCAATATTGAATACCAGCATTTTTATGACTATATCAAAGACATTCTGCTCAGCTTTGTCCGCTTCGGCGTCAAAAAATTCCTCATCATCGACGACGGCGTATCGACCCATGTGCCTCTCAAGCTGCTGTCTATGACCATGAACACCGAATACGGCGTCAAAGTGGCCGTGTCCAACTGCGCCGGTCTGGGCAGGGAGACCGAAGAAGCCATCTGCGGCCAGAAGCGCGGCGGCCACGGCGACGAAGCCGAGACCTCAGTCATGCGCTTTCTCCGTCCCGACCTTGTGCATATGGACAAAGCCGTCGAGGAATACTCGGCCGTTTTCCCGCATACCGGAGCCGGCGGTGTGGAAAAGATCTATTTTCCCAACCGGATGTGTACGCCGCACGGCATCAACGGCAACAGCACGCTGGCCACGGCCGAAAAGGGCCGCGCGCTGCTGGAAGCCCAGATCGCCGATCTGGAGGCCTTTCTGGCTGACTTTATCCCATGGGATCCCTGTGATTACACGGAATAACACCTGAATCTTTCCAAGGAGCAAAGCATTATGGAACATATGGAAACTTACGATATCCTCCAGCCGGTCCAGCACACCAAAAAACGTGAGATCATCGGCGGGCAGGGCGCCGCCCTATTCGGCAGCGACGGCAGCGTTTATCTGGATTTCAACGAGATCTGCGTCACACTGGGCCAGAACAACCGCCACTTCATCGAGCGCATGACCGGCCGCCTGCAGGGGCTGACCTCCAATAAAGCCGGCTACGGTCCCGACAAAGAAAAGCTCATGGCCTTTCTGACAGACACCACAGGTCACGCTTTTTCCGCCATCCATCTAACCGCCTCCGGCTCGGAGGCCACCGAATGGGCTGTCCGCATGGCGCTCAAGCTGACCGGCAAAAGCGAGATCCTGTCTTTCTGGAACAGCATCCACGGCCGTACCTATCTCAGCGCATCCATGTCGGGCCTCCCCAAGCGCAAGACCGATTACGGCCCCATCGCCCCCGGCGTTGTCTTTGCCCCTTATCCCGACTGCGCCCACTGTCCTTTTGAAAAACAATGCCGCCCGGGAGAATTTTTCTGCCTGCGTTTCCTGGAAGAAAAGATCCGGCATGAATCGGCGGGCGACATCGGCGCCGTTATCGTGGAAGCCTACCAGGGCGGCGGCGTTATTCTGCCCCCGGCAGGCTATCTGAAAGCCCTGCAGGACTGGACGCACGCCCACGGCGCCCTCTTCATTCTGGACGAAATCCAGAGCGGCATGGGCCGCACAGGACAGCTCTACCGCTATCCGGCCGAAGGGCTCGACCCCGATATGCTGCTTTTGGGCAAATCGCTGGGCAACGGCCTGCACATCAGCGCCCTTCTGACCAGGCGCACACCCGACCCCCGCTATATCCACGCCCTCACCGGAGGCGCCGGCGATGATGCTCTGGCCTGCACGGCGGCCTGCGCCGTTTTTGAAGAGCTTTTGGAAAACGGCCTGCTGGAGCAGATCGGCCAGCGCGGCCGGCAGATGGCGGAGGCGCTGGATGGCCTCTGCCGCAAATATCCGGCCGTGGCCGCCGTGCGCCATATCGGGCTGGCGGCTGCCGTCGAGCTGCGCGATGCCGAAACCCAGCGGAAGGTGCTCGACGGCCTGCAGGCCCGCCGTCTTTTCGTATCTCCGGCCGGACACAACGGCTTCATGCTCAAGCCGCCGTTTACCGTCACAGCCCGGCAGATGGATGAAATGGCCGCCATCCTGGAGGATGTTCTGGCATCTCTGGCTTGACTTTTTCTGCCAAACTGTTTAATCTGGCAAAGTGAGGTGGTAAAATTTGATCAATAAAAACTCCAGCGTCCCCATGTACGAGCAGATCGCTGAACAGCTCAGGGAAGAGATTCTGGCCAGAAAATATGGGCCGGACGGCAACATCGGCACCCACGCCTATCTGGCCGAGCGTTTCGGTGTCAGCCTGATCACCATACGAAAAGCCATTTCCCTTCTGACCCAGCAGGGACTGCTGGATGTGGCGCAGGGCAAGGGCACCTTCGTTAAACGCACGGTCCTGCAGGACAATCTGACCCGTCTGACCGGCGTTGAAAATATTATTTCCCAAAGCCACCTTTCGGCCAGGGTGCATGTCCTGACTTTTGAGATCGTCGACACACCCGCCCATTTTGACAGTGAACTGCGCCGCGGCCTGGGACCCCGCTGCCTCCATATCGAGCGCGTGCATGAAATGGAAAAAACACCCACCGCCTATGCCGAGCTCTGGCTGCCCCTCAAATACGGCGAACAGCTCACCAAAGCCGACGTGGAGACCCACACCATTTATCAGCTGTATGAACAGAAATGGAACATGAGCCTTGGCAAGGGCCGGCAGATCATCCGCGCCGATGCCGCCGGGCCCAAAGTTGCCGAAACGCTGCATATCCGTGAGGGCTGGCCGGTGCTCTCCATCGTCCGCCGCGCCTATTCTTCATCGGGCGAGCTGGTGGAATATATGCACCTGACTTATGAATACACCCAGTATTCCTTTGAAGTGGAGCTGCAGCTCAGTTCCATCTGATTTCTCCCTGTATGCCAAAAAGAGCATCCGTACGATCAAATACGGATGCTCTTTTCCTGTTTGCATATCTGTTCTGCGGACGCCTTACAGCTCCCTGGCCATGAACAAAACGTGGCCGCAGTCGACAAAGCCGTGCTTTCTGTAAAAAGCCGGCGCGGCCGCGTATCTGTTGGTAGACAGGGTGATACCGGCGCAGGCCGCCAGATCGGCCCGTTCCATTTTCCGGACCCTTACCGCCATAGGCTTCAGTCCCTGGCGCTGCCCGGACGCCGGGGACCGGGGATATACTTGTAGGTCAGCTCGCCGATGATGCGGGCCGCCTTCTCGATCTGCTCGTCGGAGGCCAGAGAATAGCTGACGCGGAAGCTGTTGGTGCTCGCCTCCTGGTCGCAGTAAAAGTCCTTACCCGGCACGACCACCACCCGGTTCTGTGCCAGCTCGTCGATAAACGCATCGATATTCCGGCAGGAAGCCGGCAGCGTTACCCAGATAAACATGCCGCCCTGGGGCTTGGTCAGCCGCACGACGGGATGGCAGCGGGCCCGCAGCTGCTCATACATCAGCCGGCCCCGATGGCCGTAAAGGGCGCGCAGGTCTTCCAGCTCCTGCTCCAGGCCCTCCTCCAGCAGTGTGCAGCAGATCCGCTGAGGCCAGGTGGAAACATGCAGGTCATCGGCCGATTTGAGCAAGGCAAAGCCCTCGCCCATCTTGCCCGGCGCGGCCACGAAGCCGACGCGCATGCCGGGAGCCACGATCTTGGACATGCTGGAGGTCAGCGCCACCATGCCGTAGGTGTCAAAGCACTTGACGAAGGGGATAAACTCGCCGTCGTACCGAAGCTCGTAATAGGGGTTGTCCTCCAGCACGGGGATACCGTATTTATAGGCCAGCTCGCAGATGACTCTGCGCTTGTATTCCGGCAGGCAGACGCCCATGGGGTTGTGAAAATCGGAGATCAGGTAAAGCAGCTTGGGCTTGGGCTGCAGACGCATTTTGGCTTCCAGATCGACCAGGTCGATGCCGTCCTCCTCCATACGCACGCCCACCAGCTGAGCGCCCTGGGCGCGCAGTGTGTCCAGCGCCGCCATGAACGTGGGCATTTCTACCAGCACGGTATCGCCGTCATTGCAGAAAAGCTGGGCCGCCAGCGCGATGGCCTGCTGGCCGCCGGTGGTAATGGTGATCTCATCGTCATCGCCGATCACGGGGAAGCGGCGGTTCATAAAGGCCTTGATGGCCGCCTTGAGGTCGGCGCGGCCGGCCGCCGAGGAATAGCTGAGCATGGAATAGGGATCCTCCCGCAGCAGCCGTTCGGAAATGGCCCGGATGCGCTCCACGGCAAATCCCTCGTTGGGCGGGTTGCCGATGGACAGCTTGATCAGTTCCGGATCGCTGAGCTTGTCTATGCCCGATTCTCTTCCGCTTTTGAAGAGGGGCTCCACTTTCTTGGAATACTGCATATCTTGCTCCTTTGGCACGGGCATCGCCCGCTTGTTTTTTCTAAATGGATCATACCATAGCGGCGAAGAAAAGACCTGTTTGACGATATGCCCAGACGCCGCGATGGTATAATTTTATTGGATAAATCGGTATAATGGCCGCGCATCCCGCTTACGGCCACTAAAAATCTTTCTGCGGCCATTATACCATAGCGGCGAAGAAAAGGCCTGTTTGACGATATGCCCGGACGCCGCGATGGTATAATTTTATTGGATAAATCGGTATAATGGCCGTGCATCCCGCTTACGGCCACTAAAAATCTTTCTGCGGCCATTATACCACAGTTGCTTTTTCGCGGTAAAGGGGATTATAATGGATTTACCGAAAACCCGCTTCCCCATTCTAAAGAACAAAACGAAGGAGCGTTATTTTTATGAGACTGGAACGCATCAACTGGACACAGGCCGAAGAATACTTCAAGCACAACGACATGGTCATTCTGGCCGTCGGCAGTGTCGAATGCCACGGCAAGCACGTGGCTCTGGGCACCGATTTTCTCGTCCCCACCCGCATCATCGAGCTGATGGAACCCCGCACCGACGTGCTGATCGCCCCCGCCCTGCCCTACGGCTCCACCGAATATCTGGCCGGCTTCCCCGGCACCGTCGATCTGGGCTATGATGTGCTGCACGCCGTCGTCGGCCGCATCTGCGACAGCCTGTACAGCCACGGCGCACGCAAGTTCCTCTTTATGAACGGCCACGGCGGCAACAACGCCGCCCTGCAGCAGGTCTGCATGGACCTGGACAAGAAGGGCGCCATGGGCTGCATCCTCAACTGGTGGACGCTGGCCTGGACCCTGGACCCCGCCTGGGTGGGCGGCCACGGCGGCGGCGAGGAGACGGCGGCCATGATGGCCATCGGCGACGATCTGGTGGATATCTCCCTCATGGGCGACAACAACCTGCAGCACCTGACCGAAAACCTGACCACCTCCGGCTTCGGCTCCATCAACTTCCGCGGTTTCGACATTCTCACCCGCCGGGACGTCCGCAAGATGAGCGACAACGGCTGGTTCGGCGTCGACCATCCCACAACGGCCACCAAAGAATGGGGCCAGAAGATGCTGGAAGGCTGCGCCCAGTACGCGCTGGATTTCATCGAGGAATTCAAAAAGGTCCAGCTCTGAGCCGCCCGCCGTTCCCCTGTCCGTATACACTGAAAAGCAAAGGAGTCACCACCCATGGATATCCAAACCATGAAAGCACAGGCCTGCGCCGCCATCGACGCCCACCGGGAAGAGATCATCGCCCTCGGTGAAAGCATCCGCGTCGAGCCGGAGCTGGGCTATAAAGAATACAAAACGTCGGCCAAGGTCCGGGCTGCCTTCGACAAGCTGGGTCTGCCCTACGAGAGCGAGGTGGCGCTGACCGGCATCACCGCCAGGCTGCCCGGCCGGCTGCACAAGGCCACCCTGGCCATCATGGGCGAGCTGGACGCCGTGGTCTGCCCCGGCCATCCCCAGGCCGACCCCGTCACCGGCGCGGCCCACGCCTGCGGCCATTTTGCCCAGATCGCCGCCGTCATCGGCGCGGCTATGGGCCTCAAATACAGCGGCGTCAGCGATCAGCTGGACGGCGACATCGAGTTCTGGGCCACCCCGGCCGAGGAGGCCGGCGAGGTCGAATGGCGCAAGTCGCTCATCGATGCGGGCAAGATCTCCTTTTTGGGCGGCAAGCAGGAGATGATCAAGCTGGGCTGCCTCGACCATGTGGACGTGGCCATGATGATCCACAGCGGCTCGGGCGACAAGTGCGCCGTGGCCACCACCAGCAACGGCTTTGTGGCCAAGTATGTCCATTACATCGGCAAGGAGGCCCACGCCGGCGGCGCGCCCCATCTGGGCGTCAATGCCTTGAACGCCGCCAACCTGGGCCTGATGGCCATCCATGCCCAGCGCGAGACCTTCAAGAACGAAGACACCATCCGCGTCCATCCCATCATCACCAAGGGCGGCGACCTGGTCAATGTCGTCCCCGCCGATGTCCGCATCGAGACCTATGTCCGCGGCAAGACCATGCCCGGCGTCCTCGACGCTTCCAGGAAGGTCAACCGCGCCCTGCAGGCCGGCGCCATGGCGGTCGGCGCGCAGGTGGAGATCGTCGAGATCCCCGGCTATATGCCCCGCCGCAACGACCCGGCCTTCAACGATGTCTTCGAGGCCAACCTCAACGCCCTGGTGGGCGCCGATCATGTGGCCCACTTCGACCATATGGGCGGCTGCTCCGACTTCGGCGACGTCCAGCACATCATCCCCGCCATCCATCCCTATATCGGCGGCATGGTGGGCGGCGGCCACGCTTCCGACTATCAGGTGCAGGACCCCGACATGGCCTATATCATCGCCGCCAAGTCCATGGCCATGACGGCCATCGATCTGCTGGCTGACGGCGCTGAGACCGCCCTGCGCATCAAGCGCGATTTCGTCCCCGTTTATAAAGACAGGGATGCCTGGCTGGCCGCCTGGGCCGAGCTGATGGAATAAAAGCAGCGCATAAAAAAACGCCCCCGCTGGGGGCGTTTTTTATGTGTATATTTCTATGCTGACAGATTTGCGAATATGCCCCCGTTATCCCACCAGGCCGATGATCACCTGGAAGATGCTGGGGAACAGGGCGATGACACCCAGCATGCGGGAGATCTGCAGGATAGCCACGTTGGGGCCATCGGCTCCGCAGTCGCTGGCGATGAGGGCCATTTCCGAAGCGCCGGCAGGCGCCGCGCAGAAAAGCCCGGTCAGCAGGTCGATGCCGCATACGCGGTGCATCAGATACCCCAGCAGCAGGCAGAGCGGGAAAAAGACCACCAGCACCAGCAATACGTTATACCACATGCTGGCAATCAGCAGGATCGTCGCCATGGTGATCTTGGCGCCGATAAAAGCGCCCGACAGCATCTGCGCCCCCTGTTTGACACGCAGCGGGATGTAGCCCACATTAAAGACCAGCTTGGTGAAGCTGACGCCCACCACCGAAAAGAGCATGGTGCCGCCCGGAATGCCCGACCAGTAGCCAAGCAGTCCCGAAAGCACGGCCACCGCGATGGTCTTGGCCAGCTCGACCTTCTGCGCGCCGGTCATGGCCGCGCGCGCCTTGGCCGCCTTGGTCCGGCGTCCGGCAGCCTTTCCGCCGGCCAGCCTGGGAATGATCAGCGGGAAAGTGGAAATGGCCAGCGACATGCGGCAGACCTGGAATACGCTGACCACAGGCGAATTGGCGCCCATATCGTCGCTGATGATGGTCATATCGGTCATGCCGCCCGGCGCGGTGGAAAACAGGCAGGTGCAGAGATCCAGGGGGGAGGTCAGACAGAGCAGCCCGCCCACGGCCAGGTTGATGAGCAGCATGCCCGCCAGCAAAAATATGATGGCCGGCGCCACCTTTTTCATCTCCCGCAGGCTCTCGCGGGTCATGGTGGTGCCAATATAGCCGCCCGAGACCATCTGGGCACAGACCTTGAACCAGGCCGGAATGACCTGCAGATCGGTCACGACGGTGAAAACGGCCACGGCGATCATGGCGCCCAGCATGGCGCCCGCCGGCAGCTTGAACTTGAGTCCCAGCACGCCGCCCAGCACGGCTATGGCCATTACGACGAAAATCCACATAAGAAAAACCTCTTTCCACGCCCGCCCCGGCGGACGCCAGATTCTGCAAGTCAAACAACTCTCTGCTTAACAGTATAACACTTTATCGTGCCAGCGCCTATTCGTCAGATTGCATATTTTCCATGTAAATTTTCTGTAATATCTGCCAGAAGCCCGGCAGGCTGTCTGCGGCCGGCGGTGTCAGATCTGCAGGACGCGGATCAGCAGCAGCCAGGCCAGACCATAGTAACTGACCACGGCCACCAGGTCGTTGATGGTGGTGATCAGGGGGCCGGAGGCCACGGCGGGGTCGACGTGGATCTTTTTGAAAAACATGGGGATGACCGTGCCGGCCAGGCTGGAGATGACCATGGAGAGCAGCAGGGCGATGCCGGTACAGGCCGACACCGAGAAGGACATCAGCAGCCCCTGGCCCTTGAGCAGGAAGAGATACCCGCCAATGGCGATAAAGGCCATCAGGCCCAAAATGGCGCCGTTGGTGAAGCCGATGCGGGCTTCCTTGCCGATCAGGCGCAGCTTCTGGCGCGGCTCGACGCTGTCGTCCATCAGCACGCGGATGGTGACGGCCAGCGACTGGGTGCCCACGTTACCGGCCATGTCCAGTACCAGCGACTGGAAGCAGACCACCAAAGCCACCGAGGCGACGACAGCCTCGAACATGCCCACCACCGACGATACGACCAGGCCCAGCCCCAGCAGGGCGATCAGCCAGGGCAGGCGCTTGCGCACGCTCTGGAGCACTGGCTCCTGCAGGTCTTCCTCGGCGGTCAGACCGCCCAGCTTGGCGTAGTCATCTTCCAGGGCGTCGCCGGCCAGTTCACCGATCTTCTGGGCCGTCAGCACGCCGCGCATGCGGTTTTTTTCATCCAGCACGGGAATGGAGTCCTCGGAATAGCCGCGAATGCGCTCGATGCATTCGTCGACGGTCTCCCCCGCGTAGACATACGGATAGGAGGCCATGACGATGTCCTCCAGCGGCGTCGATTCCCGGGCGCGGATCAGATCCTTCAGGTCGATGGCGCCGCCCAGCACGCCATCCTTTTCCAGCACATAAATGGTGGAAAGATTATCGCAATTCTCGGCCTGGTCGACCAGCGCCCGCATGGCCTGCCGCACGGTCAGCCCCTGTGGAATGGAGATAAAGTCGGCCGTCATCTGGCTGCCGATCTCATCCTCGTCAAAGGCGCTGGCAAAGGCCAGCTCCCGGCGGGTGTCATCCTCCATGAGGTCAATGAGCAGCGCCCGCTGATTCTTGTCCACGCCGCGCAGGTAATCGGCCATTTCGTCGGTATCAAAGCGCTGGAGGATCTCGGCCTGCCGGCGCACCGAAAGCTCTCCCAGAAATTCCGCCTTGCGGTCGGCATATTCCAGCACCCGCGCCAGCAGGTCGTCGGGCAGCAGCTTGTAAAGCCGCACCCGTTCTTCCCGCTCCAGCAGCTCCAGCGCCGCGGCGATGTCGTTCTCGTGATAATCGCCCATGCGTTCACACAGCTTGGCCGGCGCCAGATTGCTGCGCAGGATGGCGGCGATCTCGTTTTTATAGTCGGGGTGCTGAAGCGCCACGCCGTTTTCTTCCAGAGTCTTTTTTTCTTCGTTCATGGTCTGTTCCTCCTTCATTTCTCGCTGCATAAGCGTTTTTTCAGAGCGGCACGGAGCACAGACCGGCAAAAATGGGCATAAAAATACCGCTGTCCGCCGGAAAGCCTCTCTGCCGCACAGTTCGCGGTTTGGATACAGCACAGTTTCGGAAGGGACAACGGAAGTCTTTCTGCCCTGCGGCCGCAGGCGCATAGCCCGGCCGCGGATCACAGACCCATATGGCTCTTGCCCGGTGGTTCAAACGCCGGCGGGCACGGCGCGGTCAGCATACGAACGGCATCAGCGCGCACGCCCTCCGACAGCGGAAGACTCCCCTGTCCATACATTTTCCGCAACTACTACTGCCGTCCATACTCTCACCTCACTTGATTCCAATATATTCTGGTATCGGTGCCGAAGCCAGCCTGACGGCGTTCTCCGGCCCATATTATTTTATCACGGGTATTTTGCCCAAAGCAACAACAAATTCTCCCCATCGGTGAATTTTTTATAAACGACCCGAAAAAAGATCCGGCGCCGCGGGATATGCGGCGCCGGACGCAGAATGTTCAGACGTTATAAATTTCGGGATGGGCCGTATATTCCAAAACCGTCCGGCACACCATCTCGCCGGTGCGCAGGAAGCTGTCGAGGAAAACGTGCTCGTTGGTGGTGTGGTTGTCGAAATAGCCGGTGGCCAGACCGACGCTCTGCATGCCGTTATAATTATACCGGTTGGCGTCCATGCCGCCGCCGCTGGCCTCGGGCAGGGGCGTCACGCCCATCTGGTCAAAGACGGCGCTGATCAGCCGGACGGCGGCGCTGTCCTTGGGCACGCTGTAGCCGGGCGAACCCATGGTCCACTCCACCTTGGCCGTCACGCCGAAGCCGGCGGCCTTTTCCATGCAGTGCTTTTCAAAATAGTCGATGTAATCCAGCAGCTTCTGCTTGTCGATGCTGCGTGCCTCGCCCTTGATGACGGCGTAATCGCAGACGGCGTTGGTGGCGCCATGGCCGGCCTGCACGATGGGGAAGTTCGCTGTCGATTCGTGGTCGAGCCGGCCTTCCCGCAGGTCGGCCAGGATGCGGGCGGCGCCCACAGCGGCGCTTTTGCCCTTCTCCGGCTCAGAGCCGGCGTGGGCCGCCTTACCGAAGACCTCGCACTGGAGCTTGGCCGAGTGGGGCGACGCGATCAGGATGCGGCCGATGTGGCCGGGGGAATCCAGGGCGTAGGCGATCTTCGACTGCACGCCCGAATAATCGAAATGCAGGCTGCCCAGAAGGCCCTTTTCCTCGCAGATGGTCAGCAGGATCTCCACCGTGCAGTGGGGCTTGCCCGATTCCTTCAGCTTGCGGATGCCGTCAAGGATGGCGGCCACGCCGCCCAGATCGTCGGCGGCCAGAATGGTGTCGCCGCGGGTGGAGATGACGCCGTTTTCGATCACCGGCTCGATGCCGAAGCCCTGGGGCATGCGGTCCATATGAGCCGAAAACAGGATGGAGCCGGGCAGTGTGCCGGGATAGCGGGCAAAAACGTTGCCCGTGTTGCCGCCCACCTTGGCGCCGGCGTCGTCCTCGTAAATATCGACACAGCCCAGCTCGGCCAGCTTGACCTTGACGATATCGGCCACCTTGCGCTCGTCAAAGGAAATGGCGTCGGCCCGGACCATTTCAAGGAAATCGGAAAGGATCTTTTCCATAGCTCTTTTCTCCCTTTTCTATTTTTACTTTTTCCCGTCCGCCGCAGGGCCCGCGGGCCGGAAGGGCGGCAGAAGGGACAGCGGGCCGGCGCGCCCAAAACGGCGCGCCGGCCCGGCAAGCCTTATTTTCTGTTCAGAAAGGTGCGCAGACGGGGCGTCTGCTGCTCCTCGGCGGGCACAAAGCTCATGATCTCGGCGGCAATGGCCTCGGCAGCCGTGTGGTGCAGATAATGACCGCCCTCCAGCAGGACGCACTTGCCCCTGTGGGCGTGCATGGCGATCTTCTCGTGCTCGGCCAGCCAGTCGGTCGTCAGACCGGGGTCGCTGCTGACCTGCGCGCAGCTCTCGCTGGCCACCAGCATGAGCACCGGGCAGGAGGCCGGATAATTGAGCCCGGCGACCTCGCTGCAGTTCTGCTCGACCGCGATGCGCTCGTTGGCGGCGGTGACCGAGGTGCGGCTGTTGGCCTCGTGGGCGCGGACGATGGGCAGGCGCTCGTCGTCGCCGCCCGTATAGGGACGCAGGCTGTCGTCCAGGATGCCGGCCTTGATCAGCAGGCGCAGCGGCGTGACGCGGGCCAGGAAGGCGGCGGCACGGCTGAGGGGACGGGCGGCGGCGCAGCAGGCAAAGCTGCTGCCCTGGGCAGGCAGGGTGGTGTCGATGCCCACGACGGCGGCCACCTCACGGGGATAATGGGCGGCCCAATAGAGGGTCGAGATGCCGCCCATGGCGTGACCCACCAGAATATAGGGCGGGAAATAGCCGGCCTTGCGCAGGCCCTCCCGGGTCTCGTCCACCATATTGCGCACGGTGCGCGGCTCGGTGGTGGCGTCGGAATAGCCGTAGCCGAAGGGCTCGGGAATGACGACCTTATAGCTGCCCGACAGGCGGTCGGCCAGCGGCTTGAAATCGAGAGAAGGGGTGGGTGTGCCGCAGCCGGTCAGCAGGACGACGGTATTGCTGCCCGCGCCCGTGCCGCAGATATGCATCTTTCTGCCCCGCACCTCGACCATGCGGCCGCTCTGGGGATAGCGTTTGCGGTCGCGCTTTTCGTCCAGGGCGTTCAGGCCGTAGACCGCGGCGGCGGCAACGGCAACGGCGCCGGTGGCCGCAAGGGCGTTTTTCAGTTTCTTATTCATTTGATATCCTCCGTAAACACATTGACGAATGGAGCCGTTTAAAGCACGGTGATGCCGTCCAGCAGCTCACGCTCGAATTCCACCCGGTGATGAGGCGTATTGATGCCGGGCTGGCCGCCGGAATGCAGGAAAATGATCTTCTCGCCCTTTTGGATCTTGCCCTCCCGGATCATATCCAGCAGGCCGGCAAAGGCCTTGCCTGTGTAGCAGGGATCCAGGATGATGCCCTCCTTGCGGGCCATGAGATAAATGGCCTGGCGGACGTCGGCGTTGGGCTGGTTGTAGCCTTCGCGGACATAGCCGGTCTCGATGTCGAAATCGGCGCGTTCGGCCGTGCAGGTCATGCCGAAATGCTGCCGCACCTCGTCAAAATATTCCTGCAGGCGCACCTCTTTATCGGGGCCGAAATCGGAAATGGCGATGCCGGTCAGGCGCAGGTCCGAGCCCTCGTTGCGCAGGCCGCAGAAGAGGCCCATGTAGGTGCCGATGGAACCGACGGCCGAAACGACTCTGGCGCCGCCGATGCCCATGGCCCGGGCCTGGGCGTCCAGCTCGCAGGCACACTCGTAATATCCGGGCAGGCCGGCCGCGTTGGAACCGCCCACGGGGATGTAATAGACCTTTTCGCCGGCGGCCTCGTATTTTTCGATCAGACGGCGCACCAGCGCTTCCTGCTGCCCCTTTTCCCCGGTGGGCGCCTCAAAGACGACCTCGGCGCCCATGATGCGGTCGAGCAGGATGTTGGCCGAGATCTCGCCGGGATACCGGTCGATGCAGGCGATGACGCATTTCATGCCCAGCCTGGCGGCCACACCGGCCGTCTGCCGGCCGTGGTTGGTCTGGGCGCCGCCCACCGTCAGCAGCATAGTGGCGCCCTGGTCCACCGCTTCGGCGGCCAGGTATTCCAGCTTGCGCATCTTGTTGCCGCCCATGGCCAGCGAGGTCAGGTCATCGCGCTTTATATAAAGCTCGACGCCCAGCTCCGCGGAAAGGGCGGGCAGATATTCCAGCGGTGTCGGCAGATGGATCATCTGAATCTTTTTGGCTTGGATCTTCATAACAATATTCCTCCGGTCTTTGATATTCAAACCTGCAAAAGCCTTGGGTTCGGCCCCGTTCCCTTCGCCCGCGCCGGGGCGATGGCTGATTACAGATATTATATACCATCCCGGCCGAAAATTAAAGGGCAATTCGCTGCCCCCGGCAAAATCGCCCCTTCCGACTTCAAAACTCCGGCCCGGCTTTGCGCCGCCGCCCTTTTTGCCGTATGCTGTAACCACGGCAGCCGGTTCTCAACTTTCTGTAAAATCCACATCCTTTCGAGAACCTCCTTTCCCCGGCCGCCGCGGTCTGTGCCGATGCTTACACGGCAATTTGATCCCCATCAGATCGGCTTCCCCCTTCCGGCTTTTCCAAAGCGTCAACCTCCCCGACCGTTTCAGTCCAACACTCCCTTCCTTCTTTGCCGGACGGGGGAGCCGCAGATCTTTTCCTCCGCTTTCCTCTTTCCTGCTATAGATTCTACGGCCAGGGACGCGCCACGCGGGGCGCGTCCCTGGCCGCTTTGGCGCTCTTTTGCGGCGTTTGCCGTGGCAATTCCGGAAAAAACATGCTATACTGGATTCATTCACCGCCGGACCGCCCGCGGCCCGGCGATTTTTTTCGGAGGATCCGCCCATGCAAAAACACACCGGTCTTCGCCTGCGCATGCCAGCCGCCGCCCTGCTGCTGGCCCTGGCCCTCTCCCTTTTCCCCGGTGCCGCCCGGCAGACGGCCGCAGAAGGCCTGGCCACCGGCTGCGCCGCCGCCGCCTTTTTCGACCCCGACAGCCTGGAAGAAACCTTTGGCCTCTCTTTCCGCACAGAACCGGCCGGTTCGCTGGAGGAAGCCTTCCGCGCGGCCTGGTCGGCCGTCAGCCTGGATGGCATCCGCCATCTGGTCTTCTGTCTGGACGGCAGCGAAGCTGCCGGCGGCTACAGTGCTCTTCTGCCCACGTCGGCCGACAACGTGGAAAAAATCGGCCAGTTGGATCTCTACGCCGCCCGGTACGGCGGATATTTTGCCGAAGAAAGTGAGGTATTCCGGCTGGATGGGCGAAGCAGCGCCGTCAGCTGCGTGCGGCAGCTCAAAACCCTCTGCGACGCCAAAGGCGTCGGCTTCACCCTGCTCTTTCTGCCCCTCCACGAAAGCCGCCTGCGCAGCCTGGATCAGAGCGATCTGCTGCGCTATAAAAAATCACTGGCGTCGGTCTGCGATCTCTGGGATTTCAGCCGCAGCGCCCTCTCGGCCGACATGCGGTATTTCTACACCAAGGACTGCGCCCGCACCAGCACCCTCGACATGGCGCTGCGCCGGATCGCCGGGGAGGATATCCCGGCCGAAAGCTTCGGCATGCGCGTCACGGCCTCCCGCGCGGAGACCCAGCTGGCCGCCGTGCAGTCGGCGCCGCTGCCGGAAAACGACAGCGGCTACACCTGCCGTGTGCCCATTCTGCTCTATCACAACATCACGGAAAATCCCGTCAGCCGGGCCGACATCTCCCCCGCCGCCTTCCGCAGCCATATGGAGGCCCTGTGCGCGGCCGGCTATACGGCCGTCACGGCAGCCGACCTCATCGCCTATGTGGAGCAGGGCGTCCCGCTGCCCGAAAAGCCGGTGTGGATCACTTTTGACGACGGCTACCTCAGCAATTACAACATCGCCTTCCCCATCCTGCGGGAGCTGGGGATGCGCGCCACCGTCTTCGCCATCGGCGTATCCATGGGCAAAAGCACCTATAAAGACACGGGATATGCCATCACCCCCCATTTCACCCAGGCGCAGGCACGGGAAATGACGGCTTCCGGCGTCATGGAGATCCAGAGCCATACCTGGGACCTGCACCAGTACGCCCCCTTCGAGCCGGATCCGGCCGCTGCCCGCACCACGGCCCTGCCGCTGCCCGGCGAATCGTCAGAGAGCTTTCTGGCCGCCCTGCGCGCCGATTACGCGGCCTATCAGGCCGCTTGGGGCAGCGGCTTCTATGCCCTGGCCTATCCCAAAGGCCAGTACACGGCCGATTCGGAGGCTCTTTTCCGCAGTCTGGGCGTCCATCTGACCGTTTCGACGACCACCGACCGGCAGAATATTCTGATCCAGGGCCTGCCCCAGAGCCTCAGCGCCCTCTGCCGCTTCGACATCCCCGAGGGCATGACGCCCGAAGCTCTGCTGGCGCTGCTGGAAACAGAATGACCGGCAGGGTTTACCCGCGGCCCTGAAGTATGCTATAATATTTTTGTTTTGGAAAGATGCCCCTTTCCACGGAATACAAAGTCTATCAGGAGGTAACGACCATGTCTTACAAGTCTGACATCGAGATCGCCCAGAGCGCCGAGATCCGCCCCATCGGCGAAATCGCCCAAAAGCTGGACATTCCCCAGGACGCACTGGAGCTTTACGGAAGCTATAAGGCCAAGATCAACGTGCACAAGCTGCCCGCGGCGGAAAAGCAGGGCAAGGTGATCCTGGTCACGGCCATCACGCCCACCCCGGCCGGTGAAGGCAAGACGACCACCGTCGTCGGCCTGGGCGACGCCCTTTCCCGCATCGGCAAAAAGACCATCATCGCCCTGCGCGAGCCCTCCCTCGGCCCGGTCTTCGGCGTCAAGGGCGGCGCGGCCGGCGGCGGTTATGCCCAGGTCGTACCCATGGAGGATATCAACCTGCATTTCACCGGCGACTTCCACGCCATTGGCGCGGCCAACAATCTGCTGGCCGCCATGATCGACAACCACATCTATCAGGGCAACGAGCTGAACATCGACCCCTGCCGCATCACATGGCGCCGCGCCGTCGATATGAACGACCGGCAGCTGCGCAATATCACCGACGGTCTGGGCGGCCGCACCAACGGTGTGCCCCGGGAAGACGGCTTTGACATCACCGTCGCTTCCGAGATCATGGCCGTGCTCTGCCTGGCCAGCGACATCACCGACCTGAAGGAGCGCCTTTCCCGCATCATCATCGGCTACACCCGCGCTGGCCAGCCGGTGACGGCCGGCCAGCTCAAGGCCCATGGCGCCATGGCGGCGCTGCTCAAGGACGCCATCAAGCCCAACCTGGTCCAGACCCTTGAACACACGCCCGCCTTCATCCACGGCGGTCCCTTCGCCAACATCGCTCACGGCTGCAACAGCGTCATCGCCACCCGCACGGCCATGGGCCTGGCCGATTACGTCGTCACCGAGGCCGGCTTCGGCGCCGATCTGGGCGCCGAGAAATTCCTCGACATCAAGTGCCGCATGGCCGGCATCCAGCCCTCGGCCGTGGTCATCGTGGCCACCGTCAAGGCCCTCAAGATGCACGGCGGCGTGCCCAAGACCGAGCTTTCGGGCGAGAATCTGGAAGCGCTGGAAAAGGGCCTGCCCAACCTGCTGCGCCACATTGAAAACATCACCCAGGTCTTCGGCCTGCCGGCGGTGGTGGCCATCAACCGCTTCCCCACCGATACCGAGGCCGAGTTGGCCCTCATCGAGGAGAAGTGCCGCGCCCTGGGCGTCCATGTGGCCCTCAGCGAAGTCTGGGGCAAGGGCGGCGCCGGCGGCGTCGAGCTGGCCCAGGAGGTCGTCCGCCTCTGCGAGCAGGAGAACAACTTCACCTTCGCCTACCCCAGCGAGATGGGCCTCAAGGACAAGATCCGCGCCATCGTCCAAAAGATCTACCGCGGCGACGACGTCGAGTTCTCCACGGCGGCTTCCCGGGAGATCAAGCGCCTGGAGGAAATGGGCTTTGGATCCATGCCGGTCTGCATGGCCAAGACCCAGTACAGCTTCAGCGACAACCAGAAGCTGCTGGGCGCTCCCGAGGGCTTCAAGATCACCGTCCGTTCGGTCAAGGTCTCGGCCGGCGCCGGCTTCGTCGTGGCGCTGACCGGCGATATCATGACCATGCCCGGCCTGCCCAAGGTGCCCGCCGCCGAGATGATCGACGTCGACGCCCAGGGCAACATCACCGGCATTTTCTAATCTTTCTGACAGGTGATTATTATGCAGGATCCTATGCAATTTACACAAGTAACGCTGACCGATTTCGTCGCGCAGCTGTCCACCAAGGCCGCCGTCCCCGGCGGCGGCGGCGCTTCGGCGCTGGTGGGCGCCGTGGGCACGGCCCTGGGCTGCATGGTGGGGTCGCTGACCGTCGGCAAGAAAAAATACGCCGCCGTCGAGCCGGAGATCCGGTCGCTGATGGAACAGAGCCAGGCGCTGCAGGCCCGTCTGCTCGGGCTGATCGACAAGGACGCCGAGGCCTTTGAGCCCCTCTCCAGGGCCTACGGCCTGCCCACCGCCACCGAGGAAGAAAAGGCGCGCAAGGCTGAAGTCATGGCCGTCGTTCTGAAAGACGCCTGCGAGGTGCCCATGGAGATCATGCGCTGCTGCTGTCAGGCCCTCGAGCTGATCGCCGTCTACGCCGAAAAAGGCTCGGTCATCGCCGTCAGCGACGCCGGGGTGGCTGCCGCCCTGTGCGGCGCCGCGCTGCAGGGCGCTTCCCTCAATGTCTTTATCAACACCCGGTCGATGGCCGACCGCACGCTGGCCGAAGGCTTCAACCGGGAGGCCCACGCCATGCTGGACAAATACGTCCCCATGGCCAACGAGATCTTTGCGGGCGTGCGCGGCCGCCTGGACAAATAGCCGCAGTCCATCCACGGAGGTATTATGATCCTATGGCTGAGATTTTAAAAGGCGCGCCGGTGGCCAAGGCCATCACGGCACAGCTGGTCCCTGAGGTCGAGGCGCTCAAGGCCAACGGCGTTATCCCCACCCTGTGCATCGTCCGGGTGGGCGAACGCCCCGACGACCTCTCTTATGAAAAGGGCGCCATCAAGCGCTGCGCCGCCTGCGGTATCGAAGCGCGCAGCCGGGTGCTGCCCCAGGACGCTTCGGAAGAAGCCCTGCTGGAGGTCATCCACGAGCTCAACGCCGACTCCACGGTCCACGGCGTGCTGCTTTTCCGCCCCCTGCCCAGACATATGAACGAGGCACGGGTCTGCGCCGCCCTGGCGCCGGAAAAAGACATGGACGGCATCACCGACGGCTCCATGGCCGGCCTGTTCTCGGGCAGCGGCCTGGGCTATCCTCCCTGCACCGCCCAGGCCTGTATCGAGATCCTCGACCATTACGGCATCGCCATCGAGGGCAAAAAGGCCACCGTGCTGGGCCGCAGCAACGTCATCGGCAAGCCGGCGGCCATGCTGCTGCTGAAGCGCAACGCCACCGTCACCATCTGCCACACCCGCACCCGTGACCTGCCTGCCGCCTGCGCCGGGGCCGAGATCCTCATCGCCGCCGCCGGCCGCGCCGGCGTCGTGACAACCGGCCACGTTTCCCCCGGCCAGGTGGTGCTGGATGTAGGCATCAATGTCACGCCGGAAGGCAATCTGACCGGCGATGTCGATTTCGCCGCCGCCGAGCCCATCGTCGCCGCCATCACCCCCGTGCCCGCCGGCGTCGGCTCGGTCACCACCGCCGTCCTGGCCAAGCACGTTGTCGAGGCCGCCAAAAAAAGACTGTGATTTAAAAAACACGCAAAAAAGGACCGCCCTCGGGGGCGGCCCTTTTTCTGTCGTTTATCAACGCGCATCGGCATACGCCATCACCGCGTCCGTCATGCTTTTGGAGAATTTCACCGGGATCGGCTTCTATAACATATTTTTATTATGACAGCTTCCGCGTTTCACAACAACAGGTCAAGGTAAATAAAAACAGAACCAGTATTTCGGTACAGTTGCCAATCGTTTCAAAATATACCTTATGATATACTGTATATAAGAAGCAAGCCTGCCGCCCGTTCATACGAAAGGAGAATGACCATGAGATCCCCATTTCACCCCATCTGTGCCCTGCTGCTCACCCTGCTCTTTCTCCTGACGGCCTGCGGCAAAAATGAGGCCTCCGTCCCCATGCCGGCCGTCGACCGCACGGCCCTCTGCGACCGGCTGGCCGGCTTCCGGCTGGAAGACGGCGGATTCCAGTGGCCGCCTGATAGCTTGCCCGAATCGATCGAGATTACCTGTTATGCCTGGGAATATTTCCGGCTTTCCGGCCAGACGAACCGCTGTGACGCCGCCCCCGCGCTGCCCGCCGGCAGCCGGCCGGAAGACCGCGTGCGGAAGATGGATGCCATCGACCTCTTTCTGTGGGGCATCCCCATGCAGGCCGCCATCCGCGATACGCCCGCCCTGCTGGAAAGCCTGCGGGAGAACGCCGCCCTGCAGGAGGTGCTGCGCTTCGGGCCGGACAGCAATTACGGCGACATCTGCCGCATGGTGCAGCTATGCGAAGCCCTGGACATCGACTACGACCGTGCGCTTCTGGAAGCCCGCTGGGAGAACGACCGCCAGCGCCGTGAGGCTGCCGCTCCCTTCGACCGGCAGAGCGACCTTCATGTCGCCCACTGCCTCAACCGGGACTACGGCTTTTCCCTGGACATCACCCGGGAGCTGCGCGATTGCCGCGACGCCTGCGAAGCCGATCTCCGCGCAGCCTTCACCCGGGGCGATCTGCCGCTGTATGTCCTCTATGAATACATCGTCCTCGGCGCCGACTGCGGCCTGACCATGGGCATCAGCCCCCAGGAGGCGGCCCAATGGCTGGAAAACTATCGGACATCCGAGGGGATGTTCGACCAGCTCTATCAAAACGGCCACAGCGACCCCAACGCCACCAATATGGTCTATACGCTGGCCACCCGGTACGGCATCCCCATCCAATGTGACACCCAAGCCATCGACGCCTATTATCTCCAGCGGCAGCAGGCGTCGGGCTGGTACACCGACATCGACCCCAACATGGACAGCGATGACGCGGAGACCTTCTATGTCCTCAGCGCCCTCCGGCTCCTGGATGCCGACCGGGCAGACGGGCTTCTGCGGGACTGGGCGGCTGCCCATCCGGCGTCGGATACAGAGACGGTCTTTGCCGACCTGCTGCGGCAGCGCGCCGGTGATGCCGTCGACCCCGGCCGCAGCCTGCGGCGATTGGAGGCCCTCTGCGAAAAACTGACCCCCGACAAACATCCCTATCCCTATGCCGAGCATCTGCGGAAACTCCATCTGGAGCTGGACCTGCTGGAACAGGCAGGCGAAAGCCTTCCCGATGCCCTCACCGAAGGGCTGCGAACAGTCCTGCAGGCCGAAGGGCCTGGGCTGGATGACTTTTCCAGTCAATATCTTCGCCGTCTTGCCCTGCTGCGCCTGGGAGACGAGACCGCCGCCCCGGGCAGCCTGGCCCGGGATCTGACCGATGTCTGCAGCCATGGAACGGCCAATACCGATGATCTGCTGACGGCCCTGCTGGCCGCCCGGCTGGACCCCGATACAGCCCAAAACCTGCGGCAGGATGCCAATGTCCGGGACGCCATGGCCCGGCTGCTGGAACAATGCCAATGCGCCACCGGCCTCTTTAGTCTGTCAACTTTGGGTACCCTCTTCACCTTCCGCCCCACCTGGACAGCCTTGCTGGCCATCGACTTTTTCCGGGCGTGACTGTAATAAGGGAAATGAAAAGGTGCTCAAGAGGTGGCCGCTGGCCACCTCTGTATATAACCTAATTAATATTCATTGCGCTTAATAACTCACCAACTGAAAGAATAGTATCGCTTTCAAATACTGCAGAACCATCACTATCACCAGGCCCAAACCACTGAATCTCTAAATATCTTCCATCATTATCAATCCAAAGATAAAACCATGTACTTTTTTTAGGCGCGGCTACTTGAATCATATGAGAAGAAAAAACTTCATGTTCACTTTCAGTAAATGTGCAATCAGAAAAGTATTCCGAGAACCCTTGCAACTGGGAAACCATCTCTAAATCTGAATACTGCTGCATATCCGAGTCATCCACATACGTTATGTTGATCTTCGCAAGATCTTCTGTAATCAAGCCACAAGCTCCAAGCACCTTTTCTTCAAATGTACCTGCTTTTTCATTCTGAAAAAGGCTTATTACACAGACACAACCGATTATGAAGATTAACAGAAACACTTTCTTTTTCATTCTTAACTCCTTAGATCAACTGCATTCTGCGATGGTCAACAGTTTACATTTATTCTTTTTTATCCACTTGTTAGACAGTATATCATACTGTCTAACAAGTGGAGTGCCGTTCAGTACAGGGCGGTTTTTTCTCTATGGAATTGTTTTTCTCCCCTCACTCCCGCGTCTGGGCGGCGCGGTAGAGGGCGTTTTTGGAAACGCCGTACTGCTGGGCCACGGCCTTGACGGCGGCCGACAGCTTTTCGCCAGCGGCGGTGCGCCGGTCGACCTCGGCCAGCAGGTCGTCGGTATCGGGCGTTTCGGCGGCCAGGTCGGCCTCGGTGGGGACATATCCGCCGATGATGAGGACAAACTCTCCCTTTGGCGGCGTTTCGCGGTATTTTTCCACAGCCTGTGCGATCGTCGTGCGCACCACCTCCTCGTGGAGCTTGGTCAGCTCACGGCAGAGGGCGATGGGCCGGTCGCCGTAATATTCCAGCATATCCTCCAGCGTGCGCAGCAGCTTGTGGGGCGCCTCGTAAAAGACCAGCGTGCGGCGCTCCTTTGCCGTTTCCTCCAGATGGGCGAAGCGGCTTTTCTTGTTGGTGGAAAGAAAGCCCTCAAAGCAGAAGCGGCCGCACTCCATGCCCGAGATGGACAGGGCCGTGATGATGGCGCTGGGGCCGGGCACCGAGACCACCTCGATGCCCTGATCCCGGCAGATGTCCACCAGATCAGTACCCGGGTCGGAGATGGCCGGCGTGCCGGCGTCGGTGATGATGGCGCAGTTCTCACCGGCCAGGATGCGTTCGGCGATATACTGTCCCTTCTGGCGTTTATTGTGTTCAAAATAGCTGATCTGCGGCTTTTTGATATCAAATTTATTGAGTAGCTTGGCGCCCACCCGGGTGTCTTCGGCGGCGATGAAATCGACCATCGACAGGGTCTCGACGGCACGGGGCGAAAAATCGCCCAGATTGCCGATGGGCGTGGCAACGACATACAGCTTACCTTGCATTTTGGCTCTCCTCCAATGGCTCCAGTTGATAGATGCGTTTGAATTCCTCGGTCTTCTGCCCCTTTTGGGCGATCATCAGGGGCGGCATGACGCGCAGGCCGGCGCCGCCGCCCTTGCGGGCCTCCACCAGCGCCAGGCAGGGCTCCTTGCCTTCATCGGGATAGACCAGGCGCAGTGTCTTGGGCTCCAGCCGGCTGTCGGTGAGGGCGGCAAAGAGGGCCACCAGCCGCTGGGGCGGATAGCAGAGATAAAAGCGGCCGCCCCACCGCAGGGCACGTCCGGCGCTGCGGCAGACCTCCCCGATGGAAGCCCCCTGCTCGCTGCGGGCGGCAGCCAGCTCGGCACGGGGCGAGACAAAGCCCCGGCCGGGGTCGAAATAGGGCGGATTGGAGATGCAGACCTCAAAGGCGTCGCACAGCGTCCCCGGCAGCGCCCGCAGGTCGCCCGTGCGGATCTCGCCCCGGTCCTCCAGCCGGCAGAGGGCGAGATTCTCCCGGGCCAGGTCGGCGGCGCCGGGCTGCAGCTCCAGACCCACGGCCCGGCCGCCGGGGCAGCGCAGCAGCATGAGCATGGTCAATACCCCGATGCCGCAGCCCAGGTCCAGCATCCGTTCGCCCTTGCGCAGCCGGGCAAAGGCCGACAAAACGACGCTGTCCTGCGACAGCTTGAAAAACCGGTCGTCCTGCAGAATGGGATAACCGGGAAAAAGATAATTCTGATGGCGCAAAAAAACCGCCCTTCCCCGTCGAAATCGTAAATGCATGTTTAATCAGATCGATTATAGCACAAACTATGCAAAACGCAAAATCCCCGTTTTGACCCACCCGGGACTTTGCCTGCCACGAAAGAGGTTATGCTATGAACGATACCGGAAACACAAGATCCAGGCGCGCCGCCGCCCTGCTGCTGGCCGCCCTGCTGCTCTGCTCGATCCTGGCGCTGCCCGCGCGGGCCGTCACCTACCGCAAGGGGGCTTCGGGCGAAACCGTGCGCACCATCCAGACCAAGCTCCGGCGCTGGGGCTATTACGACGGCGCCGTCGACGGCATTTACGGCAGCCAGACGGTGGAAGCCGTGCGCCGCTTCCAGCGCAAGAACGGACTGACGGCCGACGGCGTCTGCGGCCCGGCCACCCTCCGGGCCCTGGGCATTTCGACGGGCACCTCCTCGGCCGGCGCCGGGCGGGAGGACGACCTGTATCTGCTGGCCAAAATGATCTCGGCCGAGGCCCGCGGCGAGCCCTATATCGGCCAGGTGGCCGTGGGCGCCGTCATTCTGAACCGCGTCAAGCATCCGTCCTTTCCCAACTCCATCGCCGGCGTCCTCTATCAGCCGGGCGCCTTTACGGCGCTGACCGACGGCCAGTTCAACCTGGAGCCGGAGGAACAGTGCAAAAGCGCCGCCCGCGACGCCATGAACGGCTGGGACCCCTCGGGCGGCGCCATCTATTATTACAATCCGGAAAAATCCACCAGCAGCTGGATCTTTTCCCGCGAGACCATTGCCGTCATCGGCAAGCACGTCTTCGCCAAATAAGCTTTTGCCGGCCCGGCGGACCGGGATGCACTTCTATGCATTCCTGTTTAAAAGTTCCGCCGAAGGCCGGTTTTTTCTTGACATTCCCCTCTCTGGGATATAGAATATAGTGTGTTAAGTTATCGCACATTGGACCTTTTTGGTTCTTATCGCTGTTATCTTAATATAGTTTCATACCCTAAGGAGGAGAAAGCAAATGCCCGGTTTGAGCACGATTCTCTGGATCTGTGCCGTGGCCGCAGCCGCTTTGCTTGGCACATTCGGGGGATATCTTTATCGTAAGAATATCGCTGAAAAAGAGATCGGCAGCGCCGAGGATGAAGCCACCCGCATCATCAACGAGGCCATAAAATCAGCCGAGGCCAAAAAGCGCGAAGCGCTGGTGGAAGCCAAGGAAGAGATCTATCGAGCCAAGACAGAGTTCGACCGTGAGACCAAGGAACGCAACCAGGATCTGAAAAAACAGGAGCGCCGTCTGACCCAGAAGGAAGAATCCATCGACCACAAGAGTGAAGTTCTGGAAAAGAAGGAAGAAAAGCTCAACAAGAAGATCAAAGAAAACGAAGAACTGCAGGAAGAGATCTGCGCTGTCAAGCAGAATCAGCTGGACATGCTGGAAAAGATCTCCGGCCTGACCGTTGATGAGGCCAAGAACCTCATCATCAGCCAGGTGGAGGACGACGCCCGCCACGACGCCGCCGTCAAGCTCAAGGAGATCGAGCGGCAGCTCAAGGAAGACGGCGACAAGATGGCGCGTGAGATCATCTCGCTGGCCATCCAGCGCTGCGCCGCCGACCATGTCAGCGAAGCCACCGTTTCGGTGGTGCCTCTGCCCAACGACGAGATGAAGGGCCGCATCATCGGCCGCGAGGGCCGCAATATCCGCACGCTGGAGAACCTCACCGGCGTCGACCTCATCATCGACGACACCCCCGAGGCCATCACCCTTTCCAGCTTCGACCCGGTCCGCCGCGAGGTGGCCCGCCTCAGCCTGGAAAAGCTGATCCTCGACGGCCGCATCCATCCGGCCCGCATTGAGGAAACGGTGGAGAAATCCAGGGCCGAAGTGGAAAGCGTCATCAAAAAGGCCGGTGAATCGGCCCTCTTTGAGACCGGCGTTCACGGCGTCCATCCCGAGATCGTCAAGCTGCTGGGCCGCATGCGCTACCGCACCAGCTACGGCCAGAACGTCCTCAACCACTCCATCGAGGTGGCCCACATCGCCGGCCTGCTGGCCGCCGAGCTGGGCGCCGACGTCACCCTGGCCAAGCGCGCCGGCCTGCTGCACGATATCGGCAAGGCCGTCACCCACGAAATGGAAGGCTCCCACGTCAATCTGGGCGTCGACATCGCCAAGAAATACCGCGAGAGCCCCGAAGTCATCCACGCCATCCAGGCCCACCACGGCGACGTGGAAGCCCAGACCGTCGTCGCCTGTCTGGTGCAGGCTGCCGACGCCATCTCGGCCGCCCGTCCCGGCGCCCGCCGCGAGAATCTGGAAGCCTACATCAAGCGTCTGGAAAAGCTGGAGGAGCTGGCCGGCAGCATGAAGGGCGTCGACAAGTGCTTCGCCTTCCAGGCCGGCCGCGAGGTCCGCATCATCGTCAAGCCCGAAGAGGTCAAGGACGAGGATATGGTCCTGCTGGCCCGGGAGCTTTCGGTCAAGATCGAAAACGAGCTGAGCTACCCCGGCATGATCAAGGTCCACGTGGTCCGCGAGACCCGCGCCGTCGATTACGCCAAATAAAACCCGATACACCAAAGCCGCAGGCATTTGCCTGCGGCTTTTTCTATCGATCGAATTGGTTCGGGTCCATCCGCCAAGGCTGCCTCCCCCGTGCAGGGGGAGCTGGCTCGCAGCCTTCTTTTATCCATGCTTCACGATTCATCATTCCTTACAGAATTCCCGATCGTGACCCGGCGGCCGCCGGCCGTTTCGTAAAGCCGGTGGGAGACCGACAGCACCGTGCGGTCCCGTCCGGCCGCCTGCAGAGCGCCCAGTACCTGTGCCTCGGTGCCGGCATCCAGATTGGCCGTGATCTCGTCCAGCAGCAGCAGCCGGGGCTGGCAGACGATGGCCCGCGCGATGGACAAAAGCTGGCGCTGGCCCTGGGAAAACAGCTCGTCGGCATAGTCGGTATCCATCCCCCGCGGCAGCGCCGCCACCGTTTCCCACAGGCCGACGCAGGCCAATGCTGTCTGGATCTGTCCGGACGTCACGGCCGGATCGCCCAGCGACACCTGCCGGGCCACCGTCCCCTCCACCGGGCGGAACTGCTGCTCCACATAGCCGAAAAGGCGGCGTTTTTCACCGTCGGGGACGGCCTCTGGCCGCAGGCCGAAGACGCGCACGCTGCCGCCTGTGGGGGCGTACAGCCCGGCCACCAGCTTGAGCAGGGTGCTTTTGCCGGCGCCGGTGCGCCCGGTCAGCCAGACCTGCTCTCCCGGCCGGACGGTCAGGTCGAGCCCGTGCAGCAGCTCCGGCTCCTCCGGTCCGTACCGGAAGCAGAGGTCCTCCAGCCGGACGGCCGCCCCCTCTTCCGCCCGGTCTTGCCCGATGGGCACAGGCATTTCGGGCAGGCGCAGGAACTCGTCGATGCGCCGCACGCCGGCCACCGCCGACTGGATGCTCTGGATCTCCATGCCGATGCTTTCCAGCGGCTCGAAAAAGGACGTGATATAGGCCATGACAGCCGCCGCCGTGCCGGCCGTCATACCGAAAAAGCTGTCCATTCCGCCGCCCCGGGCGGCCGCTGTCAGCACCAGCGCCGTCAGCAGCGCGCCGACGGTCACGATGATGGGCGAATAGACGGCGTCGTAGAAATCCGAGCGGGACTGGGCCCGGAAGCCGGCCTCGATGGCTTCGTCGTAACGCCGCTCCATATACGCCTCCTGGCGCAGCATGCGGATGGTGCGGCGGTTGCGCAGCGTTTCGGGGATCCACTGCCCGGTGCGGGCCGCCGCCGCCCGGGCATCCAGCTGGGCGGCCAGCATCCGCCGCTGAAAGACGCGGGTCATCCAGAAAAGAAAGGGCGCGGCGGCGGTCAGCAGCAGCCCCAGTCCACGGCTCTTGACGAAGACGACGGCCAGAATGCTCACCAGACGGCAGCCGTCGGCCGCCATGCCGATGACGCCGGTGGCGAAGAGCCGGTCGACGGCGTCGACGTCGCCGGTCAGCCGGGCTGTCAGAACGCCCGGATCCTGATCGATGAAATCGCCGGAGGGCAGGCGGCGCAGCTTGGCCAGCATGGCCGAGCGGATGGAATGGGTGATCCGCTGGCCAAACCGGGTGATCAAGCCCTCCCGGGCGGCATCCAGCAGACCGGCGGCAGCCGTCAGTCCGAAATAGGCGGCGGCCAGCCCAAAGGTGACGGGCCTGCCGGACGTCAGCGCGTCGACGCCCCGTTCCAGCACCAGGGGCGGCAGCAGGCCGGCGCCCACCGCGCCGCCGATGGCCAGCACCAGCAGTATACAGGTCCCTCTGCCCGACCACAGGGCTTTCAGCAAAACCCGGCGCAGGGTGACCGGATCATCTCGTTTCATGACATACACCGCCTTTCTGTTGTGCCTGCCAGAGCTGCCGGTATGCCGGCTGCCCCTCGGCAAGCGCCTGATGGGTGCCCTCCGTCACCCGGCCGCCGTCCATCCACACCACCCGGTCGGTCTGCGGGAACAGAGCCAGCCGGTGGGAAATGAGCAGCAGGATGCCGTCGCCCAGATCCCGCCGCAGATTTTCAAAGATCCGCGCCTCGGTATCGGGATCGACGGCCGAGAAGGGATCGTCCAGCACCAGCACCGGCCGCCGGTGGTAGAGGGTGCGGGCCAGCGCCAGCCGCGCCTGCTGCCCGCCCGACAGCCGCACGCCGCCGCTGCCCACCGTCGTATGGATGCCCTGGGGCAGTCCGGCCACCTCGCCGTCCAGGCAGACGGCGCGCAGCACGGGCCATACGTCGCCCGGCTGCCCCATGCAGATATTTTCTTCAATGGTGCCGCTGAACAGCTCGGGCTGGTGGCCCAGATAGCCCACCGCCCGGGCACAGGCCGCCGGGTCGCCGGTCAGCTCCGCCGTTCCCAGCCGCACCCGGCCCTGCTGCACGGCCTCGCCGGTGAAGATCCGGCCCAGGGTCGTTTTGCCGCAGGCCACCGGCCCGGTGATGCCGACGATCTCCCCCGGCCGCGCCGTCAGCGCGGCGTCGGAAAAGACGGGATCCCGGCCGTCGTAAGCAAAGGTCAGCCCCTCGGCCGAAAGGACACCGGCCGGCAGCAGCGGCAGGCATTCTTCGGCTGCCACCGGGTGCAGCCAGGGCTGGATGCGCTTCCAGGACACTTTGGCCTTCTGCACGGCGTTGAAGAGCTTGGCCGCCTTGGAGGCCTTGACGGCCAGCTTGCGGTAGCAGGAGAAATAGGCCGTAAAGGCCGCCACGTCCCAGACGGCCCAGCCGCCGCCCAGCACGTTTCTGCCGCCCTGCCACAGGATCATGCCGGCGCCCACCATGGAAATGACCTGATAGATGGGCTGCATGGAATTTTCCCAGATATTGGCCCTCACGGCCAAGCGCTCGTGCCGGTCCAACAGGGTCTCCAGCTCGTCGTCACGGCCGGCCTCCCGGCCGTGGATGCGGTAAGTCAGCGCGTTGGTGATGCGCTCCAGCACGGCGCCGCTCAGGCGGGCGCTGCTCTCCCGGCTGCGGGCCACGTTCCGGGTGACCACCGTCTTGAGCCGCTCGGCCAGCAGGCAGGCCGCCGGCGGAAAGAGCATGACCAGCAGGGTCAGACGCACATCGTAGGACAGCAGCAGGCCCAGATAGGCCGCCATGACGACGCCGGTGTCGAAGACCTCGGTGGTGCATTTGCGCATCCCCTCGGCGCAGGCGTCGGCGTCGGAGAGGACGCGGGTCATCATATCGCCGGCCTCAGCCGCTTCTCCGCCCCGCTGCCAGAGCAGGTTTTCGTAAATGGCCAGCTTCATGCGCCGGCCGGTCTGGTTGGCAAAGCGGCGCACATACAGCCGCTTGCCGTACCGCGCCCCCTGGATGGCCAGCACGGCCAGCAGATAGCAGGCGGCCATCCGCACCATTTCCGCGGCTGCCCGGCGTCCGCCCAGAATGTCGCAGAGATACTGCACCATCTGGCCCTCGAACCACGGCACAGCCGCCAGCCCCAGATTGTAGAACAGTCCGGTGGCCGTGATAACTGCCAGCCGCCATTTCTCCTTTTGAAAGTAATAGCCCAGGCGGTCGGTGGCCGCCCCCGGTGAGATCTCTCCCATAAGCAGGCTCCTTTCGCCGCATGCTGCGGCCGAAAATTAGTTGTACTATCAACTAACCAAAGCATACGCCTGCCGTCCCCATTTGTCAACCGGTGGAGGACAAAAAACCGACCCCCGGCGATTTGTTTCGTAAAAATAGGATTCTTTAAATTATTTTTTCTTTACAAGCAAATCAGAAGATGTTATCATAAAGAAAGTTCCACGCGGCCGCCGCGCCGCGCCCAATATCAGAAAGTGAGTGAACCAATATGGATATCAAACAGCTTGCCCATGAAGTGCAGGACAAGGTGGTCGCCTTCCGCCGCGACCTCCACCAGAACCCCGAAGCCAGCCTGCAGGAATTCCGCACCACCAAGCAGATCGCCGCCGCCCTCGACGAGCTGGGCGTTTCCTACCGTCTGCTCGACCCCACCGGCGTCATCGCCGAGATCCACGGCGCCAAGGGCCCCGGCAAGACCATCGCCCTCCGCGGCGACATCGACGCTCTGTCCATCCAGGAAAAGACCGACCTGCCCTTTAAGAGCTGCGTGCCCGGCATGATGCACGCCTGCGGCCACGACACCCACGCCTCCATGCTGCTGGGCGCCGTCATGGTCCTCAATCAGCTCAAGGATCAGTTTGCCGGCACCGTCCGCTTCATCTTCCAGCCGGCCGAGGAGATCGGCGCCGGCGCCGCCCTGGCCATCAAGCAGGGCTGCCTGGAAGGGGTCGACGGCATCTACGGCGTCCACATCGGCGCCATGAAGGAGCTTGGCCTGCTGACCTCCAGCGCCGGCCCCCACCACGCCTCCACCGACCGCTTCGTCATCAAGGTGACCGGCAAGGCCTGCCATGGCGCCGGCCCCCATATGGGCGTTGATGCCACCGTCTGCGGCGCCGCGATGGTCATGAACCTCCAGACCATGGTCAGCCGCGAGGTCTCGCCCATGGAGCCGCTGGTCGTCACCGTCGGTTCCTTCCATTCCGGCTCGAGATTCAACATCGTTTCGGGCGACGCCGAGCTGGAAGGCACCATCCGCAGCTTCAACCGCGAGCTGCACGCCCAGATCCCCGGCATCCTCGAGCGCATCGCCAAGGAAACGGCGGCCGCCTACCGCTGCGAAGCCAAGGTCATCTACGAAGTGCTGACCGACGTGCTGGTCAACGACGAGACCATGGTCGAAAAGGGCATGGCTTCGGCCCGTAAGGTCAGCGACAAGGTCGCCTACGACCAGAAGGGCATGGGCGGCGAGGACTTTGCCGAATACACCAAGGTCGTGCCCGGCGCATTCTTCAGCCTGGGCGCCGGCGGCACCTATCCCGGCCACAGCGACCATTACTGGATCGAGGAAGAAGCCTTCGAGACCGGCGTTGCCTTCTACGCGCAGGCCGCCTACGACTTCCTGACTGAAGCCTAACAACATACCTCCTGTGATACAAAAACAGCCCTGCATCTTCGTGCAGGGCTGTTTTTATGGGATTGTTTTTCCACGGACATACGCCGGGGAAAAACGGCGAAACCGCCCTGCGGCCATATGCAGGGTTGTTTCTTTCTACATCAGCAGGCGGACGAAAAAGGCGGCCGACAGGAAGGCGCAGAGGTCGCCCACCAGGGCGGCACAGAGGATGCGGCGCACCTCCCGCCCTTCCAGACGGGCGGCGTACAGGCCGACCGTGTAAAAGCTGGTCTCGGCGGCCCCCAGCATGACGGCGGCCGTGCGGCCGATATAGGAATCGACCCCGTACTGTTCCATCAGCGCCAGCCCCATGCTCAGCCCGCCCGAGCCGGAAAAGGGACGCAGCACCATCAGGGGCAGACATTCGGCCGGCAGCCCCAGCAGCCGGGCCGGCAGGGCCAGCGTGCCGGCCAGTGCCTCCACGGCGCCGACACTGTCCAGCATGCCGATCATGGCCGTCATCAGCAGCATGGGCGGAAAGATCTGTCCCAACACCCCCAGGCCCTTGCCCACGCCCCGGGCAAACGCCGCGTAGACATCGGTCCCCCGATGCCCTGCCCAGAGCAGGATGCACACCACGACGCAGGGAATGACATAGGCGCTCACCGGGCCTCCTCCTCCAGCAGCACCCGCGCGGCCAGCAGCGCCGCCAGCAAAGAGCAGACCGAAGCACACCAGACCGGCAGGAGGATGTCGTAGGGCGCCGCCGCCCCCAGGGCCTTGCGGCCGGCAGCCACCGTTGTGGGGATCAGCTGAATGGAGACCGTGTTGACCACAGCCAGCAGGCAGAGGGGCCGGCGGCCGATGCGTCCCTGCTCCCAAAGGGTCTGCAGCCGCGCGGCGCCCTCCAGTCCGGCCGGTGTCGCCGCCGACCCGAGCCCCAGCAGATTGCCGGCCATATTGCGCGCCAGCAGCGCCACAGCCTGCCGGTCGCCGCCCAGGTGTCCGTAGATCCAGCCGATGGGCGCCCGCAGCAGCCGCCCCAGCCATTCGGCCAGGCCGCTTTCCTCCATGACCTCCATCATGCCCGACCAGAAGCAGATGCTGCCGGCCATGCCCAGCAGCACCTCCAGCGCCTGTCCCGGCGACTGGGCCACCGATGCCGCCAGGCTGTCCATGCGGCCGAAACACAATCCGCAAAACAGGGCGAGGATCCCCATGAATTCGACAATTTTGGATAACAAAGCCCTTCCGCCTTGGAAATTTTCGTCATTTTAAACAATGATTTACATTTTTTGTACAATATTTTCACCGTTTTTCCCGCCGTTTTTTAGTTGACAAAATCTTACAATTTGATTACAATCAAATCAGAAGAACGTCTATGGATTTCAGAGAAGATTTGAGAGGTGATATTGGTATGAAATCAACAGGCATCGTAAGAAAAGTAGACGAGCTGGGCCGTATCGTGCTCCCCATCGAGCTGCGCCGGACGCTCAACATTGAATTGAAGGATCCCGTCGAGATCTACGTCGATGGTCAGTCGATCGTGCTGCGCAAGCACGAGCCGACCTGCGTTTTCTGCGGCGGCTCCAAAAAGGTCGTTTCCTTCAAGGGAAAGAATATCTGCGCCGCCTGCCGGGCCGAACTGATGGAGGACCCGCAGTAAATTCCTATTCCGCAAAGGACCTTTCCAGAACACCGGAAAACCGGTGTTCTTGAGCCTGCCCCGAATCCACTTCGTTGGGTTTCGGGGCAGATCAGGCTCCGCCCTGCGGGGCGGTTTCGCCGTTTTTCTGCGGAAAAACCGGCGGGTTAAGGCGTTTTTCCCCGACACATGTCCGCGGAAAAACAATTTGATAGAAAAAGTCCGGCCGCAGCCGGACTTTCGGAGCAAGCTGAGAACACCGGGCTGCCGGTGTTCTTTTTTTGTTCACCAATGGCAGCCGTCCGCCCTCTTGCCCCGGCTTCGGCTCTGTGCTATAATTTTTTACAATACGCAAAGCAGGCGTCGGCAGACGCACAGGAAAGGACAGGTTCAGCATGGCCAATAAAAAATACACCCCCTCGCTCATCCCCAAGAAGAGAAAGCGCCTCTCTTTCTGGCGCACCATTTTCAAGAAAAAATCCGACAACGGCTTCTATTTCGCCAAAAGCCTCGATGGCCGCGTTACCCTGCTGTGGATCGAGGCCAATCAGTTCGGCAAAACCAACTGCTATCCCGGCGTGCTGACCATCGAAGGGCAGGAATGGGCCTGGGCCGACGGCATGAGCAACAAGGCCAAACGATATAATCAGGAAATGATCGCCCGCTGGACCGAAGTGGTCGATCCCCGCCGCATCGACGCCGAATACGACGTGACCGAACTGACGCCCGAGCAGTTCTTCCGCGATTTCGGGCCGGCCCAGGACCGCGTCATGCGGGAGCTTTTCCTGCCCAAAGACGCCGGCAGCGAAGAAGGACCGGCGGAAGAAGCCGGCGACGCGGCGGAACAAATCGCCGCGGCAGACGTCCAAACAGCAGAGGACGCGGCGGAGGATCCCAAAGACGGCGCGCAGGCCTGAGCCGGGGCAATTGTAACCCTTTCGTAATTGCCATCGACCTCCGCGTTGTATATAATGAAGACGAAAACGGGGGCTTTTCCGCCGGATTTCGACAGAGGCGGCCTCTGCATCTTTTGAGGAGCTTTTTATACATATCGGAGGTAGAAAATTGAGTAAATACAAGCATTCCGCGCCCAAAAAGAAGAAGGGCGCCCGCAGTGCCCTGACCGGGGCCTGCATTGTGCTGGTCCTGGCCGCGGCGCTGTGCCTTTCCTTCATCGGCTGCAGCCAGAGCGGCGGCAAGATCACGGCCACCGTCAGCATCCTCGGCAACAATCTGACCGATCTGACCGAGGAAAGCCTGCGGGAAGCCGTTGGCCGCATCGCCGACCAGAACCCTCTGACCGACGCCATCACCCTCTCTTTTCTGGATGATACCTATACGCTGACGCTGGACCAGATCGGTGCCCGCTACGATGCCGACGCCATCACCGAGGCCGCCTACAAGGCCGGCCAGGAGACCCTGTTCGCCCGGCTGTTCGGAGAAGACAAGACCGTGGAGATCCCCCTCTCCATCACCTGGGATGAAAGCCGCCTGCAGAGCGTGCTTTCCGACGCCGCCGCCAGGCTGAGCCGCAGCGCCACCGTCTTTTCCTACGAGATCAACGACGACGCCACTGTCACCGTCACCAAGGGCGGCGACGCCGTGACCGTGACCGATGCCGACATCGCGGCGCTGCTGGAGCCCAAGCTGAAAACCATGGATTTCACCGACATCACCATCGATGCCCAGTCGGGCCATGCCGAGATCGATTTTGACGCCCTCAAGCAGGAGATCGACCGTCCCATGCGCAATCCCCGCCTGGATCTGGAAAACGATCCCTCCGGCAAGACCGTCCTGGCCGGTGAACGCGGCGTCACTATGGATATCGACACCGCCAAGGCGGCTTACGCGGCCTCGGGCGACGCCGACACCTTCACCTTTGCCGTCACCTTTACCGAGCCGACCATGTCGGTGGAGACCTTCAAGAGCAATCTGTTCACCCACACCCTCAGCTCGGTCACTTCCAACTTCAACGCCAGCCTGGCCGGACGCACCACCAACGTCAAGCTGGCCTGCGATTTCTGCGACGGCATCATTCTCAATCCCGGCGACGAGTTTTCCTATAACAAGGCCGTTGGTCCCCGCACCTATGAGCGCGGCTTCAAGGACGCCACCGTTTATGTGGCCGGCACCACCGAAGAGGGCGTCGGCGGCGGCATCTGCCAGGTCAGCTCGACCATTTATTCAGCCGCCCTCCACGCCGACCTCAAGATCACCGAGCGCTATAACCACAGCTACATGATCACCTATGTGCCTCTGGGCGAGGACGCCACCGTCGTTTACGGCAGCAAGGACTTCCGCTTCGTCAACGACACCGACTATCCCATCAAGCTGTCGGTCACCTACGGAAAATCCAGCATGACCGTCAAGATCATCGGCACCAACCTGACAGGCAAAAAGGTGGAGATCTCCACAAAGACCCTTTCCAAGACCCCCTTTGAAGTGGTTTACAAGACCGATACCAGCCTGCCGGCCGACACCCAGAAGGTCAAAAACAACGGCTATACCGGCTATACCACCGAAAGCTACCGGCTGGTTTATGAAAACGGCAAGCTGGTGTCCAACACCTTTGAAAACAAGAGCGTTTATAAAAAGCTCGACAAGCTGATTCTGGAAAATCCCTCGACGCCGGAAAAATCCGGCAGCTATACGCCGCCTTCCACGCCGTCCTCCGGCCAGGGCAACACCACAGCCCCCTCCACACCGGATCCCGAGCCGGTCACGCCGCCCACCGATCCGGTGACGCCCGATCCCGGCACCACGCCAGAACCCGACGATCCCCTGCCCGTCACCCCGTGATCGGCTTTTCCCATGCTTTTCAGCCCCGCATACGCGCGTATGCGGGGCTTTTTTCTTGACAGACGGAGCGGCTTGGCGTATGATAAAAACAGAAACCGCTTCAGAAAGGAGCCGCGCTGCCATGACAGGGTCTTTCGTTTTTTCGACAATGCAGATGTCCGCCGGCATGATGCGCCGTATGCGCACCATGTGCATGCCCATGCCCGAAAAAACCGATGACCGGAACGGCAGGCGCGGATGATCCCGCGGCAAGGCTTTCCAGAACACCGTCCGGTCATCATCTGATGGCCGGATTTTTGATTTTGGGCCGCCAAAAGCCTTCCTTCCCCGGTATTTCATTGATTTCGGCGTCCCGTTATGCTATATTTGTTCTGTTGAGCCCCATTCCGGCTTCTTTTTAAAAAAACTGCAAGAGAGGTGCATTTTATGAATAAAGGCAAATATTTTATCACCACCGCCATCGCTTACACCTCCGGTAAACCCCACATCGGCAACACCTACGAGATCGTTCTGGCTGACGCCATCGCGCGTTTCAAGCGTCTCAACGGATACGATGTGCTGTTCCAGACCGGTACCGACGAGCATGGCCAGAAGATCCAGCTGAAGGCCGAGGAAAAGGGCGTCACCCCCCAGGCTTTCGTCGACGATATCGCCGGCCAGGTCAAAACGATCTGGGACACCATGAATACCTCCTACGACATCTTCGCCCGCACCACCGACAAGCGCCACGAAGAAGTGGTCCAGAAGATCTTCAAAAAGCTCTATGACCAGGGCGACATCTACAAGGGCAAATACGAGGGCTGGTACTGCGTGCCCGACGAAGCCTTCTACACCGACGCCCAGCTGGTCGACGGCAAATGCCCCGACTGCGGCCGTGAGGTCATCCGCGCCAGCGAGGAGGCCTATTTCTTCCGGATGTCCAAATACCAGGACCGGCTGATGCAGTATATCGAAGACCATCCCGAGTTCATCCAGCCCGAGGCCCGCAAGAACGAGATGGTCAACAACTTCCTCAAGCCCGGCCTGCAGGACCTGTGCGTTTCCCGTTCCAGCTTCTCCTGGGGCGTGCCAATCGAATTCGACCCCAAGCACGTCATCTACGTCTGGATCGACGCCCTGAGCAACTATATCACCTTCCCCGGCTATGATCCCGACGGCAACCACGGCGAGCTGTATAAAAAATACTGGCCGGCCGACGTCCATCTGATCGGCAAGGACATCCTGCGCTTCCACACCATCTACTGGCCCATCCTGCTGATGGCGCTGGATCTGCCCCTGCCCAAGCAGGTCTTCGGCCATCCCTGGCTGCTGGTGGGCGACGGCAAGATGAGCAAGTCCAAGGGCAACGTGCTCTATGCCGACGATCTGGTGGAGCTGTACGGCCTGGACGCCATCCGGTATTATCTGCTCCACGACATCCCCTTCGCCAGCGACGGCGTGCTGAGCCACGAGCTGCTCATCGAGCGCATCAACAGCGACCTGGCCAATATCCTGGGCAATCTGGTCAACCGCACCATCTCCATGACCCAGAAATATTTCGGCGGCACCATCGGCAATTTCCGTGAAACGGCGCCCGTCGACGACGAGCTGATCGCCCTGGCCCTGGAGACCCCCAAAAAGGTCGAAGCCAAAATGGACGAGCTGAAGGTGGCCGACGCCATTTCCGAGATCTTCACCCTGCTGCGCCGCGCCAACAAGTATATCGACGAGACCACCCCCTGGGTGCTGGGCAAGGACGAGAGCCGGAAGGCCCGGCTGGATACCGTCCTCTACAATCTGCTGGAGACCATCCGCATCGCCGCCACCCTGCTCTTCCCCTTCCTGCCCCAGACAGCCGAAAAGATCTTCAGCCAGCTCAATCTGCAGATGGGCGGCTGGGAGAGCCTGGAGCGCTTTGGCCTGATCCCTGCCGGCCACACCGTCGGCACCCCCGAGATCCTCTTCGCCCGTCTGGACGCCCAGAAGAAGCTGGCCGAGGTCGAGGCCTTCTATCAGGCCAAGGAAGCCGCCGCCGCGCCCGCGCCCGCGCTGCCTCCCGTGCCCCAGCTGCCCCAGATCGCCATCGACGATTTTGCCAAGGTGCAGCTGCGGGTGGCCCATGTGGTCCACTGCGAGCCGGTGCCCAAGTCCAAGAAGCTGCTGCGCTTTGAACTGGATCTGGGCGACCACAAGCGCCAGGTGCTTTCGGGCATCGCCAAATGGTACAAGCCCGAAGACCTCATCGGCCACAATGTCATCATCGTGGCCAACCTCAAGCCGGCCAAGCTGATGGGTCTGGAGAGCAACGGCATGATCCTTTCGGCCGAATGCGGAGAAGACGACGTCCGCGTCATCTTTGCCGACCATTGTGAAAAGGGTGCTGTGCTGGGATGATGCTCTTTGATACCCACGCCCATTACGACGACAAGCGCTTTTCCGGCGACCGCGACAGCCTGCTGGCCTCCATGCCCGGCCAGGGCGTCGGCTATATCGCCAACATCGGCACCGACCTGGAGACCTCCCGGCAGACGGTATCGCTCTGCGACCGTTTCCCCCACGTCTGGGGCGCCGTGGGCTTTCATCCCCACGAGGCCAAGAGCCTGACCAACGAGGCCCTGGACGAGATCGAGAAGCTGCTGTCCCATCCCAGGATCCGCGCGCTGGGGGAGATCGGCCTGGATTACCACTACGACTTCTCCGAGCGTCCGGTCCAGCGGGAGGCCTTTGCCCGCCAGCTGGAGGTGGCCCGGGCCTTTGATGTGCCAGTGGTCATCCACGAGCGCGAGGCCTGCCAGGACTGCCTGGACATCCTGCGCGCCTCCGGCGTGCACAAGGGGGTCGTCCACTGCTTCGGCGGCAGCGTCGAAACGGCCCGCATTCTGCTGGATCTGGGCTTTTATATCTCCTTTACCGGCGTCATCACCTTCGACAACGCCAAGCGCGCCCCCGAGGTGGTGCCCTATATCCCCAGCGACCGCATCATGGCCGAGACCGACTGTCCCTATCTGACCCCCGTGCCCTTCCGCCGGCAGCGCAACCATTCGGGCTATCTGCGCTATACCGTGGCGCGCATCGCCGAGCTGCGCGGCATCAGCTTTGAAGAAGCCGCCGAGATGACCTGCCGGAACGGCCTGCAATGCTACGGCATTTCCCAATAAAAATACCAAACAGCCCTGCCGCCGCAGGGCTGTTTTTTCCAAAAATTCAAACAAAGGCGGTATATTTATGAACAAACGCATCTGCGACTACGGCTTTGCCATCGGTCATATGGAAAAAGGCCCCCTCAACAAGATCACCGACGTCCCCGGCGTCACCGTCGGCCACTGCACCGTCGATACCGACCGCAGCAAGACCGGCGTCACCGTCATCCTGCCCTGCGCCGACAATCCCTTTGCCCGCAAGCTGACGGCGGCAGCCTACGTCCACAACGGCTTCGGCAAGACCCAGGGCATCCCCCAGATCCAGGAGCTGGGCACGCTGGAGACTCCCATCGCTCTGACCAACACCCTCAACATCGGCAAGGTGCACGACGCCATGGTGGGCTATATGCTGAACCGCTGCGCCCGGGAGGGCGTGCGCTGCACCTCCATCAATCCGGTGGTGGGCGAATGCAACGATTCCATTCTCAACGACATCGCCCTGCGGGCCGTGGAGGAAGGCCATGTGCTGGAAGCCATCGCCCATGCCTGCCGGGACTTTGAAGAAGGCGACGTGGGCGCCGGCAAGGGCACCGTCTGCTTCGGCCTCAAGGGCGGCATCGGCTCGGCCTCCCGCCGGGTGCCCGTCGGCGGCCGGAGCTATACGCTGGGCGTGCTGGTGCAGTCCAACTTCGGCGCCACCGAGACCTTCACCCTCTGCGGCCAGCCCATCGGCCCCGCCCTGCAGGCCCGCATCACCCCCAGCGATCTGGACCGCGGCTCCATTATGATGATCATCGCCACCGACCTGCCGGTGTCCGACCGGCAGCTGGGCCGCATCATCCGCCGGGCCGGCGTCGGCCTCAGCCGCTGCGGCTCTTTCATGGGCCACGGCAGCGGCGACATCATGCTGGGCTTCACCACGGCCAACCGCATCGAAAGTGCCCCCGAGACCGGCACACAGACCATCGAGATCCTGCAGGAGTCCCTGCTGGGCGCGGCCTTCACCGCCTGCGCCGAGGCAACCGAGGAGGCCATTCTCAATTCCCTGGCCATGGCCCACACGGTGCAAGGCTTCGACGGCACGGTAAAATACAGCCTGACCGACGTTTATTTGAATACTTTAGGGAAATAACATGAAAAATGTAACACTTTGTTATATCGAACAGGGCGACGAATATCTGATGCTCCACCGGGTCAAGAAGAAAAACGACGTCAACCACGACAAATGGATCGGTGTCGGCGGCAAGTTTGAAGAAGGCGAAAGCCCCGAAGACTGCATCCTGCGGGAAACGCTGGAGGAGACCGGTCTGACCCTAACCGATTTCCGCTACCGGGGTCTGGTCACCTTTGTCAACACGATCTACGAAACGGAATACATGCATCTCTTCACCGCCTCCGGCTGGACGGGCGAGATCGGCGAATGCAGCGAGGGCCGGCTGGAATGGGTGAAAAAATCCCACGTCCCCCAGCTGCCCATCTGGGAGGGCGACAAGATCTTCCTGCGCCTGCTGGCCGAGGAGGCCCCCTTCTTCTCCCTCAAGCTGTGCTACGACGGCGACCGCCTGACCGGCGCCGTCCTCAACGGCCAGCCCCTGCCGCTGGAATGACCCATAAAAAAAGCCGCCCGAGAGGGCGGCTTTTTTGTATTTTGCTGTTTAGAAATCCTTGCCGGGCTCCAGATGGCACCACTTGGTCAGGTATTCTTCCTTGGTCATGTAGGGCTTGAAGTTCTCCTTGACGTAGAGGGCCTTTTCGGCGCCGTTGGCCAGCAGGTCGATGGCCGTGCAGACCAGGCTCTTGGCGGCGTTGAGATAGGCGTATTCGGGGCAGGCGATCTCGTAATCGTTGCTGTGGCCGATGCCTCTGGCGCCGCCGATGTTCATATGGACGGTGGGGATGAGGACAGATACGTCGGAAGCGTCGGTGGAGCCGCCGCCGCCGTTGCGCTTGACCTTGTCTTCGCCAAAGACATACTTGAGGTTCTCGTAAACGACGTCCTTCAGCTCCTGGCTCTCGTAGGGAATGATATAGCCGGGCAGCTCGGTGATGATGCACTGGGCGCCCAGGGCATAGGCGCCGGCCTGCAGGGCGCGGTCGACCTTGGCCGAAGCGTCGAGGACGGCGTCCACCGACAGGCCGCGGACATAGGTCTCGATGCGGACGTCATCGGGCACCACGTTGACCAGGTCGCCGCCCTTGGTGATGATGGGATGGACGCGGATGCTGTCCTTGTCCTGGAAGGTCTCGCGGTTGGCGTCGATGCCGGCCAGGCCCAGCTGGGCCGCCTTGAGGGCGTTGATGCCCATATGGGGAGCGGCGGCGTGGGAAGCCTTGCCGATATACTGGATCATCTTGCCCACAAAGCCCATGCCGGTGCCGCCGGCGTCGGCCTTGATCTCGGCGGGGCTGTCTTCATTTTCCGTGGTGCGGGTGTGCTGCATGATCATCATATCGACGTCGTCAAAAACGCCCAGACGGATGAACTCCTGCTTGCCGCCCAGCAGCTTGACGGTGCCCTGTTCGATGAGGCTCTTGCGGTAGGCCAGCTCGACGAATTCCTCGGCGGGCACATGCATCAGCGTGATGTCGCCGTCGAGGTTTTCCATAACGCCGGGCGCTGTCAGGCCGTAGGCCGCGCCCACCACCGAGGCGGCCTGGGCAAAGTGGCCGCAGGCGTGGGCCGCGCCGGTGACGGGATCGGCGCAGCGGTGGCCGGCCGCCACGACGGCGTCTAGCTCGCCCATAATGGCCAGATGGGCCTTGTGATCCCGGCCCTTGAGGGGGGTCAGGATACCGGTGACGGCCACGCCGTCCTGGTGCTGCAGGCCCAGCTCGTCCAGCGCCGCCTGGACCTTGGCCGCCGTCTTGAACTCTTTATAGCCCAGCTCGGGCTCTTCAAAGATGGATTCGCCCAGGGCGATGATCTTGTCTGCGTTGGCATCGATGGCCGCACAGGCAGCGGCTTTCATTTCGTTGACATTCATGGGGATCTGTCCTTTCTTCTTTTTATGCATGGATCAGGATTGCCGTAGTCGGGCGATTTAGAAATCCTTGCCCTTTTCCAGATGGCACCACTGCTCCAGATATTCTTCCTTGGTCATGGGCGCCTTGAAGTTGTTCTTGACCTCCAGCGCCTTTTCGGCGCCGTTGGCCAGCAGATCGATGGCCGTGCAGGCCATGATCTTGGCGGCACTGACAACAGCCAGATCGGGACGGGCGATCTCGTAATCGGCACCGTGCCCGACGCCTCTGGCGCCGCCAATGCGCATGTGCACGGTGGGCAGGATATTGGATACATCGGAAGCGTCGGTGGAACCGCCGGGGCCGTTGCGGTGGCAGTTCTTTTCGCCCAGGACATATTTGAGGTTATCGTAAACCACGTCTTTCAGTTCTTCGCTTTCAAAGGGGCACATATAGCCGGGCAGCTGGGTGATCTCGCACTTGGCGCCCAGGGCCATGGCGCCGGCTTCCAGCGCGCGGTCGACCTTGGCCGAAGCCTCGAAGATGGCCTTGGTATTGCTGCCGCGGACATAGGTCTCGATGCGGACGTCGTCGGGCACCACGTTGACCAGGTCGCCGCCCTTGGTGATGATGGGATGGACGCGGATGCCGTCTTCATCGCGGAAGGTCTCGCGGTTGGCGTCGATGGCCGAGAGGCCCAGCTGGGCCGCCTTGAGGGCGTTGATGCCCTGATGGGGAGCGGCGGCGTGGGAGGCCTTGCCGGTATAGCGGATCAGCTTGCCGACGAAGCCCTTGCCGACAGCGCCGCCGGCGTTGCCCTTGCTCCACTCCTCGGCGCCGGGATTTTCCGTCACGGAAGTGTGCTGCATGATCATCATATCGACGTTGTCCATCAGGCCCAGGCGGATGAACTCCTGCTTGCCGCCGAACAGCTTGATGATGCCCTGGTCCTTGAGGCTCTGGCGGTATTCCAGCTCGACGAATTCCTCCGAAGGCACATGCATCAGCGTGATGTCGCCATCGAGATTCTCCATAATGCCGGGGGCCTTGAGGGCGGCAGCCACGCCGACCACCGAGGCGGCCTGGCAGGAATGGCCGCAGGAATGGGCGGCGCCGGTCTCGGGGTCGCAGCAGGGATGCCCCTTGACGATGACGGCGTCCAGCTCGCCCATCACGGCCAGATTGACTTTATGGTCGCGGCCGTGCACCGGCGTGATGATGCCGGTGACCGCGTGGCCGTCGGTATATGTATATCCCAGTTCGTCCAGCGCGGCCTTGATCTTGGCGGCCGTCTTGAACTCCTTATAGCCCAGCTCGGGCTCGTGATAAATGGAAGATTCCAGCGCGATCAGCCGATCGGCATAGGCGTCGATGGCTTCGCAGGCGATCTTTTTCATTTCGGAAACTTGCATAGGGCGTTCCTCCTTTGCCGTTTTCGGGCATCTTCTGTTTTCTTGCCATACCGGCCGCCGCCGGTATGTGTATATTTTACCAAGGCACCGTATTTTTTTCAATCATTTCAGCAGAAAGTGCTTCCCGCCCGGGCAAAAATAGCAACTCCACCAAAAAACAGCCGGATCTTTTGGCACTTTCATGCATAGCCGCGGCGCTTCAAAAACAAAGGCCCCGTGCCGGTGGGCACGAAGCCTTTGGTGCGCCTGCGCGCATTTCTGTATCTGGTTTATTTGCCTGTCACGGTCATAAAGCGGATCAGCATGGCCGACGCTTCGGCACGGGTGGCGTTGGCGGCCGGCTTCAGCGCGCCGTTGTCGCCGTTGACGATGCCTGCGCCGCAGGCCCACTGGAGGGCGGGATAGGCGTAGTCATTGACCGACAGCGCATCGGTGTAGGACAGGATGTTGGTGTTTTCGCCCACGCTGACATCCATGCCGCTGGTCTTGGCATAGCGCCACAGGATGGCGGCCAGCTGCTCGCGGGTGATATAGCCGTTGGGATTGAAGGCGGCGTCATCGGCGCCGTTGACGATGTGGTTGGCATAAGCCCAGGCGACGGCGTCGCTGTACCATGTGCCGGTCTGCACATCACCGAAGGGGGTCGAACCGCTGACGGCGGGGCTGCCGGCCATGCGATAAAGCACGGTGATGGCCATGGCGCGGGTCATGCCGCTTTCCGGCTCCAGCGTGGTGTCGGAGGTGCCTTCCAGCAGGCCCAGAGTGACGGCCTTCTGCAGGGTGTCACAGTACCAGGCGTTGGGCTGGACATCGGTGAAGACGGTCAGGTCGGCGGCGGGGACATAGTGCTTGTCAGACAGCATATTGGAGAAGATGAAGTTGCTGATATAGGCATACTCGTCGCGCTGGTTGACCTTGTGGGTCAGCGAGTTGGCAAAGAGAACCACATTGACATCGTTGCCCGAGGCATCCTTGCCCTGATAGGCAATGCCCTGGACGGAATCGTTGAGATAAGCGGCGCTGGAGGCCTTCTGGCCATCGGTGATGGCCTGGACAAAGCCCTCTGTGGGTGTCTTGGAGCCGTCCATCTGCACCAGGACCTGCGCGCCTTCGGGGATCTTTGAGAAATAACCCAGGCCGTAGCCGTAGAGGACGTCATCGCCGTCCATCACATAGCTGGCGTTGACCAGGGTGGTGTTGGGGTAGGTGACATAGCCCAGGCAGTCCATGCCGGAGGCCGAGCTGCGCACCAGCGCATTGCCGAAGATGCTGCCGGCGGTGGCGCCGCTGCTGCCGTAGCCGATATAGGGCGTGCCGTTCTGGACGGCCTTCAGCGCGGAACCCGACAGCTTGCTGGCGCCCAGGATGACGTCGGCCTCGGCGGCGTCGGTGGTGACGCTGAAGTTCATCAGCTCCATGGCGCAGCGGTCATAGTTCCAGTTGGCGCTGCTCACGCGGCTGGCCCAGACGAAGCCGCTGGGATTGGCAGACGACTGGCCGGTGATGAAGACGACGGGGGCGCCGGTGATGGCCTTGGCCTCGGGAACATTGGCGGCCTTGATGCCGGTGGCGTTCAGGATATAGCTGCCGCGCACCGTCTTATAGTCGGCATAGCTGCAGACGAAATCGCCGTAATAGGGGCTGTTCTCGTCGGTGACCATGGCCACTGTCTTGCCGGCCTTGAGCAGGGCGTTGACGGCAGCGGTGGAATCTTCCGACGCGTTGGAAATAATGACCGAGCAGTTGACGTTGCCGGTGAAATACGAGGCGGCGTTGTCTTCAATATAGTCCATGCACGCCGCGTAATCCATCATCTCACCGCAGGCGGCGGCAATGGTCTGATAAGCGGCGGGCTCGGCGACAGTCACCATGTCGAAGCCGCGGACTTCGTTGAAGGTGGTGATGCCTTCGGAATACAGATCGGTCCAGTTTTCGATGAGGGTGCCGTCATACAGCACGCCGTTGGCCACCGAACGCTTGGCCTGATACATGGAGATGACCATGGTGCCGGCGGGATAGGTCACGCCGTCATAGGAGAAGGAATGCTCGGCGACCATGATCTTGACATCGTTGCGGGACAGCCACTCCATCATGTCGTAGGCGGCCTGCAGATTGCTCTGGTTCTTGCCGTCCAGGGGGATGATGTAGCATTCGGGATAGAAGTTACCGTTCTGGCCTTCGCCGTCGTATTCGGGACGGAAGAGATCCATTTCGGCGCCTTCCACGTCGTTCTGGTCGCAGAACCACTGGCCGACCAGGTCGTAGGCGTCAGAATTGAAGTTAGATGCGCCGCGGGCATAGATCTCGGTCTGGGCGGTCAGATAGCCCAGCTTCTCGCTGGCGATGTAATCCGACTGACCCAGGCAGCCGTACTGCACCAGGCCGGTCGTATCATCACTGTAGGCGGGCAGCTCGACGGTATAGGCAACGGTGCCCTGCAGCATGGCGAACTGGGGGGTGTAGGAGGTGGACATATCGTCCCAGGGCTCCCAGGAGGGCAGGCCGGTTTCTTTATCGGTATAGAGATAGTCGCGCTGGGGAATGACGTAGCTGTTGTAGCTCTCATTGTTGGCCACCGCGGCGATGCCCAGGGCCTCACCGCCGGTCATCAGATGCTGTGCCAGCAGGTCGTATTCAAAGTTGGGCTCGTGGGGAGGCGAGCAGGGCTCGCACTGGAAGGTCTGGACACGGCCGTGGAACTCGGTCAGAGAGACGGGATTGAACGTTGCGATGAGGTGCTGCATGTTCTGGGTCTCTTCGGTGGTCTGGAAAGAGTTGTCACGGTTGAGGTCGTAGCCGTTGGAGGCGGTACGGGTCACATATGTACGGCCTTCCACGTTTTCCTCGGGGACCAGAATGAAGAAAACGTCATCCAGCAGCTCGTCGACCACGACGGTCTCGGTCTCCTGGGTGTAATAAGCATCCAGATCGACCTTGCCGGAAATGCTCTTGCCATCGCGGATAAAGCCCAGATAAGTGGCGGTATCCGCGACCAGATCGGGCACATGCATGCCCTGGGCCGTCATCTCTTTCTCCAGCTGCGCCTGTCCTACTTCGGTGAAGCCGGTCAGGGTGTTATACTCGATCTCGCCGCTTTCGGCAGCCGCTTCCAGAATCATCCAGGCAAAGCTGATGATGCCGTCAGAGGCGGCAACTTCGTTGGCATGGATGTTGGAATACATGACGGGAACCTTCAGATCGTCATATTCGCCGGCTTCGATATCGGCCAGCACCTGCTCGGGATCGGTCTCGGCCTTCTCGGTAAAGGCCAGCCAGTCCTTGACGGCCGCGCTGTCCTTGGCGATGATCAGATAAGGCATATCCAGCGGCGCGTAGATCTCGCCGGAAGAGGTGCCCATGGAGAACTTCTCGACATAGAGGCCGGTGTGTTCAGCGCCGAACTCCACCATGTCGTCCAGCTCGGCGTAGATCTCATCCATGGTGTGGAAGTTGTCGTAGGGCACGATCTTGGTCTCCACCGAACCCAGGACCTTGCCGTCCTGCTGGGCCGAAAGGGTGAAGTAGCCGCAGACATCCAGATAGGTGCCGCCGCTGCTGTGGGGCGCGCTGTAATCGACATTGCCGCGGCTGTAGAAATAGCAGTTGACATCAAAGGTCACCTGCAGGGCTGCCTTGCCTTCCGACTCGACGGCCTGCATTTCCACATCGGTGAAAAGCGGGGTCTTGTTCAGGGTCTGCCAGTCGGTGGTCAGGCCGCCGCCGTTCTGCTGGTTGGGATACTGCTCGGCATCCACATAGGGACGCTCGGCGTTGCGGACCAGCTGAAGGGTCACTTCTTCCCCGTCGATGAGCGCCTGCAGCGCATCAACGGTCATGCCGTCCACCGGAATGGAAACGGTCATATCTTCGGTATCTTCCGCCAGAGGGATCTGGCAGGCGACGTCGTAGGAACCGGCCGCGACCGGCGCTTTGTCCAGGCTGTCCGCCAGGGCCGTCACCGGCAGCAGCGGAAGCACCAAAGCCAGCGCCAGCAGCAGGGAAAGCAGTTTGCTGCCCGACGTCTTTGCTTGCTTTGCAGTAAGCATTCATATCACTCCTTTTGTTTTATCTGAATAAAAATTCATGAATTAGAATATTTATCCGATACAGGCATTATAGCACCGCACGCCGGAAATGGCAAGAGGGTTTCGGGAAAAATATTCACAAATTCGCATAAATATTTTCCCTCTTTTCCGGCAGGCTCAAAAAAAACGCTCCCTGTGCAAAGCGCAGGGAGCGTATGCCATATACTGTGTATTCCGCGGGAAGACGTCCGGTATTACGCCAGATTCTGGGTCAGAATGCTCCAGACCACGTTGAAAGCCTTGGCGAAAACAGCCATGTCGAGATATTCCTCGGTGGTATGGACGTCGAACATGCCGGTGGAAATGCCCGAGCAGTTGAAGCCCTTGCCCGAGAAAATATTTGCGTCGCCCGAGCCGTTGCTGACGCGGTACTCCACCTGGAAGCCCTCGTTTTCCAGCGCGCGGATCATCGACTTATACATAAAGCCGTCGGGATCGGGCTTGTGGGGCGGGCAGAAGTGGTCGATGTCGATATCGACGGTGGCGCCGAACTCCGCGGCGGCGTCCTGGCAGGCCTTGACGATCAGATCGACCTGCTGCTGGATCTGGGCCTGGGTATGGGAGCGGACCTCACAGGTGAAGGTCACCTCGTCGGTGACGATGTTGGTGGCGCCGCCGCCCTCGATGCGGCCGATGTTGGAGGTCGTTTCGGGATCGATGCGGCCGAATTTGACGCGGCTGATGGCCGAAGCGGCCACGGCGATGGCGTTGATGCCCTTTTCCGGCTCGATGCCGCCGTGGGCCATCTTGCCGTGGAAGGTGATCTTGAGGGCGTCCTTGCCGGCGCCCGACTTGAGCATGCCGCCCAGATTGCCCGCGCCGTCCAGCGCGAAGATATTCTTGACCGGCAGCTTGTCATAGTCAAAATTCTTGGCGCCGTGCATGCCGTTCTCTTCACAGATGGTGAACAGGAACCACAGGTCTCTGTGCGGCGTCTTGGTCTCCTGCAGCACATCCAGCAGCTCCATCATCATGGCAATACCCGACTTGTCGTCGGCGGCCAGGATGGTGTTGCCGCGGCTGCGCAGAATGCCGTTTTCAAAAACCGGCTCGATGCCCAGTCCCGGCTCGACGGTATCCTGATGGGCGTTGAGGCAGATGCCCTCGCCTTCCATGTCGCCGCCGATATGGATGAGCAGATTGCCCGCGTTGTCGCCGCCGATGGCCGCGCCGGCCTGGTCGCGGTACACCTCATAGCCGCGGTCTTCAAAATACTTCTGCAGGTAATCGGTCATGGGACCTTCGTGATAGGAAACGCTGTCGATGCGGATCATTTCCATGAGGCGCTCGAGCACTCTTTCCTGATTGAACTGCATATGGATCTCCTCCTGTATCTATAAATTGGATGGCAGTTCTATTATAATGCCTGCAAAGCCGGGCTGCAAGTCCGAAAAGCCGCGGCGCCGGCCCGGCTGCCCCGCATTAAGGCTGCATAAGTTTTTTATAAAGATAGCATTAAAATTATCATTGCCGAAGGCTGTCGTTTGTGCTATGGTATAGGTGTGTATAGGCGCGTTTTGTCAAGGCTGCGCGCCGCCGCGGAAGCACTGCTTTCCGCTTCATCTTCTTTTTATCCAATTGGAGATTTGAAAGACTATGCGTATTGTTATCGTCGGCAACGGCAAGGTGGGCAGTACCCTTGCCGAACAGCTTTCCAACGAGGACCACGACGTGATCGTCATCGACAAAAACCAGCAGACCATCGACAATCTGGTCAACACCCTGGACGTCATGGGCGTGTGCGGCAACGGCGCCAGCTATCAGGTGTTGCTGGAGGCCGAGGTGCAGAAGGCCGATCTGCTCATCGCCTGCACCAGCCAGGACGAGATCAACCTGCTGTGCTGTCTGGTGGGCCGCAAGCTCGGCGCCCGCCACACCATCGCCCGCGTCCGCAACCCCGAATACAGCGACCAGCTGGTCTTCATGCGTGACGAGCTGGGCCTTTCCTTCAGCATCAATCCCGAGCGCGCGGCAGCCGCCGAGCTCTATAAGCTGCTCAAGTTCCCGTCGGCCCTGAAGATCGAGACCTTTTCCAACAAGCGCGCCGAGATCGCCGAGATCCGGCTCAAGGAGGGCTCGGCCCTCGACAACGTCTATCTGCGCGACCTGCATAAGACCTTCAAGGGCAAGGCCCTCATCTGCGCCGTCCAGCGGGGCAGCCAGGTGACCATCCCCGGCGGTAATTTCATGCTGCGCGCCGGCGACAAGATCAGCGTCATCGCCGCCGCCAACGATATGCTGGACTTCTTTGCCAGCCTGGGCAACCTGCTGCCCGAAGCCCGCGACGTGCTGCTCATCGGCGGCGGCCGCATCAGCTTTTATCTGGCCCGCATGCTGCTGGAAAACGGCGCCCGGGTCAAGATCATCGATATCGACCCGCAGAAATGCGCCGAGCTGAGCCGCCAGCTGCCCCGGGCCATGGTCATCTGCGGCGACGGCACCGACCAGGAGCTGCTGGCCGAAGAGGGTCTGGATACCATGGACGCCGTGGTGGCGCTGACCGGCCTGGACGAGGAAAACATCATTCTGGCCCTCTACGCCCAAAGCCGCACCGACGCCAAGGTCATCACCAAGATCAACCGGCCCACCCTGGCCGCCATCGCCGAATCGACGGGGCTGGGCTCCATCATCTCGCCCCGCGTGCTGACGGCCAATATCATCATCCGCTATGTCCGCGCCATGCAGAATTCCATGGGCAGCAACATCGAGACCCTCCACCGCCTGGTGGGCGGCCGGGTGGAGGCCCTGGAATTCCGTGTGAGCGAAAACTTCCCGCAGCTGGATACGCCGCTGATGGAGCTCAAGCTGCGTCCCGATCTCCTCATCGCCTGCATTTCCCGCGACGGCCGGACCATCATTCCCGGCGGCCGCGACTGCATCTCGGTGGGGGACCGCGTCATCGTGGTCACCACCAACGAGCGTCTGGATGATCTTTCCGAGATCCTGCAGAAAGGATATGCGCTATGAACCGTCCAATGGTCCTGTATCTCACCGGCCGGATCATCCGCGTCGAGGCGGCGCTGCTGCTGCTGCCCGCCCTGGTGGGGCTGTATTATCACGAAAAGATCTGGCTCTATTTCCTGCTGGCCGCCGCCGTGGCCGCTTTGTGCGGCGGGCTGCTCAGCCACAGAAAGCCCGAGGACACCGTGATCTTTGCCAAAGAGGGCTTTGCCACCGTGGCCCTGGCCTGGATCGGCCTTTCGGCCATCGGCGCCCTGCCCTTCTGGGTCAGCGGCTATGTTCCCAACTATATCGACGCGCTCTTTGAAGTGGTCAGCGGCTTCACCACCACCGGCGCCAGCATCCTGCCCGGCGTCGAGCATCTGCCCCGCGCCCTGCTCTTCTGGCGCAGCTTCACCCACTGGGTGGGCGGCATGGGCGTGCTGGTCTTCGCCCTGGCCGTCATTCCCATGTCCGACCGCCGCTCCATGCACATCATGCGCGCCGAGGTGCCCGGCCCCACGGTGGGCAAGCTGGCCCCCAAGCTGCGGGACACGGCCAAGATCCTTTACGGCCTTTACATTCTGCTCAGCCTGGCCATGTTCGTCCTGCTGCTGCTGGGCGGCATGTCGCCCTTCGACAGTGCCATCCACACCTTCGGTACGGCCGGCACCGGCGGCTTCTCCTGCCGGAATTCCAGCATCGCCTATTACAACAGCGCCTACATCGACTGGGTCGTCACCATTTTCATGGCCCTGTTCGGCATCAACTTCAACCTGTATTATTTTCTGATGATCCGCAATTTCAAGGCCGCCTTCCGCAACGAGGAGCTCTGGTGGTATGTGGGCATCATGGTGTGCGCCTCCCTGGCCATCGCCGTCAACATCATGCCTCTGAAGGGCACCTTCCTCAACGCCCTGCGCTTCTCGGCCTTTCAGGTCTCCACCGTCATGACCACCACCGGCTACGCGACGGCGGATTTCAACCTGTGGCCGGCCTTTTCCAAAAACCTGCTGGTGCTGCTCATGTTCGTCGGCGCCAGCGCCGGCTCCACGGGCGGCGGCCTCAAGGTCTCCCGTCTGCTCATCATGGCCAAGGCCGCCAAGCGCGAGATCCAGCGCCTGCTCCATCCCCGCATGGTGACCTCGGTATCCATGGACGACAAGCCCTTGAACGAAGCCACCATCACCGGCGCCTACATGTATCTGGTCATCTACGTCTTTATCGCCGCCGCCAGCGTGCTGCTGCTGTCCCTGGACGGATTTGATTTTGAAACCACCTTTACGGCCATGGCCGCCTGCTTCAACAACATCGGCCCCGGCCTGGGCGCTGTCGGCCCCATCGGCAATTATTCGGCCTTCTCCGGCTTTTCCAAGCTGATCCTCATTCTGGATATGCTGCTGGGCCGCCTGGAGATCTTCCCGCTGCTCTTCGGCTTTGCCTTCCCCTTCTGGCACAGCCGCAAAAAGCCCGACGGCAGCAAAAAAGCCTGACCGCGGGACCAAACGCAAAAAACGCCGTATCCGGATCTCCGGATACGGCGTTTTTATCTGTGCGTCAGTTGTTGAGCTTGAGTATGGCGTCGTAGATCATCTGCATCTCCTTGTCGACCTCGGCCAGCGCCAGAGCGCAGGTGTAGAGGCGCTCGGACAGCTCCTCGGGGATGGGGGTATTGTGGCGGTTTTTATACCGGAGCTGATGCTCCAGGCTGGCCCAGAAGTCCATGGCGATGGTGCGGATCTGGATCTCCACCGTCACATCGCGCCGTTCGCCGGCCAGAAAGACCGGGATCGACACCACCAGGTGCAGGCTGCGGTAGCCGGTCTCGGAGGGGTGGCGGTGGTAATCCTTGCGGCGGATGAGGGTGACATCGTCCTGGCTGAGCAGCATATCGGCCACCTGCTCGACATCGTCGAAATAATTGCAGATGACGCGCACGCCGGCGATATCGCTCAGCTCGTTGTTCATATTTTCAATGGACATGGGGATGTTGCGCGCTTCCAGCTTTTTCAGAATGCTGGGAATGCTTTTGAGCCGTGTTTCAATATGATGGATGGGATTGTATTCATACCGCGCCTGAAAGCTGTCGTCGAGATTTTCCAGCTTGGTACGCATCTCCTTGATGGCGGCACGATAGACCTGCATCTCACAGACGAAGGCCTTCATAATATCCGGAGAGATGGTGTATTTCTGCTCCTCGAGCAATTCAACGGCGCTGGCTTTGTTGGTCATAGGGGGCACCTCTTTCTTTTCTGCGCAGATCCTCGCTGCGCTCCTATTATAACATCAGCCGCGGTAAAAAACTACGCGGAACGGCAGTCTTTTTGCAAAAAGCCGGACGGAATATTCCCCGTCCGGCGTATTGTTATTTGTTTAAAATGGCCATGAATTCTTCGCCGGTGATGGTTTCGTGACTGTACAGGTAAGCCGCCAGCTCGTGCAGCTTATCCATATTCTCTGTCAGGATCCGGCGTGCCTTCTGCCGCTGGCTCTCGACGATCTCCATGACCTTGCGGTCCAGGCGGGCCTGGGTCTCGGGGGAGCAGGTCAGCGAAGCGTCGCCGCCCAGATACTGGTTGCTCATGGTCTCAAAAGCCACCATGCCGAACTCATCGGTCATGCCGAACTGGGTCACCATGGCCCGCGCCAGCTTGGTGGCCTGCTCAATGTCGTTGGAGGCGCCGGTGGTCACCGAATCGAAGACCAGCTCCTCGGCGGCACGGCCGCCGGCATAGGTGGCGATCTTGTTCAAAAGCTCGTCTTTATTCATCAGGAAGTGGTCGCCCTCATCCACCTGCAGGGTATAGCCCAGCGCGCCGGAGGTACGGGGAATGATGGTGATCTTCTGGACGGGAGCCGAGTTGTTCTGCCGGGCGGCCACCAGGGCGTGGCCGATCTCGTGATAGGCGACGATCTTCTTTTCCCGGTCGGAAAGCATGCGGCTCTTTTTCTCATAGCCGGCAATGACCGTTTCGACGCTTTCCATCAGGTCCTCCTGGCTGGCCGCCTTGCGGCCGCAGCGGACGGCCCGCAGGGCCGCTTCGTTGACGATATTGGCCAGCTCGGCGCCCGAAGCGCCGGCCGCCGTCTTGGCGACGGGCTCGAAATCGACGCCCGGCTCCAGCTTGATCTTGCGTGCGTGGACCTTGAGGATCTCCACGCGGCCCTTGAGGTCGGGCAGCTCGACGGGGATGCGGCGGTCGAAACGGCCGGGACGCAGCAGGGCCGGGTCGAGGGAATCGGGCCGGTTGGTGGCCGCCAGCACCACGACGCCCTTGGAGCCGTCGAAGCCGTCCATCTCGGTCAGCAGCTGGTTGAGGGTCTGTTCCCGTTCGTCATTGCCGCCGAAATTGCCGTCGCGCTTTTTGCCGATGGTATCGATCTCATCGATAAACACGATGCAGGGCGCCTTCTCGTTGGCCTGCTTGAAGAGGTCGCGCACCTTGGCGGCGCCGCGGCCCACGAACATTTCCACGAATTCCGAGCCGGAAATGGAGAAGAAGGGCACGTTGGCCTCACCGGCCACAGCCTTGGCCAGCAGGGTCTTGCCGGTGCCCGGCGGGCCGACCAGCAGCGCGCCCTTGGGCAGCTTGGCGCCGATCTCGCTGTATTTCTGGGGGTCGTGGAGAAAATCGACGATCTCCGACAGCAGTTCCTTGGCCTCGTCCTCGCCGGCCACGTCGTCAAACCGGATGCCGGTGGAGGAGGGGACGTAGACCTTGGCGCCCGAATTGCCCATGCCGAAGGCCATGGAGCTGCCGTTGCCGCCCATCATCCTGGACATCTTTTTGGAGAGGATCTGCCCCAGAACGACGAAGATCAGAATGGGGAAGATCCAGGAGATCAGGAAAGACAGGATGGGCGACGCCTGGGTGACGATCTCAGAGCTGAAGGTGGCGCCGGCCTCGTGCAGCCGGTCGACCAGCTCGGGATCGTTGATCCGCCCGGTCTTGTAGATCTCTTTTTCGGCCTTGTCGGTAAAGACGATCTGATTGTCCTGGATCTGTACCAGACCGATGTTTTTCTCCTCGGTCATGGTCATAAAGGTCCCGTAATCGGTCTCACTGACCTGTTCTTCCAGCACGCTGGGAAAAACCAGCGCGTTGAGCAGCATCAGGACGATCAGGACGATGATATAGTAGTAAATAAATGGTTTTTTAGAGGGTTCTTTGACTTCTTTCATGGAAGAGGCCCCTTTCTTTTTCTTATGTATTTATTTTACTCCATATATGGGCCGCTTGAATCAAAGAATTGTGAATAAAATACGTCTGAATTGTGAACACGCTCTCCGGCTCTCGCCTTTTTTCTTTTCGACATTTTAATATTTAGTTTTTCAAATATTTTTCTTGACTTTTGGCTGTTTTGTGGTATGCTTAATTTAAAGATTTTTAATTAAAATTTTTGAAATAATAACCGAAGGAGGCGTCCTTTGTGGAAGCGGCATTCAAAGCGGTCTACAACCGGTTCAAGCTGCACTTTTACCGCCATATTTTCGGCACGCTCCACGCGGCCGAAGGCAAACTGACCATTATGGAGGCGCTGACTGCCGAGGTGATCTACGCGCTGGGCCAGCCCACCATGAGCCAGCTGGCGTCGGTCATCGGCATTTCGGCGCCCAACGCCACCTACCGCGTCCAGTCGCTGGTCAAAAAGGGCTATGCCGAACGCATCCCCTCCCCCACCGACCGCCGGGAGCAGCGGCTGCAGGTGACCCGGAAGTTCATGGATTTCTATTTTATCAACGAGGAATACATCGACGTGGTGGTCCGGCGCATCACCCAGCGGTTTTCCGCGGAAGATGCCGATAAGCTCCGCGAGCTGCTGCAGGTGCTGTCGGCGGAACTGATGCCGGAGACCGAGCTTCCGCAGCCCGAAAAAAGAAAAATACAAGCCGAGAGGAAATAACACAGTATGTCTGTCAGGATCATCACCGATTCGACGTCGGATATCACCCAGGCCGAGGCCCGTGCGCTCAACATCGACGTCGTACCGCTCAAAGTCATCTTCAACGGCGTCGAATACAAAGACGGCGTCGACATCACCAACCCGGTGTTTTATGAAAAACTGGCCCAGGCCAAAGAGCTTCCCACCACCACCCAGCCTTCGACCCAGGAATTCCGTGAAGTCTATGAAGCCGCGCCGGAAAACACGCTGGTCGTCGTGACCGTGGCCGCCTGCCTTTCGGGCACGGCGCAGAGCGCGGCCATTGCCGCCGAAGGCCTGCCGGGCAAAGAGGTCTATCTCGTCGACTCCGAAAGCGCCGCGCTGGGATTGAATATCCTGGTGCGGCGGGCCGTGCAGCTCCGGGACCAGGGGCTGGACGGCGCCTCCATCGCCCGGCATCTGGAAGCCGAAAAAAAGGACCTGGTCCTGCTGGCTTCCGTGGATACGCTGACCTATCTGCACAAGGGCGGCCGCCTTTCCAAAACGGCCGCGCTGGCCGGCGGCCTGCTGGGCATCAAGCCCATCCTGACCCTGCAGGACGGCGCCATCCAGGTGCTGGGCAAAGAACGCGGCACCGCCCGGGCCTGCAAGTTCATTCTGGACACCGCCACCGGCATGGGCCTGCCCGACCCCGACCGCCCCAGCGCCCTGGGCTATACGGCCGTGCCGGACAATATGGAAGCCCTGCGCAAAGCGCTGGGAACGGCCTTCTGCCCCCAGGATATCCTCGTCGACAGCATCGGCAGCACCATCGGCACCCATGTCGGCCCGGGCGCGGCAGCCATCGTGTATTTCAGGAAAAATCAGGCGTAAGTCCCAAACGCCGGCAGTCCGGCGCCGATCTGCGGCAATTCATTTGCCGCAGATCTATGCAATCAAAGGGGCCCCAAAACGGTATGCCGTTTGGGGAAACCGG
>CAMEZQ010000003.1 GCA_945947915.1 uncultured Clostridia bacterium | reverse complement strand
CCTTATCCTTCATCTTTTTTTATTCAACTGTCCAACATCTATTGTAATCCTACAAAAAGACCGGCGGCAGCCAGCCGCACCCCTTGCCCCGTTATGCGCTTTGTAGTACAATATAGTTTCAGGACACGACACACCATCCCAACAGCACACAGAGGTGATCTTCTATGGACAGATTCAGTCTGACACGGTGCGAGATCGATCTCGACCGTTTTGAACACAATATCGAGCAGGTCAAGACGCTGGCCGGCGGCAGCAAGCCCATGGCCGTCATCAAGGCCGACGCCTACGGCCACGGCGCCGCCGTGCTCATGCGCAAGCTCTTTTCCCACGGCGTTGATTTTTACGGCGTCGCCAACATCGGTGAGGCCATGGAGCTGCGGCGCACCTTCCACCGGGGCAATATCCTGGTATTGGGATTCACACCGCCCCATCTGATGCACTATGCCGCCGACTACGGCGTTTCCCTCACCGTCTTTTCCCTGGAGCAGGCCCGGGCCCTCAACGCCGTGGGCCAGCCGGCCAGCGTACATATCAAGATCAACACCGGCCTCCACCGTCTGGGCTTCGCCCCCACCGAGCAGTCGGTGCGGGAGATCGTCGAAATCTCCCGGATGGAAAACATCACCATCGAGGGCATTTTCAGCCATTTTGCCCAGGGCTCGGAGGAAGAAGACCGCGCCCAGTACGAGATCTTCCGGCTGATGACCGAGTGGCTGGAGGACGAGGGGGTAGAGCTGGGCTACAAGCACATGTGCGACGGCATCGCCCTGGGCAAATACGGCAATCTGGGCCTCAACATGGTGCGCCCGGGCGCCATGTTCTACGGCTACGGCCAGGGCGCCCTGCCCATTATGAGCCTCAAATCCCAGATCATCTTCAAACACAAGGTGCCGGCCGGCGAGGGCGTCAGCTATGGTCTGACCGACAAATGCGATCACGACCGGGTGGTGGCCACCCTGCCCTATGGCTATTCCGACGGCGTGCCCCGCCTGCTTTCGGGCGGCCGCGGCCATGTGACCATCCGGGGCAAAAAAGCCCCCTATGTGGGCGTACTGTGCATGGATATGTGCATGGTCGATATCACCAATATCCCCGAAGCCGAGATCGGCGATACCGTCACCGTTTTCGGCGATGGGCCGGACGATTTCTCCTTCACCCAGGCGGCCGGCCTGGTGGGCGTCAATGTCAACTCCCTTCTCAGCGGCATTGCCCGCCGCGTGCCCCGCGTCTATTATGAAAAGGGGCAGGAGGTCATGTTCACCGATTATCTCTTCTGATCTGCCCCATCCGTTCTGGGATTTTACAAAAAGGAAGCTGAAGCCATGGAAGTCAAGCTGCGGCGGGTCCCGCCGGAAGAAAAAAGCCTGCTGTTTGATATGATGCAGGTCTATATCGCGGAGTTCTCCCGCTTTGAGCCGGTGGAGCCGGATGAAAAGGGCATCTATCCATACGATGCCTTTGACGCCTACTGGCGCGACCCGGCCCGCATCCCCTTTTTCATCACGGTGGACGGGCAAAACGCCGGGCTGATCCTGGTCAACCGCAACCACTATGTCCGTCTTTGGCGGGAGAGCCGGTCGATTGCCGAGTTTTTCGTCCTGCCGGCCTACCGCCGCATGGGGGTAGGCTGCGCCGCGGCCCGGCTGCTCACCGAGAGCATGGGCGGCTGGTGGCAGCTGATGATGCATCCGAAAAACCTGCCCTCCCACACCTTCTGGCGCCGCACCTTTCAATATCCCGGCGCCCTGCATCTGCGCATCCGCCGCGGACCCCGCTGGTACGACGGCGGTCTGCGCGGTCAGGTCATGACCTTCAAGGCCGTCAAGGATTACTGCGGCCAGTAAACGAACCCTCTGTCCGGAGTGCTTTTCTCCCGGGCGGAGGATTTTTTATGCACAGGCTGTGGATGGAGCGTATCCTTTGCCTCACCAGCGCACCGGGAGGTGGGCGACCCACGCTGTCAGAACGGCACCGCGCCCATGCCTCCCTTGTGCAAAGGGAGGTGGGTCGCAGACCCGGAGGGATTGTGCTTTTCTGTGTTCTCCTTCTCAACTTCACTTGTCCGCCTTGACAGGCGCGCGTTTTCTGTTACTTTCGACTGCCCGAAAGTAACCAAAGGGCACCGGGGGCGCTTTAAGCCGCCCCCCGGTCCCCCAGGCGAGGGTGTAGGTGGGTTTTGGTGTGCTTTTCCAAGGGTATGGAGGCCGCGACCCGAAGCCCCGCTGACGCGGAACGGCCCCGGGTCGCTCCCGATGCGTGTCGGCGCCCGGAAGTTATGAAGGGCCTGCTTTTTTGTCTGACTGTATCGCCGTAAGGCCGGGAACTTCGCTGAAGCGGACGAATTTGGGTGCTGCGCCGCGCCAATGCCTCCCTTGTGCAAAGGGAGGTGGGTCCGAAGGACCCGGAGGGATTGTAGCGTTTTGGCTTTTTCTTCTCAACTTCACCTATCCGCCGCCGCAGATGCGTGGCACTGAAAAAAACAGGCGCTGCCTTTCGGCAGCGCCTGTACTATATTGGTATTTTCTTACTTCTGCTCGTCCAGCAGGGGCAGAGGATTCATCTCAATTTTCTCGCTGCTCATCATGCTGTCCATGTAGGCGATATATTCTTCCTTTGTCATGAGGGCCTTATAGCTGTCGATCATGGCCTTGGCATAGGTGCCGCCGTTCTTGAGCAGCTTATAGCCGGCCAGCGCGAAGACCTTGGCCGTCATGACGTAGGCCAGATACTCATCGGTGGGCATGACATCGGGGTTGTGCAGAACACCCTTGAAGCCGCCGGTACCGAACTGGATGGTCGGCATCAGGTTGGCCAGGTCGCCGTAGTCAGTGGAGCCGGTGGAGTGGCGCAGCTCGCCTACGCCCGAGATGGTGTACTTGTTGCCCACCGAGGCGTTGGCGTCGTTGAGGGCCTCGACCACAGCCGTCGTCTCCTGCACGGGGACCAGCGGCAGATAGCCGGCAAAGGTCTTGATCTCCAGACCGGCGCCGGTGGCGATGGCGCCGGCACGCATGGCACGGTCGAACTTCTTGGAAGCGTCCTTGACGGCGGCCACATTGTTGGCGCGGACGTAATATTCCAGCACGATCTTATCGGCGATGACATTGGTGGCGCTGCCGCCGGAAACGGTAAAGCCGTGGATGCGGACGGTGTCGGCGTCGCGGAAGGACTCGCGCTGTACATCCACAGCCATCTGGGCAACCTTGGCGGCGTTGTAGGCGTCGATGCCGTTCTGGGGCGCGCCGGCGGCGTGGGCGGCCTTGCCGGTGAAGGTGATCGACTTATTGACAAAGCCGTTGTTGGTGCCGTTGGACAGGCTGAGCTGGACGGCGGGCGATGTGTGGTGGCCCACGACGATGTCGATATCGTCCAGAGCGCCAATGCGGATCAGCTCGCACTTGCCGCCGCCGTAGCCGATCTTGCCCTCGTCGATCATCTTGCTCTTGAGGTCAACTTCGACAAACTCCTCGGCCGGCACGCCGAAGAAGACGATGTTGCCGTCCAGCGCGTCGCGGATCTCGGGGTCGCTGAGGGCCAGGGCGGCGCCCATGACGCCGGTGATCTGGGCGTTGTGACCGCAGCAGTGGGAAGCGCCGGTCTCGGGGTTGACGTCGGGATGGTTGGCAATGGGCAGGGCGTCGTATTCGCCCATCAGCGCGACGGTGGTGCCCTTGTAATCCTTGCCCTTCAGATAGCCCTTGGCGCCGGTGATAGCCAGGCCCTTGACGGTCTCGATACCCAGGTTTTCCAGCACGTCGGTAAACTTTCCGGCCGTGCGGAACTCACGATAGCCCAGCTCAGCATGGGTCCAGATATCCCGGCCGAAGGCGATGATCTCCTCCTGCTTGCTGTCGATAATATCGCAGATCTTCTGTTCCAGTTTGTCCATAACGATATTTCTCCTTTATCTTCAAAAATCTTATCCCAAAACTTTGCCGCGTCTGCGCGGAAAAGCCAAAAGATTATGTTCAGCATAGCACAATTCTGGAAAAAAGTCCATTCTGCCGGGATAATTTTTCTCTTTACCGCACCGGAAAGGCAAAAAAGTTTCGCCGTACAAGCATCTTTCCTTTGCATTCCGGCAGAAAATCGGATATGGTAAAGAGAGACCCTTCCCCCCGCCCCCCCGAAAGACCGCACACAAAAAGGAGATGTCATCCATGAAGATCGCCATGCTGCAGACCCCCGTCGGCTTTGACAAGGCCGAAAACCTCCACAGAGCCGCCGAGGCCGTCGCCTGGGCGGCCGGCGCGGGCGCCGACCTGGCCGTGCTGCCCGAAATGTTTGCCTGCCCCTATTCCAACCAATATTTCCCCCAGTATGCCGAGGAGGGCTTTGGCCCCACCCGCACGGCCCTTTCGGAGATGGCCGCCGCCAACAACATCTGGCTGGTGGGCGGCTCCATGCCCGAGCGCGAAGGGGAGCGCGTTTACAACACCAGCTTTGTCTATAACGCCTCCGGCCGCGAGGTGGCCCGCCACCGCAAGGTGCATCTGTTCGACATCGATGTCCGGGGCGGCCAGCGCTTTTTTGAGTCGGAGACCTTTACGCCGGGCGACAGCATCACCACCTTCGACACGCCCTGGGGCAAAATGGGCCTGTGCGTCTGCTTCGACATGCGCTTCCCCGAGCTGGCCCGGGTCATGGCGCTGGAGGGGGCCAGGGTCATCTTCGTGCCGGCCGCCTTCAACATGACAACCGGCCCGGCCCATTGGGAAACCATGTTCCGCCAGCGCGCCGTCGACAATCAGCTTTTCACGGTGGGCGTATCCCCGGCCCGTGACCCCGAGGGGGTCTATGTGGCCTACGGCAACTCCATCGCCGTCGACCCCTGGGGCACCGTGGTGGAGCGGCTGGACGCGCAGGCGGAAAACCGCCTGGTCGAGCTGGATCTGAACCGCATCGAATCCATCCGCGCCCAGCTGCCCCTCATGTCGGCCCGCCGCACCGACCTCTACACCATCGGCCGCACAAAATAGATCTGCCGACAGAAAAGACTTGAAAAACCCCGGCCGCGTGTGTATAATAAGATATACACGCGCGGGGTTCGTACATCGGTAGTACATCGGCTTCCCAAGCCGAGGAGGCGGGTTCGATTCCCGTACCCCGCTCCAACGCAAAACGCATTGCCTTTGGGCAATGCGCTTTTTTATATTCCTTCCCGGCCTGCCTGTCGGGCGCGCGGACAACAAACGGCAGCTCCCCATGCCGGGGACTGCCGTTTGTTTTCTGTATTTTATTGGGGGGCACACCGCACGCAGCGGACCGTGACGCGCTCCCGGCGGCTGGCCGTGCAGGTAAAAAGGGTCAGATCCCAATCCCCGGCCGTCATGCCTTCAATGTCGCCGCCGTCCAGCCACTCGACGCCGGCCACCACATAGTCAAAGCGGCTGCCGTCCATATCGGTAAAAACGACGCTGTCCCCCGGCTGCAGGCGGCCAAGGCCGCCGAAATGGCTCTTGTAATTATGTCCGGCCAGGATCAGATCGTCCAGATAGGCCGAACCGCCGTACCGGCATGGAGAGGCTTTGAGGTCCTCGTCGCTCCACTGGCTCTGGACAGGCAGGCTGCGGTCCAGGGCCGGGATATCCAGCCGGCCGATATAGCACCGGCCGTCGGCCGTGACTTCCGGCATGGGACGCTGGGGGTCCAGAAGATATGCCGGCAGATCGTCCGCCTGCCCGGGCGTTTTTTCTCCCGACGGCGCCGCCGCGGGCAGCTCCAGGGCATCCAGCGCCGCCCGTGCCGTCTCTCCGGCCCGGTATTGTTCCCACTGATTCCATCCGGCCAGGCACAAAGCCGCCGCCATCAGCACCAGGCCGCAGGCCATCAGAAATCCGCCGGCGCGGCTCTTATTCACGGCTGTCCTCCCGCCGTTCCAGCGCCCAGCCCAGGGCAAACAGCACCATGCCCGCCAGCGCCAGCACAGGAATGGGCCACTGGAGCATACCGGTCAGCGGCAGCTGCGGCCCCTCGGGCGTATCCGGTGTATCCGGTGTATCCGGTGTATCCGGCGTATCCGGCGTGTCGGGTGTATCAGGTGTGTCGGGCGTGTCGGGTGTGTCGGGCGGCAGATCGCCGGCGGCCGTATTGGTGATCATGAAAGTGATGCCGTTCTGCTCCACCGTCACGGTATAGCCGTCGGGCACGTCTTCTTCGATGACCTGCCAGGTATAGCGGGCGTCCAGGCTGCCGAAGTGGTATTTCCAGCCGTTTTCCTCGCTGAGCCGGACGGTCTTCCAGACCTTGCCGTCCCGCAGCAGGCTGACGGTGATGAATTCGGGACGCGCGGCCGCTTCCGGGTCTGTCTCGCGCCAGACCTTGAGGACCTTGCGATTGATCGTTTCTTCCTCGGGCGTGCCGCCGCCCGTTGTTTCGTATTTGACATGCACCGTCACGTCATACTGCCAGCGGTCCTGCTCCAGATCGGCCATAGGCAGGCTGACCAGCGCCGGCTGCCCCTCGCAGGTGACGCCGTCCAGCGTATGGCGGGGCGCGCAGAGCAGCCAGAGGCCGGTATCCAGGTCGTCCCAGCTCAGGCGGCCATTCCGGCCGACCGTCCCGGTTCGGGCCGGAAGAATCTCCTCCTGCGCGGCATAGGCCGCCAGCGTCGACGTCATGGCCGTCCACGCTTCGATATCCAGGCCATTGGGGTCGGCCAGGGACAATGCATCAAAGGGCGCGGCCCAGGTAAAGACGCCATAGGGCGACAGGTCGGCCACCCGGTAAAGCTCCACCGGCGCGCCGGCGCGGTATTCCACCGTCAGGCTGCGGGCGGCGCCGGTATCGATGACCGTCAGCGCCAGCGCGGGCTGAACACAGAGCAGCGCGGCCAGCAGACAGAGCGCCGCGGCGCGGATCAATTTACAGCAGACAGTATGGATGCGCATGGCGTCACCTCCCTTAAACACAGCTTGATCATAGCCCGGATGGCCCGGGGATATGCGAAAATACAGTCAGACAGGATCATTTCTTTTTGCGGTAATGGATCATCACCCACAGCACCAGCAGCAGCACCATGGGCACAGCCGCCAGCGGCGCCGTCAGCAGCGGGTCGATCAGGATGGCGTCGGCCGTCACACGAACCCCGGCGGCGTCGGCCCGGTTTTCCACCCGGTGGCCCCGCACCAGCAAACGGTGGGTATTGATGCCGTAAGGCGTGCAGGTGACCAGCGTACACAGGTCCTCGCCCGCCGTGATGCCCAGATCGTCCACCTCCTGCGGCTCGACGATGCGGATCTGGTCGACCTCGTAGGTCAGCACCTCGTCCAGCACCCGCAGCAGGAAAATATCCCCCTCCACCAGCTTGTCCAGATCGGTGAAGAGCCGGGCGCTGGGCAGGCCACGGTGGCCGGAAATCACGCAGTGGGTGCTTTCACCGCCCACGGGCAGACTGGACCATTCCAGATGGCCCACGGCGATCTGCAGCACGGCCTCGTCGGTGCCGTGGTAAATGGGCAGCGCGCACTTGATCGCCGGGATCTCCACATAGCCCATAACGCCCAGACCGGCCACATCCAGCAGCGCCTCATACTGCGCCTTTTGTTCTTCGGTCAGCAGATAGGTATTGCTCCGGCCGGCCAGCGCCGCGTTGTAGCCGCGGGCTGCCTCCCACAGCGCGTCGTACCGTTGGGTGTCCAGCTGAGCCACCTCGCCGGCATAGCTGGCGATGGCCCGGGACTGGTGCATGGAATTCCAATAATCGCTGACACTGGGATACAGCAGCAAGGAAAGTCCTATAAAAAAGACGATGAGCAGCAGGATGGTGGAAAGATTCTTTTTGATATAGCTCATTGCCATAAGACGCTCCTTGCTGCCGCGCGCCGGGGAGCCGGAGCTCCCCGGCACGGCAGGATCTGTTCAGCGGCAGGCCGCGCCTGCCCGCGCGATTTTTATTCCGCGCTCATGCGCTTCTTGACCACCAGCAGCACGCCGGCGCCCAGCACCAGGATGGAGCCCAGCGCGTAGAAAATGGTCGTGCCCATGCCGCCGGTCTCGGGGAGGGTGGCACCCTTGTTGTTTGCCACGGTGATGCCGGCGATGCCGGTGTCGACGTCACCGGTACCGGCTTTTCCGTCAGCGGTAACTTCCAGCTTAGTCAAAGCATCTTTGGGCTCCCCGCTGTCCCAAGTCGTGCTGGTAGTCGCAGTGATAACAACGGTGATTTCCTTGCTCAGCATATTGTATCCAGCGGGGGCCTTGGTCTCCTTCAGATAGTAGGTACCCTCATCCAGGCCGATGACCTTGAACAGGCCGTCGGTATCGGAGGTCAGCGTGGAACCGCCTTCTTCTGTATCCGCCCAGCCGGTCACCTTGCTGTTGGAATCCACAATGGCCCACTTATTGGCGGCATTGTGCAGCTTGAACTCCGCGCCTTCCAATTTCTGAGTATTGTTCTGACCGTCCACCTTGGTGGTATCCAGCTCATAGGTAAAGACGATGACCTTGTCCTCGGGAGTTTTTCCTGTGTTGTCGGTATCGCCCGAGCCGCTCTGGTCGGGCTTGTTGGAGTATTCCAGCTTGACTGTATTCGCGTTGCCGGGCAGGCCGACCTGAGCGCTCTGATTCAGGGTGGCGGTGTACTCCACAATGATGTACTTGCCCTGGGCCACGCCGCTGACCGTTTTCAGATCGGTAAAGGACACGGTGAAAGACTGGCCATCCACAGCCTTGGTCCAACCGGTGATCTCGGTCTTATCGGTGCCGTCCTTATCAGAGGCCACATAGACCTTGATACTGTCCTCATTCAGGGTCAAACCAGCAGACAGAGTATCATGGAAGATGTACTTGTAGGTGTCATAGCGGCTCATGTCGGGCACGGAGCCGATCAGACGGAACTCCACAGTGTCGCCGATGTTGCAATCAGCAACATCATTGTAGCCGCTGCCCTCCTTGACTTTCTTCTCCACGGTAGGCGCGTCGGTCTTGACAGTGATGTTGATGTCGCCCACCACCTGGAGCAGAGCGGTGTTGTAGGCGCCGCCTGCACCCACATCAGCCGTGGTATCCACAACCAGATAGTAGCCGTCCGCCAGGGTGTTATTACCGGAGGTCAGGGTCGTACCGTCGCCTTTCTTGTTGGCGTAAGCCAGCTTGGCCACCTGATTGGCCAGGGCGGCATTGGTATTGTTGTCGCTCAGCACCTTTGCCACATCGGCGGCGGTTTTGCAGCTGGTAAACTTGCTGCCATAGGTGGTGTCGGCCTGCAGGGCTGCCAGGAAATTGGCGGAATCAATGCCGTTGCCCCACTGGATGTCAGACAGGATGCCGTTTTCTTCACGGCCGGAGAAGATCTGATAGGCAGTGAAGGTATGATCTTTCAGAATACCTTCCGTAGGAACGGTCACCGTCGCCGCAAGGGCTGTCGCTGACAGAGCCAGGATCATGGTCAGTGCCAGAAGGAGGGATAACGTTTTTTTCATAGTTTCAAATCCTTTCAATTTGAATTTCATTTGTGCAAAGGGAGAGAAAATGCTGCTTGAATCGTCAAGCGGGATCTGTGCCTCCCTTCCCTCGGCGCTGAATGATCATATATAACAGGAGCGAACCGGCCATCAGCCCAAGTCCTCCCCAAATATATCCCGCGCGTCCGTCGCCGCCGGTCTCCGGCAGCACATACTGCATGAAATTGGTGTAGAGCACGTTCTGCCGCTCTCCGCTGTCCGGGATGGTGCCGGCCGCCGTGCGGCTCTCCACCGTCACGCCGCCATTGACCTGCACCGTGGTCCGGCAGGACTGGGGGCTCTCCGCTTCCGTGATGGTGTACTTCGTGCCGTAGGGAAGATACTTCACAATGATGTACTGCCCGTCCTCCAGGGTAAAGCTGCCGCCGTCATAGATGATCACGTCAGACAGCAGATAATTTCCCTGGGCGTCGTATTTGGAGTAGGAATAGTCATCAGGCAGGGGGAATCCGTTGGGATCGGTAAAGGAAATATCAAAGGCGAACTCCTGTCCGCTGTCGGCGAGGGCGCCCTCCACCTTCTTTTCCACCCGCAGCTCTCCGGTATTCTGCTCCGGAGTGGCGGAGGAAACGGAGGGCAGGGTAAACTGCATATAGCAGGAGGAGCCGGAGGCGCCCCGCTCCGTATAGAAGAAGCTGAGCGTATGGGTTCCGGCGGTTCCCTTTTCAATGTAGTCCCACAGGTTGACGTACTCGCCCACGGAGGAGTGGACGCCGCCGATGTCGCAGACCAGCCGTCCGTCCAGGAACACCCACATGTCGTCGTCGCCGAAGAACAGATATTCCAGAGGCCCCACATAGTCCTCCACCAGTTCAAACTGGACGGCAAAGTTCATGCCGAAATAGTTGTTGTGGGGCACGCCGTTGTCACTTGCGGGGTAGTGCTCCGTTCCGCCGCTTCCGACGGCGTAAATATGGGTGCCCGTCCCGCTTTCGGCCGGGCCTGTCTTGGGATCGTGGCCCTGCGCATAGACGTCCTGGTAATTATAGGCGCTGTCCAGAGGCCAGAAGTTGTTGGCATAAATTTTAGCGGTATGGCTCCAATTGTCCGATACCATGAAGTTGGTCAAATCTTGCGTGACAGCATTTCCGCTCCTATCGGTAACATTGGTCAGCGTGTAAGTATCTCCCTGCCGCTGGAAATTCATCCCGTAGCCCAGATGGGCCGTCTTTCCGGCCGCGGAGCCGGTGCCGAACAGGGCCGGCGCCTGAATACCGCGGGCAAACTGAATATTGCCGTCTCCATCCATGCCGGAGGCCAGGCCGAAGGTACAGCCGCCGCCGGTATCTTTGTTCACCGTATTGAATTTGTTGGGTTCGTTCTTCCCCCATTTGACGGTGCCCAGGCCCACGCGGGTATTGTTGTTGCCGAAGGCCAGCCTGGTCCCGGAGCCGGAATAGTTTCCAGAGGAGTTGATTCCCTGCTGGTCCGTTCCGGTGCTGTTGTCCGTCTTGACATAGTAGGTGCCGCCGGCACTGATTCCGCTCAGGGCGTTTGTCTGGTTCTGGGCATTCTCAGCCGTGCCGAATATCTTGCCGTTGGTAATATCGTAATCGTAGAAATTGACGTCGTTCCGGTAAGAGCCTTTCGTGATGTCGTACACCAGCCGGAGCACGGTGTCATCGGTGATGCGCACAGTGGTTTCGTTGGCGGATTCCTGCCGGTTGGTGAAGTGGATCGTGGGCTGGTAAACCGTCCAGCCCCCCTGATCCGTGCTGCTCGGGTCTGCTCCTTTTTGCAGCACCCAGATCTCCTTGAGCTGATAGTTGCCGTTCTCATACAGGCTGTTGAAATAGGTCAGATTGGGCGCCTTGATATATTCGCAGACCTGCTGCTGATATACCTCTGTCAGCACGTGATCTGCGGCAACCAGTCTGTCCTCCATGGCCAGGTACTTTACCGACAGCTTCTGACCGTTCTGGGGCAGATTGCCGCCCTTCCCCTGGCCGCCGTTGTCGGTATCGATGATGCTCAACGCTCCCGCGTTTTCATTCTTCCAGCGAACGCGGGGGATATAGGCGTAATACTGCACATTGAAATGGGGGTTGGCCGTCTGAGACAGCGCCACCGCCAGCCGGCTGGACTGCAGTGTGAACCGCACCACCGTTCCGGCGGCTTCCTCCGCCGTCACCAGCGCGGAGTCTGTCTCCGTGACCCCGCCGTCCATCTCCTGCAGGACGGAGATGCGGACCACCGTTTCTTCCGCCGGCTGCTCTGCCGCCGTCTGCTCTGCCGCCGTCTGCTCCTCGCCGGACTCCGCTGGCGCCGCGGCTGTCCGCCGCGCGCGCATGGCCGCCGGAACTTCCGCCTGGACGGGCTCTTCCTGACTGACAGGGGCCGCCACCGCCGTTTCCTTGGGGCTCAGTTCCACGGTGACCTGGCAGCCGGACACATCCAGCTCCGCCCCGTCCCGGAAGAAACGGAACTCATAGGTGAGGATCCGGCAAAGCTCCTCCGCCTCGTCGGCATGGGCGGCCGCGTATTCCGCGGCGTCACAGTAGGCCTGACTGTCCTCCTCCTGGGGGATGACGGCCAATACCAGCCTGCCGGCGTCCCCGCCCGAAGCGGGCTCCGTCTCACCGGCCACAGGCTCTCCGTCTGAAAGCGCCTCATCTGTCTCCGGGTCTGCCCCGGTTCCGGCAGCGGGCGCCTCTCCCGTCAGCTGGACCGTCATTTCAATCGCGGCGTCCTCATAGCGGAAGAGATATTCCCCGGCTTCGGCCGGTTCCCCGGCTCCCGGCTCTTCCGCGGGAATGACCACCGCGCCGTCAGGCAATTCTGCAAGGCTGCCATACGCGGCCTCATACTCGCTTTTCGGTTTCTCCGCCAGGCAGCTTTCGCCGTGGATGTGTTCTTCCAGGGCGCAGATCAGCGTGCCTTCCGCGTCATAGCAGGCCTCTTCGTGGGTATGCTCCTCCAGGCCGCAGATATAGGCCGGGCCATCGGGATAGCAGGCGCTTGTATGAACATGTTCTTCCCGGCCGCAGGTCAATACAGTCTCGGTCTCGCCCTCCGCGGGGAAGACAAAGCAGGCGTCGGTATGCTGATGCTCCTCTACGGCCGGCAGGCCGCAGACCAGGTATTCGGCCCATTCCCCGGCGTCGAAGACATACTCGCCCTCGCCCGTCCAGGCCGCCTGTGCCTCGGCGTAGGCGTCTTCAAAGGAAGACACCACCGCGCCGTCGCCGTCCAGGATATCCCCGCAGCAGTCAGGGGTATGGACGTGGGCCTCGATCTCCTCCAGCGGGCAGGCCAGCACTTCGTCTGTCGTATAGCAGGCGTCGCCGTGCAGATGGCCGGCCGGACGTTCCTCCTGGGTGCAGATCAGCTCGGCGTCCCACGCATAGCAGGCGTCGCCGTGGGTGTGTCCATCGGTCTCTTCCAGCGTGCAGGTGAGCACCTGGCGCTGCACCGTTTCTTCCGTCGTGCGGATGGTGTAGCAGGCGTCGCCGTGCGCATGGGTCTCGCTCTCCTCCAGGCCGCAGGAAAGCACGGTCTCTTCATGGGAGACCGTTTCCTCCACAGTAGTATAGCAGTCGGCTGTATGGCTGTACCCCGCCGCTTCGGCCTGGGTACAGATCAGCGCGCCGCGGTGATAGGTATAGCAGCTCTCGCCGTGGGTATGCCCGGGATCCTCCTCCAGCGGGCAGACAAGAATCTGCCGCAGCTCCCAGCAGGCGGCCGTGTGGCTGTGCGCCTCGATCTCCTCCAGCGGGCAGATCAGGCTTCCGTCGGCGCCATAGCAGCTTTCCTCGTGGGTATGCAGCAGAAAATCGGCCTGGCCGCAGATCCATTCACCGTCGCTGCCGAGGCAGGCGTCGGTATGGACGTGCACCGCCTGCGCGGCCGTGCAGACCAGGCGCGGCTGGGCCTCGCGGACGGTATAGCAGGCCTCCGTATGGGTGTGTTCTTCTATTCCGCAGATGGTGGCGCCCGTCATGGTGATGGCTGGCAGGATCAGCGCGTAGGTCGTGCAGAAAACCACCAGCGCCGCCAGCACGCCCATGACCCTCTGCCATCTGCGGCGGCGGCGGTGTTCTCCCATCAGCCTCGCGGTCTGCGTCGTCTGCTGTTCCATTCCGGACACCTCCTTTCTTCTGTTCTCTCTGATTTCTCCACGCTACCGGAGCACACCGGCGTCGCGCAGCGGCCACAGCCGGAAGACCATCCGGCCGACGATCTGTTCGCCGGCGACACAGCCCACCGCCGTGCTGCGGCTGTCCACCGATACGCTGCGGTGGTCGCCCATGACGAAGATCCGGCCGTCGGGCACCTGATAAGGCAGCTCGATGTCGCATTCGCCAAAGGCTTTTTCGGCGAGATACGGCTCGTCGAGCACCTGGCCGTCGACCAGCACCGTGCCGTCCTCCCGGATATCGACCCATTGTCCGGCCGCGGCAATGACGCGTTTGACAAGGATCTTGTTGTTATAATAAAACGCGATGATATCCCCTGGCGCGAATTCGCCCGATTTGACCGATACGATGATATCGCCGTCGCGCAGCGTGGGGGACATGGAATCGCCGTAAGTCTGCAGCACGGGCAGCCACAGCGTCGCCACCAGCACGGCGGCGGCGGCCACGGTGATCAGCGTGAACACCGTGCTGCGCAGCACGGTGATATATCTTTTCCGCCAGCGCGTCTGCCGCACGGCCTTTTCGATCACGTCCAGGCTGGGCAGCTCGGCCGGCGCTTTCTGCCGGCTCATACGTCGCCGTTCCTGCGGGGCACGGCTTCCAGCAGCTCCCGCAGCCCCTGATGGGCCTCGTAAAAGTCCTCCAGGCGCTGGGCCACCGTCTGCCAATACTGCTCGGCCTGAGCCGAGGCTTCGCGGATCATGGCGTCGCTCCGCGCCTGTGCCTCCCGCACCAGGGCTTCCGCCGCCGCGCGGCTCTCATTCTCCCGCCGGGCGCAGTCTTCCTCCAGCGCCGCCTGCCGGGCACGGATATTCTCCAGATATTGATCGGCTGTGGCCTGGGCCGCTTCCAGCAGGCCGTTGACCCGGGCGGACGCGTCGGCCAGCGTACCGGCGGCCTCCACATCCAGCTCCCGCTGCGACAGGCGCTGCTCGGCCTGCCTGGCCTGCCGCTCAGCCGTCTCCACGGCGGCGCGCAGGCGCTCGATCTCGCGCCCCTGCTCCAGCAGAAGCTCCATCAGGTCGCCGCGCCCCAGCTTTTTCAGTTCCTGCTCGGTCATAATTTCCCTCCAGCGCCGCGGCGCATACAAAAAACGGGACGCCGCCGCCGACGTCCCGATCCGCTCTTTTTAAAGCGTCTGCCAAGCGGGAGCATTTCCTCTCCCGCGGAGCCCCGGACCTGTACGGCCGGCCGCCCCGGTTTCCGCCTCTCTCATTCCGCGACGCACGCCTGCATGCGATCTGCCCATGTATTTTCTAAAATGCTTTGGATCTCACGTTCAGTATAACACGGTATTTTTTCAAATTTAATGAATTTCCGCCCATTTTACCTGGATTTGACACGGCGATGAAACAGACACCGGAAAGCGCGGCCGGACATATACTGGAATGACTCAAAAAACGCAAGATCCGGAGGTAATCTCATCTATGGACCATCCAAAAAACATGACCTGCGCCTTTTTCCTGGCCGCCAATTCCAAAGACGGCTTTGTCTCCTTTTTCGACCGTGCCATGACCGAAATGCCCGGCCGTGATACATATCTCGTCAAAAGCGGCCCCGGCTGCGGCAAGGCCACGGCCATCGGCCGGCTGGCCGGCGGCCTGTATGCGGGCGGCCTGCGGGAGGATATCTATTGCTCCTCCGATCCCCATTCCCTCGACGGCGTCATCCTGCACGGCCCCGACGCCGCCATCCTCGACGGCACGGCGCCGCATATCACCGAGCCGGCCCTGCCCGGCGCCGAAGGCGACTATATCGCCCTCTCGGCCTTCCGGGACGTGCCGGGACTGCGGCAGGCCCGCCCGGCCCTGCGTCTGCTGAATGCCGGCATCAAAGACTGCTATGCCCGTGCCTACAGCCTGCTGACAGCCGTAAACAGCATCGAAAGCCTGATCGCGGGCGAAGCGGCCCAAGCCCTGCCCCCGGACCGGCTGGAAAAGCGGGCCCGGGGCGTGGCCGGTCGGGAGATCCCCAAAAAGGGCGGCGTCGGCCGCCTGTGCCTGCGGCTGATCGACGGCGTCACCCCCGAAGGCTGCCTGCGCCTTTACGACAGCCTGACCGGGCACGGCGAACGGGTCTATGATATCTGCTCTGACTGCGGGCTGACGCCCCGCTTCCTGGAGCCGCTGCGGGATGCCGCCCTGGCGGCGGGCCACACCGTCTACGCCTGCCTGGATCCCATCGACCCCGGCCGTCTGCTCCACCTGTGGCTGCCCGAGCTTTCCCTGGCCTTCGTCACCTCCGACCGGCGAGGCCGGTGGGCGGGACCGGTCTACCGCCGCATCCGCCTGGACAGCTGCCTCGACAGCGCCGGCACGCGGGAGAGCCGCCGCCGGACGCGCCGCCTTTCCGCCCAAGCCCAAAGCCTTCTGGATGAGGCCGTGTCCTGCATCGCCCGGGCCCACGCCCTTCACGACCGCATGGAGGCCATCTATCATCCCCATGTCGATTTCGCCGCCGTCACGGCCCAGACCGACGCCGCCCTGGCCCGCATCCGCGCCGCCCTGCAGGCCTGAACCGCACGGAAAAACGCCCGGAAACTCTCGGTCTCCGGGCGTTTGCTCTGTGGATGGCCTTACTTCCTGCCGCCGTCCACAACAATATTGGACAGCCAGCTGCCCCGCTTGACCAGCATAAAGCCGATGGCTGTCTTGACCATGTCCAGCGCCTGCACCATGGCATACATGGCAATGACCGGCATGGCTGTCATGCGCGAAGCGTACAGGGCGGGCGGCAGGCTGACGCACCAGACGAACATGCTGTCGAAAATAAAGGTGATAAAAGTCTTGCCGCCGGCCCGCAGGGTGAAATAGCAGGCGTTGTTGAAGGCCTGCAGCGGCAAAACGCAGGCCGTGATGCGCAGAAAAACGGTGGCCAGCGCCCGGACCTCGTCCGTGGTGTTATACATGGCCGGGAAGAGGGGCGCCACGCCCAGCAGCACCAGCCCGATGAGCACGCACAGCGCACATGTGGCAAAGATCATCTTGTTGTCGATATCCCGGGCCTCCTCCATGCGGCCGGCGCCCAGGCGGTTGCCGACGATGATGGCGATGGCGTTGCCGGCGGCCATCATGACGATCTTGAACAGATTGGCCAGCGTGGAGGCGATGTTGACAGCGGCCACGGCCGACAGGCCACGGACGGAATAGCACTGGGTGATGGTGGTCATGCCGATGGACCACAGCACCTCGTTGAGCAGCAGGGGCCAGCCCTTGCGCAGGATGCTGGTATAGACCGGCCGGGAGATGCGCAGGCTGCGGTAGACCCCCTGGATGAACCGGTTTTTCTCCTTGTGCCGGTGGGTCCAGCCCACCACGATGAACAGCTCGATGTAACGGGAGAGCACGGTGGCGGCCGCCGCGCCGGCCGCGCCCATCTCCGGGAAGCCCAGATGGCCGAAGATGAGCAGCCAGTTGAAGACCAGATTGACCAGCACGGCCGTGACGCCGGCCTTCATGGGCAGCAGTGTTTCGCCGGTCTCGCGCAGGGTGGTGATATATACGTTGTTGAGGGCAAAGGGAATGAGGCCCAGCAGCATGATGCGCAGGTAGCGCCGGCCCTCCTGCAGGGTATAGAGCAGGTCGCCGCCGCTTTCCGACTGGTGGAGATAGAGGGACAAAAGCTCGGTATCCCGGGTGAGAAAGGCCGTGAGGAAAACGGCGCACAGGCCGAAGGCCACCAGCAGCTTGAACCGGAAGGTCTGGCGCACGCCGTCGGCGTTGCCCGAGCCGTGGAACTGGGCGCAGAAGATCCCGGCCCCCGAAAGGCCGCCGAAGATGCAGAGGTTAAAGACGAACATGAGCTGGTTGGCGATGGCGACGCCCGACATGGCCTCGGTGCCCAGCTGACCCACCATGACGTTGTCCAGCAGATTGACCAGATTGGTGATGCCGTTCTGCACGACGATGGGCACGGCGATATACAGCACCATTTTGTAAAAGGCGCGGTCGCCGATGAATTTTTGCCGGAAGGTTTTGGCTGGCATAGACTGCTTTTCTCCTTTTGTGAAATTTGCGCAGACATACGCATGTTTTATTATTATATCCCCCTTTGCCCCAAAGCGCAAGCGTCCGCCGGCAGGCAGAAAAATACGGCCGGGCGCGTTCGCGCCCGGCCGCGGTGCGGCAGCGTAAAAAAACAGTCTGTATATATACGGCCCCTCAGCCGATGAGCAGCTCGGCGATCTGCACGGCGTTGGTGGCGGCGCCCTTGCGCACCTGGTCGCCGCAGCACCACAGGCACAGGCCGTTGGGATCGGTCAGGTCGGGACGGATGCGGCCGACGAACACGGTATCCTGGCCGGAGGTATACAGCGGCATGGGATACTGCCCGGCTTCCAGATCGTCCACCAGGCGGCAGCCCGGCGCGGCGGCAATGGCCCGGCGGGCCGCCTCCACCGTCACCGGCGAGGCGAAATGCAGGCTGACCGAAATGGAATGGCTGCGCACCACCGGGACCCGCACGCAGGTGCAGCTCACCTTCATTTCGGGCAGGTGCATGATCTTGCGGCCCTCGTTCTGCAGCTTCATCTCCTCGCTGGTATAGCCGTCCTTTTGGGCACTGCCGATCTGGGGGATGAGGTTGCAGGCGATCTGATAGGGAAAGACCGAAGGCCGGCAGGGCTCGCCGCGGCTCAGCGCCGCCGTCTGGGCTTCCAGCTCGATGGGCCCGCCGGCGCCGGCGCCCGACACGGCCTGATAGGTGGAGGCCGTCATGGCGAGAATGGGGGAAATGGCGTTGAGGGGATTGACCGCCACGGCCGTGATGATGGTGGAGCAGTTGGGGTTGGAGATGATGCCGTGATGGCCCAGCACGTCGCCGGGGTTGATCTCGGGCACCACCAGCGGCACGTCGGGATCCAGCCGGAAAGCCGAAGAATTATCCACGAAGACGGCGCCCGCCGCGCGGATATCCGGGGCGAACCGCCGGGCAACGTCGTTTTCCGCCGCCCCCAGCACGATATCGACGCCGCGGAACGCCTTGCTGCAGGCTTCCCGCACGGTCACCTCCTCATCGCCGAAGCGCAGGGTCTGCCCGGCGCTGCGGGCGCTGGCCAGCGGCACCAGCTTTCCCACGGGAAACCGGCGCTCGGCCAGGATCCCGATCATTTCCCGTCCCACGGCGCCGGTGGCGCCCAGAACTGCGACAGTATAAGTTTTCATAAGTACCTCCAAACAGGCAAACCGGCAGCGGATGCGCCGCGGCGGATTGCCGATCATTTGACGAAGCTGTTGTACAGGACCCGGATGGCGTCGGCGAAATCCCGGTTGGCCACGCCGAAAATGATGTTCAGCTCATCGGGACCCTGGTTGATCATACGGATATTGATGCCGGCTTCTCCCAGCGCCGCGAAGATCTTGCCGGAAACGCCGGGGCGGAAAGCCATCTTCCGGCCAACGGCGGCTACCACGGCGATCTGGTCGTGCACGTCGAGGGAATCGGGGCCCACCTCGTTCTGGATCTCGGCCAGCACGGTGTAAAGATGGGGGGCCAGCGCCTCCGACGGCATGACGACCGAAACATTATCAATGCCGTTTGGCGCGTAATTGATGGAGATGCCGTGGCGCTCCAGCACCGAGAGCATCTTGCGCAGCACGCCCACCTGGTTGCTCATGCCCCATTTGCTCATGGAAATGATGCTGAAATCCTTTTTGCCGGTGATACCGGTGATAAAGCGGTCGGGGTCGGCGTTTTGGTGTCAATGCGCTGCTTCAGGGCGGCGAATTCGGCCTCCAGATCCAACTGGATGCCCAGATCATTCCGGATCTGCAGATACCGGGAGGTGATCATTTCAAAAATACGGTCGCACTCTACACCATACAGCGTATGGGCGTGGCAAAGATATAAAAGATCGGTGATCTTGTGGTCGTTCCGGTCGCGCTTGCCGGCGGCCGAAACCACCACCACCCGGCGGCTGGAGTCCGATTGGATGATCTCCCGAACCTTGCGGTACTGTCCGGCGTCAGCCATGGAGGTCCCGCCGAATTTCGTCACTTTGAGCATATGCAGTATCCTCTCTTCCGATTCATATTCCTTCGCCGGCATCCGGAGGCAGCGCGGCGGCAAAAGCCTGCGGATGGGAACGGAGCCAGGCATGCATGACGGCGGCCGGCACAGGCCCGGTGACCACGGCCTGCCCCCACTGGGCCGTCTGACCGGCGTTCTGCCATTCGTCCCCGCCGCCCCGCACATAATACCGCAGGCAGACGCTGTTATCCACTGGAACGGCAGGTCCGCGGCGGCAGTAGAAGCCGCGTCCCTCCAGCAGGTCGGCACAGTCCTGCACCACATTATACGCCGTGGGCCAGCGGCCTGCTCCCTGTCCCAGAAAACTCTGCCGGCCGACGGTGCCGCCTTCAAAAGTGATCAGGTTATCATTGTCCGAAACGGCGGCCTCGGGCGCGCCGGCAGGGAAAAGCGCCGGCTGGACCCAGGCTCGGAAGGCGCCGTCCTGCCGGGCCGCCTCCCCCACCAGCCGGCAGACCAGCCCGTGCTGTGCGAAGGCCTGCACGTCGCCGGCCGTGATCTGTCGGATGCCGGCCGCCGGCACGGCGGCGGTATCCAGGCTGACGCCGAAGGCTATGTTGGCTGACAGGATCAGCTTGTTCCACGTGTCTGTCCCGTCCACGTCGGCCGAGGGATCGGCTTCGGCATAGCCCAGCGCCTGGGCCTGCCGCAGCGCTTCGCCGTAATCCACCCCCAGCCGGGTCATGGAATCCAGAATATAGTTGCAGGTGCCGTTCATAATGCCGCCCACCCGGGTCACGGTATCGCAGCGGCGGGCGCGCTCCAGCGCCGGCAGCCAGCCGATGCCGCCGCCCACGGCAGCCGTGCAGCGCAGCCGGACGCCGTGTTTTTCCGTCAGCTCCAGCAGCTCGTCGTAGTGCGCCGCCGCCAGCGCCTTGTTGGCCGTGACGATATGCTTGCCGGCCGCGGCGGCCCGGCGGACATAGTCCCAGGCCGGCTCCAGGCCCCCCATCACTTCCACAACGGTGTCGATGGCGTCATCCCGCAGGATATCTTCAAAATCATGGGTCACCTGCGTGCCCGGCAGCGTCCGGTCGCGGCGGCAGAGCACACGGACGACCTCCATGTCCCCCCGGGCTTCCATCAGCCGCCAGACGCCCTCGCCGACTACGCCGAAACCCAACAATCCGATCTTCATATACATCCTCCATATTGCAGCGGATCCCGGCGGGATCCGGTGGTCTTCCGCCGAAAAATGCCGGCGCTTTACTATTCTAAATATGCACTAACCCAATAGGTTTGTATAAAGGCAAATAAACGAAACTTTCGTAGAAATTCCCTGTTTTTTGTGCATTTTTTGTATCCATAGAATGAACAGGAAAATTTTCTCTCAAAAATAAACTTCCTGTCAAAAATAAAAAAACGCCGTCGCGGGATCTTCCGCTTCGGCGGTTCTGGCCTGTTTTCTCTATATCCGCAGGATCTCGATCTCCCTGTTGTCAAAGGCATCGTCATCAATATCGGCGTCTTCCGGCACGTCGACGCGCCGCAGCGAGCGGCAGCCCCAGAAAGAAAACGGCTGCAAACGCTTCACCGACGCTGGCAGCCGCACCTCCCGCAGGGAAACACAGCGCGCGAAGGCATCCGCGGGGATCTCCTGCACGCCCGCCGGGATCTCTGCCGATTCCAGCGCCGTACAGCCCGCAAAAGCGCCTTCCCCGATCCTTTTCAGGCTGTCAGGCAGCGTGATCCGGCGCAGAGAAAGGCAGCCGGAAAAGGCGTGGGGATCGATCTCCTCGACGCCCTCGGGCACCTGTACTTCCGTGCGGTCCTGCCTGGCGCAGCGCAGCAGGCGCGTCAGCTCCCGGTCGAGCAGCATGCCTTCCCGCATGATAAAATGCCGGTTTTCCGGATCGACGGTGATCTCCGGCACGGCGTCCGCCTGCGGGAAAGCATCAGCGCCGATGGTGCGGACAGCGGCCGGGATGTGGAGGTGTTCCAGCTTTCCGCAGCCGCTCCAGACGCACGCGCCGATATGCTCCAGGCTGTCGGGCAGATCGGCCGAAAGCAGATCGGCACAGTCCTGAAAAGCCCCATCGCCGATGCAGCGCAGGCCGGCGGGCAGCTGTATCTGACGCAGGGAAGCGCAGCCGCCAAAAGCCGATCCGGCGATCTCGCACACCCCCGCCGGCACAGTATATTCCGTCAGCTTCAGTCCCTGCGGCACGCAGTAGAGCACGGTGCCGTCCCTGCTGAACAGCACGCCGCCCACGGTGGCGTAATGCAGGCTGGATGCCCGCGCCCGGATCTCTTCCAGCCTGCGGCAGCGAAAGATCATGGGCGCCCGGCCGGGCTCCAGATCGTCGGGCAGCACGATGCGGCGCAGCTCATAGGCCATCAGGATGGGCGCGATCTCCTCGACGCCCTCCGGGATGATCAGCTCCTCGATACCGGTCATGGAAAAGGCCGCCATGGACACATGGCTGACGGGATGCCCATCGACAGCGGTGGGATAAACCACCGATCTGGCGCCGCCTCTGTAGCTCAGCACGCAGGCGGCGCCGTCCGGCCGCAGGGTGTAAACGAATCCGTCGGCGCTGGTCTGCCGGGCGCTGTTATTTGGGTGAAGAGGAATATTTCTCAGGGGCATATTGCTTTCTGGCACGGTCTTCTGCCTCCCTTTCTTTTTTCTGTTCCGGACAGGAAATAAAAGAGCCGCCGCGAAAGCCTTCGCGGCGGCTCTGCCGTTAAACCGTCTGTTTTCGTGATCTGCGGCGCAGCTCGGTGACACAATCCAGGCCGATCTCCCGCAGCACATCCTCGTCGCCGCCGAAGGCGTCGGGGGCGACCTCCGCCGCCGCCGGCACTTCCAGGGCGGTCAGCGAGAAGCAATACCAGAAGGCGCGGCTGCCCACCTGCCGCAGGCTGTCGGGCACAGTGACCCGGGCCAGATTGGTGCAGCCCAGAAAGGCGGCCGGCGCCACGGCCTCCACCCCCTCGGGGATAACGATGCCGTCCAGCATGCTGCAGTGGGAAAAGGCGCTGCCTTCAATGACCCGCAGGCTTTTGGGCAGGCGGATCTCCGCCAGGTCGCCGCAGCCGGAAAAGGCGCCGGCGGCGATGCGCGTCACACCCTCCGGCACGGCAAAGCCCACCCGGCCATCCACCGGGAAGCGCAGCAGGGTGGTCATCTCCCGGTCGTACAAAACGCCGTCGCGCACGGCAAAGCCGGCGCCCTGCCCCTCGGGGCCGATCTCGCCCAGGCTCCAGCAGCTGCTCAGGGCATTCTGCCCGATCTCCCCCAGGGCGGCGGGCAGCTGCAGGCGCTCCAGCGCGCCGCAGCCGGCAAAGGCCTGGGCTCCCAGCTGCTCCAGCGTCGAGGGCAAAACCACTTCCTGCAGGGAGGCACAGTCGCGGAAGGCGGCGTCGCCGATGCGGGTCAGCCCCTCGGGCAGGATCACTTTGCGCAGATGGGGATGCTCGGCAAAGGCGCCCAGGGCGATCTGGCTGGTGCCGTCGGGCACCCGGTATTCGGCGTCCTCCAGGCCGGCCGGATAATCGCACAGCTGGCCCAGCTCGGTATTGAACAGCACGCCGCCGCGGGAATGGAACTGCGTATTGGTCTCGCTCACCTGAAAGCCCTGGAAGTTGGGGCAGGCGCGCACGCTGTTGTTGACGCTGTTCTCAATGGTATCGGGCAGCCGGACGCTCTCCAGCGCCGGGCAGTCGTAAAAGGCGTTGACGTAAACGGTGACGATGCCTTCCGACAGGACCACGTGCCGCAGGTTGGCACAGCCGTGAAAGGCAAACATGCCGATGTCGGCCACCTTGCGGCCGTCCAGCTCGGCCGGCACGGTCAGCAGCACGGCGTCGCCCGTATAACCGGTGATACGCACGCTCTTGTCGCCGTTCAGCTCGTAGGTATAGGAAACATTCTGTTCTGTCATGGGATCCTCCTTGGGAACTACTGAATTCTCTCGCCTTCTATCATACACGATTTTGCCCTGTTTGCAAAGAAAAACCGTGTCGAAAAAAGCCCTCCCCGGCTTCGGGGAGGGCTGGAACGGACGGCGCAGGGGCGCGGCCCGTCACACGCCGGCGGCGGCGCGGATGAATTCGCGGAAAAGGGGATGGGCCTTGTTGGGACGGCTCTTGAATTCCGGATGATACTGCACGCCGACGAAGAAGCCGTTTTCCGGGATCTCGACGGCCTCCACCAGGCGGCCGTCGGGCGACAGGCCGGAAAGGACCATGCCGCCCTGCAGGAAGGCGTCGCGGTAAAGATTGCTGAACTCATACCGGTGGCGGTGGCGCTCGTCGATGACCTCCGCCCGGTAGGCCGCGGCCAGCCGGCTGCCCGGCTGCACATGGCATGGATAGGCGCCCAGGCGCATGGTGCCGCCCTTGGGCAGATTGCCCTGCTGGTCGGGCATCAGATCGATGACCTTATGCCGGGCGTCGGGGTCGAACTCGCCGGAGGTGGCTCCCTCCAGCCCCAGCACGCTGCGGGCGTATTCGATGACGGCCACCTGCATGCCCAGGCAGATGCCCAGATAGGGGATATCATGGGTGCGGGCATAGCGGCAGGCCTCGATCATGCCCTCGATGCCGCGGCTGCCGAAGCCGCCGGGCACCAGAATGCCGTCGCATCCCTCCAGCAGCGACGCCGCCGTTTCCGGCGTCACCGTTTCGCTGTCGACCCAGCGGATCTCCACCCGGGCGCGGTTCTCATAGCCGGCGTGATGCAGGGCCTCGGCCACCGAGAGGTAGGCGTCGTGGAGCGAGATATATTTGCCCACCAGGGCGATGCGCACCTGGCGGGTGCGGCTGTCGATGCGCTCCAGCATGGCCATCCAGCCGGTCAGGTCGGGCTTCTGGGGGATTAGCCCCAGCCGGCGGCTGACGATGGCCGAAAGGCCGCCCTGCTCCAGCATGACGGGCGCCTGATACAGCACCGGCACGGTGGTGCTTTCGATGATGCAGTCGGGCTGGAGATTGCAGAAGAGCGCCAGCTTGCGGCGGCTGCTCTCGTCCAGATGGCCGTCCAGGCGGGCGATGAGCACGTCGGGGAAGATGCCCTGGCCCTGCAGGCCCTTGACGCTGTGCTGGGCCGGCTTGGTCTTGTATTCGTCCGACCCCGGGATCTGGGGAATGAGCACCACATGGATGAACATGCAGTTCTCCTTGCCCACCTCCAGCGAGACCTGCCGCGCCGCTTCCAGGAAGGGCTGGCTCTCGATATCGCCGGTGGTGCCGCCGATCTCGGTGATGACGATATCGGCCCCGTTTTTCCGGCCGACGTTATAGATGAACGATTTGATCTCGTCGGTGATATGGGGAATGACCTGCACCGTCTGGCCCAGATACTCACCCCGGCGCTCTTTGTTCAGCACGTTCCAGTAGACCTTGCCCGAGGTCAGGTTGGAATACTGGTTGAGATCCTCGTCGATAAAGCGCTCGTAATGGCCCAGGTCCAGGTCGGTCTCGGCGCCGTCCTGGGTGACGAAGACCTCGCCGTGCTGCAAAGGACTCATGGTGCCCGGGTCGACATTGATATAGGGATCCAGCTTCTGGGCCGCGACTTTATATCCCTTCTCCTTGAGCAGACGGCCGAGGGAGGCGGCAACGATGCCCTTGCCCAGCCCCGAAACGACGCCGCCGGTGACAAAAACGTACTTCACAGCATAACACTTCCTTTTTACGAATTTATGATTTGACCAATTCCGAACACAGATGGATGCCGGCCCCGCCGGCCGGTTTTCCCCTGCGGCCAAAAGAAAAAATACTGTTCCAAAGTACACCAATCTATCGTCAAAGTCAAGCGAATTTCTGGATTTTTCTGCAATAAAATAGAATTAAATGGTTTTTTATGTATTTTTATGGAAGTGATCTTTCGGTTTTCAAAGGCCGGGTGCCAACGGCCGTCCTATCCAGAATTTACACATGTTTCCGTCAGTTTTGCATCTTTTCAAATCATTTTTTGAAAAAATATAAAATATTTTGCTTTTCAAGCAAAAATTCTGATATCAAAAATAATTTCAAAGTCTTTTTCTGTTTTTTATTGACTTTACCAAGGCAAAGGGCTATGCTTATATCAGTTTTTTCAATGCGTTTTCCTCAATATGAAAGAAAGGGTGATCTCAGTGACCGAACGCGGCGATTCTCTCATCGAACGCTATTCCTCCAATGTTTTTGACGACACGGCCATGCGCAAATACCTGCCCGGCGATACCTACAAGCAGCTGCGCAAGACCATCAACGACGGCCGCACCCTCGACCCCGCCATTGCCGACGCGGTGGCCAACGGCATGAAGCGCTGGGCCCTGGACAAGGGCGCCACCCACTTCACCCATTGGTTCCAGCCCATGACCGGCTACACGGCCGAAAAGCACGATTCCTTCATCAATCCCCAGGGCGACGGCACCATCATCATGTCCTTCTCGGGCAAGGAGCTGGTGCGCGGTGAGGCCGATGCCTCCTCTTTCCCATCCGGCGGCATGCGCGCCACCTTCGAGGCCCGCGGCTATACGGCCTGGGACTGCACCTCCCCCGCCTTTGTCAAGGACGGCACCCTCTGCGTGCCCACCTGCTTCTGCTCCTTCAACGGCGATATCCTGGACAAGAAGACCCCCCTGCTGCGCTCGATGGAGGCCCTGTCGGCCCAGTCGGTGCGCGTGCTGCGCTGCTTCGGCGACCAGGACACCCGCCGGGTGGTGGCCATGACCGGCGCCGAGCAGGAATACTTCCTGGTCTCCAAGGAGCTGTATCAGAAGCGCCACGACCTGATGCTGTGCGGCCGCACCCTCTTCGGCGCCAAGCCGGCCAAGGGCCAGGAGCTGTATGACCACTATTACGGATCCATCAAGGAAAACGTCGCCAAATACATGCGCGAGGTCGACGAGGAGCTCTGGTCGCTGGGCGTCCCCTCCAAGACCGAACACAACGAAGTGGCTCCGGCCCAGCACGAGCTGGCTCCGGTGTTCAACACAGTCAACATCGCCACCGACAATAACCAGCTCATCATGGAGACCCTCAAGAAGGTGGCCCTGCGCAACAATCTGGTCTGCCTGCTCCATGAAAAGCCCTTTGCCGGCGTCAACGGCTCGGGCAAGCACAACAACTGGTCCATCAACGCCGACGGCACCCGCAACCTGCTCAAGCAGGGCAAGACCCCCGAGAACAACGCCCAGTTCCTGCTCTTCCTCAGCGCCTTCATCTGGGCCGTGGACGAATACGCCGACCTGCTGCGCATGACCATCGCCAGCCCCGGCAACGACCACCGTCTGGGCGGCCACGAAGCGCCCCCCTGCATCGTTTCGGTCTTTCTGGGCGACCTGCTGACCGATATCCTGCAGGAGATCGAGACCGGCGGCGAATCCACCTTCCGCCAGGGCGGCAGCCTGCAGATCGGCGTCAGCTCCATGCCCGTGCTGCCCCAGGACGTTTCCGACCGCAACCGCACCTCCCCCATGGCCTACACCGGCAACAAGTTTGAGTTCCGCATGCTGGGCTCTTCCATGAGCATCGCCGACTGCAACACGGTGACCAACCTCATCATGACCGATATCCTCAGCCGCATCGCCGACCGGCTGGAAAAGTGCGGGGACATCAACGCCGAGGTCCGCGATATCATCCGCGATATCATGCGCGACCACAAGCGGGTCATCTTCAACGGCAACAACTACAGCCGCGAATGGATCGAGGAAGCCGCCCGCCGCGGCCTGCCCAACATCGACAATTCGGTGGACGCCTTTGACGCCGCCATCACCCCCAAGACCGTCGACCTCTTCGAGCGCTTCGGCGTCCTCAGCCGCCGGGAGCTGGAGGCCAGATACGGCATCTACCACGACAATTACGTCAGCACGGTCAACATCGAGGCTCTGACCATGATCGAAATGGCCAAGCGCCAGATCCTGCCGGCCATCGTCAAATACACCCGTTTCGTCGCCGATTCCTTCAACAGCCTGCACCAGACCGGCCTGGCTTTGGACGTTTCGGTGGAATCGGGCATCCTCAAAGACGTCACGGCAGCCGGCGCCCAGTTCAAGGCCAACCTGTCCAAGCTGGAAAAGCTGGTGGAAAAGGCCCACACCGAAACCTTCGACAGTGTCAAGGCCCGCTCGGTCTTTTACCGCGACAAGATCCTGCCGGCCATGAACGCCCTGCGCGAAACCTCCGACAAACTGGAGACCCTGCTGGGCGACGAATACTGGCCGCTGCCCACCTACACCGACCTGCTGTTCAACGAATGATCCCGCTCTCTCCGCAAAAGTTGTTATAAACGCTCAGGCCGAAAGGCGCTGCCCCCGCGGCGGCGCCTTTCGGCCGTTTTGGCGCAAAAAAGCCGCCCGGCATCCAGCCGGGCGGCTTTTCATATCTCTCCGCGGCGCTTCCCGCGGGCAGGCTCAGAAGATGCACAGCTTGCGGGTGTCCTCGGTATAGAGGACCTTGCCGAAAAGCAGCATATAGGAAAAATAGAAGCCGGAGGTGACGCTGAACAGAATGTGTCCGGCGATGATGAGATACCCGGCGCACAGCCCCAGCGACACCAGGCAGGCCACCGGCATGAGGTCGCGGCGCAGCGCCGGCAGGTTCTTGAAGAACTTCCAGACGAACTCGATCCCCAGCTTGAGGTACAGCCACAGCATGGCCGCGGCACCGAAAATGCCGTAATAAATGACCACTTCAAAAAGATCCATCTCGATGATGGCGCTCTGGGTGCCGCGGCCGACGCCGAAGATCCAGGTGTAAAGCCCGCCCTCCCTGTACATCTCAAAGGCCCGGCGCAGCTTGAGCTGGCGGCCCGACAGCAGCGCCGTGGCTGCGCCTTCCTTTTCCCAGGTGTTGCCCGAGCTCTGGAAGGAGGTGCGGATCTCGCCAAAGATGGATTCGGTGGAAAAGAGGGCCATCAGGCCGAAGACCAGCGCCATGGTGACCAGCAGGATGAGCATCCTGCGCACCGGCACCCGCTCGCGGCAGCCGAAAAAGCGCCACAGGGCGCAGGCGGCCAGCACGGCAAAGGTGACGATGACGGCGATAAAGGCCGTCTTGGTGCCGATGAGCATGAGGCAGATGGCCGTCAGCGCGGCGCTCAGGTCATAGGCGGCAAAGTGCCGGCTGTCCATATCCCGGCGCTGCAGGAAGGCGCACAGCACCACCGGCAGCCCGGCCATCAGAATGGCCGTGATGTCGTTGCCCGAATAGAAAAAGCCCCGGGTGCCCCGGTAGCCGTACCGGTCGGCATAGGTGGTGTAGCCCAGGCCGAACAGATAGGAAACGACGATGGTGGCCGAAAGCAGCAGCAGCGAATAGCAGAGCACATCGCTCAGCCTGCGCAGCAGCTCCTCCCGGGGGAGCCCCATCCGGCGGAAGACCTGCATATAGACCAGGATCACGGCCAGATTATAGGCGAACCGGGCGATATACTGCACATCGGTATAGAGGGCGAAGGAATAGAAGAACAGGATCTCGCCCACCACCGACATGAGCCATGCCACTGCCACCGGCAGGGCCGCGCCGATGGCCTTTTTGTCCAGTGAGATGAGGGCGTAGGCGGCAAAGAGCACCAGCACCAGCATGCGGATCAGCAGGCTGGGCGTGACCGGCATGGCGATGGTATCGAAATTATTGCCCGAAAGGCTTTCCAGCACTTTGATGTAAACGCCGGTGACGACGTCCAGAAACGGGTTGATGATCAGAAAGGCCAGAAAAAACTTGTCCAGCTTTTTTATCACATTCTCTGTCATGGGAATTCTCCTGTCAGGGTGGCGGGATGAAAGCGCCTGCAAAGCGAGCGCTTTGAAGCATCTGTGTACAATACAAATCCATAAAAACCGCGCGGCGCAGCCGCATGGACGCGCCTTCGGACGGTTTAAACATTATTTTATCACAGGCGCCTGCAAAAGACAAGAAAAAGCCGGCGGGCGCCGCGGCGCCTGCCGGCAGAAGCTCTCTTTTTCTCAATCGGCCGCGGCCGGGAAGGAGACCGTGATGGTCGTGCCCAGCCCCGGCTTGGAATGCAGGGTGATGGTGCCGCCCATCAGCGCGGCGGCGTGCTTGACGATGGCCAGCCCCAGGCCGGTGCCGCCGGTCTCCTTGCTGTGGCTTTTGTCCACCCGGTAAAAACGCTCGAACACCCGGCTCTGGTGCTCGGGCGCGATGCCGATGCCGTCGTCCTTGACCTCGATCCAGGCCCGCCGCTCGGTATCGACGCCGGTGGTCAGCCAGACGTGGCCGCCCGGCCTGCCGTAGCGGATGGCGTTGTCGCACAGGTTATAGACCATTTCATCCAGCATGCCCACGCTGCCCTGGATATTGGCCGGCTCGCCGCGCACCAGCACCTCGATGCCGGCCTTTTGGGCGTTGAGCTCCAGCAGCTCGGCCGCCGCCGCCGCGGCCCGGGCCAGATCGGTCTTTTCCAGCGTGGGCGGCGCGTCGGCCTCGTCCATCTGGGTCAGGCGGATGATGTCGCCCACCAGGGTGACCAGCCGGGCCGCTTCGGTGTGGATGCGCGCGCCGAAGGAGCGGACGTCCTCGGGCCGGCACATGCCGTTCTCGATCATCTCAGCATAGCCGGAAATGCTGGTCAGCGGTGTTTTCAGCTCGTGGGAAACGTTGGCCGTGAACTCCTTGCGCTGCTTTTCGTTCTGCCGCTCCCGCAGCTGGTAGGCCCGCAGACTGTCGGCAAAGGGCTGCAGCTCGGGATAGGGGACGTTTTCCCCGATGTGCTCCGGGTCGGCCCCCATTTTGTTGATGGGCGCGATGAGCTGTCGGGTCAGCACGAAAGACAGGAAAATCGAGGCCAGCAGGATGAGAAAGCCCAGAATGACCACGAAGGGCAGGGTCTTGTTGTAGATCTCCCACATAGTGCCCGTGTCCTGGGCGATGCGCAGGATATTGCCGTCGCACAGCCGCACGGCCGCGTAATAGGTGTCGACCCCCATGGTCGACGAACGGCGGGTGCTCTGGGCCGATCCGTTTTTGATGGCCTCCACCACCTCTTCCCGGGTGGAATGGTCCTCCATGCCGTCGGTGCTCTCCAGCTCGCTCTCATACAGAACGACGCCGGTGGGCGCGATCAGCGTGACGCGGTAATCGGCCTCGGCATAGCTGTCCAGCGCGATGCTGCCGTCCGCGCTGTCGTAGGCGATGGAAATGGTCTGGGCCACCTGCCGGATATTCTCCTCGGCCTGCTGATAATAGGCCGTGCGGAAAAAAAACAGTATGGCCAGCGCCGTCACCAGCATGGTGATCAGGCCCATAAAAAACAGCCTTGCATTGATCTTGACTTCCATAGTTCTCCTCCTTTCCGCGCCCCGACGGCACGGCCGGTTTTATTCGATCTTATACCCCACGTTGCGCACGGTCTTGATATGGGCGCCGCTGGCGCCCAGCTTCTGGCGCAGGGTCTTGATGTGCATATCCACCGTACGGCTGCCCCCCTCGTAATCGGTGCCCCAGACGACGTCCATCAGACGGTCGCGGGTCAGCACCAGTCCGCGGTTGAGCATCAGGTATTTGAGCAGCTCGTATTCTTTAAAGGTCAGCATGCATTCCCGGCCGTCGACGGTCACCAGGTGCCGCTCGTCGTCGATGGCGATCTCGTCCAGCACATACTGCACCGGCCGGCTGCTGTCGACCCGGCGCATGAGCGCCTTGACGCGGGAGAGCAGCTCCATGATGCCGAAGGGCTTGGCGATATAGTCGTCGGCGCCCTTGTCCAGCCCCATGACGGCGTCCAGCTCGGTGCTCCTGGCCGTCACCATGATGACGCCGATCTCCTGCAGCCGGGGATCCTCGCGGATGCGCCGCAGGATGGAAAGGCCGTCGATGCCGGGCAGCATGATGTCCAGCAGCACCAGGTCGGGCACCTGCTTTTCACACTGGGCAAAAAACTCGCTGCCCGAAACGAACTCCATGGTCTCAAAGCCGCTGCCCTGCAGGGCATAGGCCTCCATCTGGCGGATATTGTCATCATCTTCGACGATATAGATCATAGATATCTCTCCTCAAAGTCTGCCGCCCCGTCCGGCCGGCCGGAAAGGCCGGGGGCGGGGCACTGCGGTTTTATTCGATGCCGTATTTCTTCTTGTATGTGCTGAACAGCTCGGTGTATTCCCGGTCGCCGCCCGATTTGATGTTGTTGAGATATTCGTGGGCGTCCAGCTTGTCGACCTCGGTGCGGATCAGCGAAACAGCCAGGTTGGAACAATGGTCGGAAATGCGCTGGCAGCCGGTGATCAGGTCGGAATAAACGAAGCCGGTCTGCTGGCTGCACACGCCGGTCTGCATGCGGTCGATGTGCCCTTCCTTCATGCGGTAGCGCAGCATATCCACCACCTGCTCCAGCGGCTCCACATGGCGGGCGGCCGCGCGGTCCTGGCGGGTGAAGGCCCGCACGGTGATGCTGATGATATCGGTGACCGCCATGCGCAGGGTCATGATATCCTTCTGGGCCTGGGTGGAGAACACGATCTCCTTGCTGTGGATCTCCCCGGCCGTTCTGGCCAGCCCGAGGGCATGGTCGCCGATGCGCTCCAGGTCGCCGATGGAATGGAGCAGCAGCGCCACCTGGCTGGTGTCGTCGCTGCTCAGCGACTCGCGGCCCAGCGCCAGCAGGTAGGTGCCCATCTTATCCTCCAGCACATCGACGCGGTTTTCCAGCTCGGCAACCTCATCATACACGCTGGGATCGTAATTGTCCAGCAGGGTCATGGCCTTGCGGCAGGCGTCAAAGGAAAACTCGGCCATCATGTTGGCCACCAGACGGGCCTGCTCGACGGCCACCGAGGGGGTGGCCAGCAGGCGGGTGTCCAGCAGCGAGACCTCAAAGGCCGGCTGGGGCTCTTCGGCGGCATCGTCCCGGATGGTGGCGTAGGCCAGCTTTTCCAGCAGCGACGCAAAGGGCAGCATGACGGCGGTGGAGACCACGTTGAAGGCCGTGTGGACGATGGCGATGCCGAAGGCGTCGATGGACTGGCTGATGAAGGCCGGCCGGAAGACCACCGACACGATGCCGTAGCCGATCAGAAAGACCGTCGTGCCGATCACGTTGAAATACAGGTGGACCAGCGATGCCCGGCGGGCGTTTTTATTGGTGCCCACCGACGACAGCATGGCCGTGACGCAGGTGCCGATATTCTGTCCCAGAATGATGGGAATGGCCGAGCCGTAGGTGACGGCGCCCGTGGAGGCCAGGGCCTGCAGGATACCCACCGAAGCCGACGAGCTCTGGATGACCGCGGTCAGCAGCGCGCCGGCCAGCACGCCCAGAAGGGGATTGGAGAACAGGAGCAGCAGGTTGGCGAATTCCGGCATGGTCTTGAGGGGGGCGACGGCGCCCGACATCATCTCCATGCCGGTCATCAGCACGGCGAAGCCCAGCAGGATCGAGCCGATGTCTTTTTTGGAATTGCTCTTGCAGAACATATACAGCAAAATGCCGACCAGCGCCAGCACCGGCGAAAAATTGGCCGGCTTGAGCATCTGGATCCAGAAGCTCTCGCCCTGGATGCCGGTCAGACTGAGGATCCAGGACGTGACCGTCGTGCCGACGTTGGCGCCCATGATGATGCCGATGGCCTGATTGAGCTGCATGACGCCGGCATTGACGAAGCCGACCACCATGACGGTGGTGGCCGACGAGCTCTGGATGACGGCCGTGACGGCCAGGCCCAGCAGAAAGCCCTTGAAGGGGTTGGAGGTCAGCCGCTCCAGCAGGTCCTTCAGCCGGCTGCCGGCCTTGCGCTCCAGGCCGTCGCCCATGGTCGACATGCCGAAGAGGAACAGGGCCAGGCCCCCGCAGAGGGTGAATACATTAAATATGGTCATTTTCTCTCTCTCCCGTATTGACGTGATTTTCGATCGGTTGTTTTTACATGCACATCATATAAAATTCAAGTAAAATCATGGGCGGCTCCATGTAAAATCTGCGTAAAATGCAAAGAATTTACCCAGTCTTTGCTTTTATTTTACCCAGCCGTATCTCAGATCCTCCCCCGCCCCGTCCATCTTCACCAAAACCGGCGGCCCCGCGCCCCCGATCGTTATGCATCTTCGACTAATTTTAAATAATTATTAGAATTTCTGCATATTTATGCTTGACGGCCGGCCAAAACAGGTTTATGATATAGCCATGCTGAAACACAGCCGCCGGCAGGCGGCGGAAGTCAGAAAACAAATTGTAAATTATAAAATTAAAAATACAAGGAGAAATCACCATGTCCCAGTATAAACCCGAAATTCTGTTCCTCAAGCAGGAAGATGTCATCAAGGCCGGCCTGCTCGATATGAAAATGATCCTCGAGGTCACTGAAAAAACATTCAAGATGATCGGCGAAGGCCAGGTCATCAATCCCACCAAGGTCTTCCTGGGCATGCCCGACAACGACAACTGGACCTCCTATTGCATGTCCATGCCGGCCTACCTGGGCGGCGACATCGATGTGGCCGGCTTCAAATGGGCGGCCGAATCGGTCTTCAACGCCACCCAGCCCGGCATGCCCTACGGCGTCGACATCGTCACCCTGTCCGACCCCAAGACGGTCTATCCCAAGGCCATCATGGACGGCACGCTGATCACTGCCATGCGCACCTCGGCCGCCGCCGGTGTGGCCGCCAAATATTACGCCTCCAAGTCGGCCAAGACGGCCTGCCTGGTGGGTGCCGGCGTCATCGGCCGCACCATGGTGTCGGCCATCATGGAAGCCGTCCCCTCCATCGAGCAGATCTATCTCTGCGACCTGGATGTGGCCAAGGCCGAGGACATCGCCCAGGAGTATGCCGGCAAATACAACGTCATCCCCAGCAGCGACACCGAAAGCGCCGCCAAGCAGGCCGATCTGATCGTCACCGAGACCACCTCCCGCAAGCCCTTCCTCAAGGCCGCATGGGTCAAGCCCAACGCCACCGTCATCCAGATGGCCGCCTATGAGATCGAAGACGAGCTGCTGCTCAAGGCCGACAAAAAGGGTCTGGACAACTGGAGCCAGCTGACCCACCTGCCGGGCACCCTCATGAACAAGCTGGCCGCCGAGGGCAAGATCACCGAGGATATGTTCGCCTCCCTGCCCCAGCTGGCCGCCGGCCAGAAGCCGGGCCGCGAGAGCGAAGACGAGCTCTGCGTCTGCTGCACGGCCGGCGTCGGCGCCGTCGATATCGCCGTCGCCCACAAGATCTATACCGAAGCCTGCAAAAAGGGCATCGGCCAGAAGCTCATGCTGTGGGACAATCCCCTTTGGGTCTGATCGTTCTTTTCTTTCAATATGACAAAACAGCAAAAGCACCCGCCGCTGCGGGTGCTTTTGCTGCTGTTATACATCTTTTAACGCACAAGCGAAGTTGAGCAGGAAAAACAGGAAAGCCACAATCCCTCCGGGTCCTGCGGACCCACCTCCCTTTACACAAGGGAGGCTCCGCCTGGGCGTAACACCCAAATTCGTCCGCTTCAGCGAAGTTCCCGGCCCTATGGCGATGCAGCCAGACAAAAAACAGGTTCTTCATGACTTCCGGGCGCAGACGAACTGCGTGAGCGACCCGGGGCCGTTCCGCGTCAGCGGGGCTTCGGGTCGCGGCCTCCATACTTTTGGAAAAGCACACCACATCCCACTCACACCCTCGCCTGGGGGACCGGGGGCGGCTTAAAGCGCCCCCGGTGCCCTTTGGTTACTTTCGGGCAGTCGAAAGTAACAGAAAACGCGCGCCTATGGCGGCAGACAGGTAAAGTTGAAAAGGAAAAATCAAGAAAAGAACGATCCCGTCCCGGGTCAGATGACCCGCTTCTCCCGCCACTTGCCGCTGCGGAAACGCAGCCAGCCGCCTCCACGATCAGCGGCAGGATCAGCTGTTTCAGATCCATATTGGAAAACATCTGCCGATCCATCGGCACCGTCTCCCGGCGCGGCTCGATCAGACGGGCGATCATACCCATTTCAAATCTCTCCTTTTGACTGTTTTTTTGCCGGCTCCCATTGTAAAGGATAAAGTTCACTTGAAGTCAAGTCAAAATATTTATAAAAGTTTTTGCATATTCATGCTTGACGCGGACACTGAAGGGCGATAAGATAAAAAAAGCAGCCCCACAGGCCCAAATTATCGTAAAGGAGTTTTTGCCATGCCCCAGTATAAACCCGAAATTCTGTTCCTCAAGCAGGAGGACGTCGTCCGCGCCGGCCTGCTCGATATGAAAATGGTGCTGGAAGTCACCGAAAAGACCTTTAAAATGATCGGCGAAGGCCAGATCATCAATCCCCCCAAGACCATGCTGGGCATGCCCGACAACGACAACTGGACCTCCTTCTGCATGTCCATGCCCTCCTACATCGGCGGCGATGTGGACATCGCCGGCTTCAAATGGGCCTCTGAATCGGTCTTCAACGCCACCCAGCCCGGCATGCCCTACGGCGTCGACGTGGTCATGCTGTCCGACCCCAAGACGGTCTATCCCAAGGCCATCATGGACGGCACATTGATCACCGCCATGCGCACCTCGGCCGCCGCCGGTGTGGCCGCCAAATACCTGGCCTCCAAGTCGGCCAAAACAGCCTGCCTGGTGGGCGCCGGCGTCATCGGCCGCACCATGATCATGGCCATGATGGAGGCTGTCCCCTCGCTGGAGGAGATCTATCTCTGCGACCTCGATCTGCCCAAGGCCCAGGCGCTGGCCGCGGAATACGCGGGCAAGTATAACATCATCCCCACCAGCGACACCGAAAGCGCCGCCCGGAAGGCCGATGTCATCGTCACCATGACCACCTCCCGCAAGCCCATCATCCAGTCGGGCTGGGTCAAGCCCAACGCCACCGTCATCCAGATGAGCGTCAACGAGATCGAGGAGGACATCCTGCTCCGCGCCGACAAGAAGGTGGTGGACAACTGGACCCAGCTGTCCCACGGCGCCGGCACCCTCATCAACCGCCTGACCACGGAAGGCCGCCTGACCGAGGAGATGTGCGCCACCCTGCCCCAGCTGGCCGCCGGCCAGAAGCCGGGCCGCCAGAGCGAGGACGAGCTGTGCGTCTGCTGCACCTACGGCATCGGCTCGGTGGATGTGGCCGTCGCCCATAAGATCTATCAGAACGCCCTGGCCCAGGGCATCGGCCAGAAGCTGATGCTGTGGGACGATCCCCTCTGGGTGTGATTGAAAGCACAAAAGAGCGCCCGCCATTATGGCGGGCGCTTTTTTGTTGAATGAAGAATGAAGAATTAGGGAGCCAAGGGTGCCACCCTCTATCATTCCGTCCCGCAGGGACACCTTACCTATTCCTTCTTCACTCTTACCTCTTCACTGCCCTCACCGCAGGGCGGCGATGATGGAGATCTCCACCAGGATGCGGGGGTTGGCCATCTCAGCCTGGACGCAGGCGCGGGCCGGCTCGCAGCCGTTCGTCACCCAGGCGTCCCACACCTCGTTCATGGCGGCGAAATCGCCCATGGACTTGATGTAGATGGTGGCCGACAGGATATGGTCCTTGTCGGAGCCGTATTTGTTCAGCAGGTCCTCGATCTTGGCCAGCACGGCCCGGGTCTGGGCCTGGACATCGTCGCTGGTTGTGTCTGTCTGGCCGCAGAGGAAGAGGGTATTGTTGAAGCGCACGGCACGGCTCATGCGGCCGGTGCCCTCAAAGCGTTCGATCTGCATGATGATCTCTCCTTTTTTCGTTGGGATATAAAAAGCCTGTCTGCTTTTACGCTTATTATAATGGAAGTCCGAAGGGCATGTAAAGTCTTTTTGTCTGCCGCCCATCTGCACAAAAAGCAACCCGCATGCCGGCATTATTTTAGTTGCTTTTAGCAACTAAAATAATTGACAAAAGCAACTATCAAGTCTAAAATACAGTCGAAGAAAAAATCTGAAAGGAGCCTTTTCCCATGAGTATTCAGGAAGAACTGCAAAGCGTACGCAATTTTCATCGGTATTATAGCAATATCGTCGATTTTATCACCCACGAGACCCAGGAAAGCGAATTTTCCGAAACCGAGATCCGCTTGCTGCACGAGATTGAAAAGCATCCCGACTGCACCTCCAGCGAACTCTCCAAGCGGCTGTCGCTGGACGCCGGTTATCTGAGCCGAATCCTGTCGGGGCTGGAATCCCGCGGCCTCATCAGCCGCCGCAGCTCGGAACGCGACAGCCGAAGCGCCCACATCACTCTGACCGGCGAGGGACTCCAGCATCTGGAAGCCGCCAACGCCCGCTTCGACGCCCAGGTCCACGCCCTCCTGTCCCGCCTGCCCGAGGAAAACCAGCGCCAGCTGCTGACCAATATCGCCGCCCTGGAGCATATCCTCACCGATGCCCAGAGTCTGACCGTACTGGGCTGCTGAGCCTCCCATTTTATCCGCGACCGCCTCAAAAGAGGCGGTCTTTTTATATAGATGAGACACCAGGCACCACAAAAGATTTGCATGCCCGGCCAAAACATGGGATAATAAGAAAAAACCACAGGAGCCTTTGCCTATGTCCAGAAAGATCCGTTGGGCGGCCGCCGCCCTGCTGCTCTGTATTTTTGCCGGCTCGGCCGGTTTGTTTTTCACCCGCTGGCTCGACTACCGCCGGGGAGAAGCGCTGTATGCCGGCGCCGCCGAAGAATTCCTCTCTCTGCGCGGCGGCGAAGATCAGGTCATCGACAACCGCGGCGACCTGCCGCTGCAGGAGATCCCGGCCGACCTGGCGCCCGAGCTGACCATGGATTTCGACGCGCTGGCCGAAGTCAATCCCGACATCGTCGCCTGGATCGTCATTCCCGATACCAACGTCAACTATCCCGTGCTGCAGGGGCCGTCCAACGATACCTATCTGCGCCGGGCCTACGACGGCACATCGCGGCGCATGGGCAGCATCTTTATCGACTACCGCTGCAGCGCCGACCTGTCCGATGCCCACACCATCGTCTACGGCCACAACATGCGCAACAGCACCATGTTCAGCGTGCTGCCCCGGTATTCCGAGCAGGCCTTTTACGAACAGCACCGGTATTTTTATATTTACACGGCCGAGGGCTGCTGCAAATACGAGATCTTCTCGGCCTATATGACCGAGCTGCCCTCCGACAGCTACGCGCTGGATTTCCCGGACGGCACCTTTGGCGACTATGTCTCCCGCATCACATCCCAGACCTGGATCGCCTCCAACGTCTTCCCCACCGGCAGCGACCGCATCGTTTCTCTCTCCACCTGCTCGTCCGACAACGACGATACCAAGCGCTTTCTGGTCCACGGCTACCTCGTGGAAGATACCCGGCCGTAAATCCACCCTCAAAAAAACAGCCCTGCACCGATCCGTGCGGGGCTGTTTTTAATTCCAAAAAGCAATATATTCTATAAATATTTCTCTTTGTTATTCTTCGTCCCGGGTTTCTCCGGCCAAACGGGCCAGTGCCGGACCGGCCGCCCGGTAGATGGTCCAGCCCTCCATGGGCACAGCCCCCAGCGAACGGTAGAACTCGATGCTGGGCCGGTTCCAGTCGAGGCAGGACCATTCCATCCGTCCGCAGCCCCGTTCGACAGCCATGGCGGCCAGCCGCCGCAGCAGCGCCTTGCCGTATCCCCGTCCCCGGTATTCCGGCAGGACATACAGGTCTTCCAGGTACAGCCCGGCCTTGCCGACGAAGGTGGAAAAATTATGGAAAAACAGGGCAAAGCCCACCTCCTGCCCGTCGGCAACGGCGAAGAGCACCTGGGCGTGGCCCTTGTCGAAGATCCATTCCTCCAGAAGCTCCGGGGTGGCCGTCACCTGGTCTTCCATCTTTTCGTATTTGGCCAGTTCCCGCACAAAAAACAGGATGCGCCCGGCGTCTTTTCTCTCGGCCAGGCGGAAGGTCAGCTCTTCCATCATTTCTCCCCGTCCGTTTCTTCCGGCTTGGCCTGCCCGGCCAGATATTCCCGCATGACCCGCAGGATATCTCCGCCGCAGCAGGTGCCCTTGGGATTGCGCTCGGCGCACTGGCACAGAGTGCAGGCGCCGGTGCGCGCCTGGATGTCCCGCAGGGTGCGCGCGCCCCCGGCCATGGCATCCCAGATCTGTCCCCGGCTGACATTGGAGCACCAGCAGATGATCTCCTCCCGGTCGGCCGTGTTTCTGTTCTCTTCCATATCTCTTTCTCCTGTTTTCAAAAAGGGCCGCCCGACGGGACGGCCCTTTTTGATATGTCTTGGATGAATAAAAGCTTATCTCTCGTAAATGACCTTGCCGTCGATGATGGCAACGTCGACCTGCGAGGAGATCTCGGTCAGCGGGTTGCCGCTGTGGATGACCACGTCGGCGTCCTTGCCGACTTCCAGCGAACCGACTCTGTCGCCGATACCGGTGGCCTTGGCCGGATTGATGGTGATGGCCTTCCATGCCTCCTCGATGTCCATGCCGCTGTTGACGGCCATGCCGGCGCACATGGGCAGGTACTGCAGGGGGATAACGGGGGCGTCGGTGATGATGGACACGTTGACGCCGGCGCGGTTGAGGACGCCCGGTGTCTCAAAGGACTTGTTGCGCAGCTCGATCTTGCTCTTCTTGCCCAGGGAGGGGCCGACAAAGGCCGGCAGACCCTCGGCGGCCAGCTCGTCGGCGATCAGGCTGCCGTCGGTGCAGTGGTCCAGGGTGATGTCGACATCGAACTCGCGGGCGATGCGGATGGAGGTGAAGATATCATCGGCTCTGTGGGCGTGGGCCTTGAGGGGGATCTCCTTCTTGAGGACGGGGATCATGGCCTCCAGCTTCATATCAAAAGCGGGCGCCTTGGTGCCGTTCTTCTCGGCCTCTTCCTTATCTTCCATATAGCGCTTGGTCTTGAAGAGCATATCGCGCAGCAGAGCGGCGGTGGCCATTCTGGTGGAGGGGGACTTCTTCATGCCGCTGTAGCAGCGCTTGGGGTTCTCACCGAAAGCCACCTTCATGGCCACGGGATTCTTGAGGATCATCTTGTCCACGCGCTTGCCGTACAGCTTGATAGCGACAAAGGTGCCGCCGATGACATTGGCCGAGCCGGGGCCGGTGACGGCGGTGGTGACGCCGCCCATGACGGCGTTCATAAAGGCCTCGTCGATGGGGTTGATGGAATCGATGGCGCGCAGCTGAGGGGTGCAGGGCTCGACGATCTCGTTATAGTCCATGCCTTCCCAGCCCATGCCTTCGTTGTCCAGACCGATGTGGCAGTGGGCGTCCACAAAGCCGGGAACGACCAGACGGCCGGCGGCGTCGATGACCTGTGTGCCCTCGGGAGCCTCCAGGCCCATGCCGACAGCCTTGATCTTGCCTTCGTCGATCAGAACATCGCCGCCCAGCAGGTCGGGGCCGGCCATGGTCTTGACATGACCGTTTTTGATCAGAATCATGTTACACATCTCCTTTTTTTAGTAAGCATACGCTGCATCTCTATTTTACTATTTTCCCCCACCGGTTGCAATCCTTTTCTCCGCCAGGCATAAAGAAAGGGATTGTTCCGAGGCATCAATCTCGGAACAATCCCCTTAAGGCTTGATCAAAAGCCGTTCTTTACTTGACCAGCTCGATGATGGCCATCTCAGCAGCGTCGCCTCTTCTGGGCCCGATGCGGACGATGCGGGTGTAACCGCCGTTGCGGCTGGCGTAGCTGGGAGCGATCTCGTCAAAAACCTTCTTGACGACGTCTTCCTTTGTGATAAAGGCCATGGCCTGACGCTTGGCGTTCAGGTCGCCCTTCTTGCCGAGGGTGATCATCTTCTCAGCCAGAGGACGAACTTCCTTGGCTCTTGTAACTGTTGTTTCGATCTTGCCGTTTTCCAGCAGATACGTGACCATTGCTCTGAGCATAGCGCGGCGGTGGTCAGTCGTTCTGCCGAGTTTGCGGGTACCGGGCATAACTTTATACCTCCTTATTCAAAACCGGCGTCTGTGCCCGCGATGGCGGGCACAGAGGCCACCTTATATCTATTGATTTTCCACTTTTGCCAAATAAAGTCCCATGTCGGTCAGTTTATTGACAACTTCTTCATAAGACTTTCTGCCGAGGTTGCGGACCTTCATCATATCCTCTTCGGTCGTGTTGACCAGATCTTGCACTGTGTTGATGCCTGCACGCTTGAGGCAGTTGAAGGAGCGGACCGAGAGATCCAGTTCTTCGATGGTCATCTCCAGGACCTTATCCTGGGTCGATTCCACGTGATCCACAACGGTGGCCTTGGAGCCGATCTCGTCACTCAGCTCAACAAAGAGGTTGAGGTGATCAGTCAGGATCTTGGCCGACAGCGACACGGCGTCCTTGGCCGTGATGGTCTTGTCGGTATAGACCTCCAGTGTCAGCTTGTCGTAATCGGTCATATTGCCCACACGGGTGTTCTCCACTGTGTAGTTGACCTTATGGATCGGTGTGTAGATGGAATCGACGGGGATGACGCCGATGGGCTGCTGCGGCTGCTTGTTTTTGTCGCTGGAGACATAACCGCGGCCGTGATCGAAAGAAAGCTCCATGGTCAGCTTGGCGCCCTCTGCAAGGGTGGCAATGGGCAGCTCGGGATTGAGGATCTCCATTTCGGAGTCGCACTTGATATCGCCGGCTGTGACCAGACCGGGGCCGACGGCCTCGATGACGGCCATCTTCTTACCTTCTGTATGCAGCTTTGCAGTGATCTGCTTGACGTTGAGCACGATCTCCGTGACATCCTCTTTCACACCGGGAACGGTGGAAAACTCATGCTGGACGCCATCGATCTTGATGCTTGTGGCAGCAGTGCCGGGAAGAGACGAAAGCAAAACGCGGCGCAGGGAGTTACCGAGGGTCGTGCCGTATCCCCGCTCCAGCGGCTCCACGACGAACTTGCCGTAAGAACCGTCGGCCAGGGACTCAACACATTCAATGCGGGGTTTTTCAATAGCGATCATTCATTACCCTCCTTGTTGTCATAAAACAATTTTCGTGCGCGCAGCTTCCGGAGAAGCCGCTGCGGATTACTTCGAGTACAGCTCGACGATGAGGTTTTCCTCAATGTCGCAGTCGATCTCGTCTCTTGTGGGCATCGCGGCGACGACGGCCTGACCCTTGGTCTTGTCGACGCTCAGCCAGCTGACAACGGGCATGGAAGCGTTGGCTTCCAGGACGGACTTGAACTTATCCAGCGCCATGCTCTTTTCGCGGATGGCAATGACATCACCGGGCTTGACCAGGTAAGAAGGAATGTTGACCTTCTTGCCGTTGACGGTGTAGTGCGCATGGGAGACCAGCTGTCTGGCTTCACGGCGTGTCATGGCAAAGCCGGCTCTGTACACGACGTTGTCCAGACGGCGCTCGATGAGGCTCAGCAGGTTTTCGCCGGTCTTGCCTTCCATGGCGAAGGCCTTCTCGTAGTAAGCGTAGAACTGCTTCTCGAGGATGCCGTAAACGAACTTGACCTTCTGCTTCTCATTGAGCTGGAGCGCGTATTCGCTCTTCTTCTTTCTCATCTGGCCGCCGGGGTTACGGTTGGTCTGCTTCTTGGCGTAGCCCATAACGGCGGGAGAAATGCCCAGGGCCTTGCAGCGCTTGGCGACGGGCTGTCTATTCTTAGCCATAATCTCTTACCTCCTGCTTCGATTAAACTCTTCTTCTCTTGGGGGGACGGCAGCCGTTGTGGGGGATGGGAGTCACATCCTTGATCATGTTGACTTCCAGGCCCGCTGCCTGAAGAGCTCTGATGGCGGCCTCTCTGCCGGCGCCGGGGCCCTTGACATAGACCTCAACGGTCTTCAGGCCGTGCTCCATGGCAGCCTTGGCGGCTGTCTCGGCAGCAGTCTGGGCGGCATAAGGAGTCGACTTTCTGGAGCCTCTGAAGCCCAGACCGCCGGCCGACGCCCAGGAAATGGCGTTGCCCTTCAGATCGGTGATCGTAACCAGGGTATTGTTAAAGGAAGAACGGATATGAACGGCTCCCTTTTCGATGTTCTTGCGCTCGCGGCGCTTTGTGCGGACGGCCGCACCCTTTTTAGCCTGTACTTTAGCCATTTCTTGCGGCCTCCTTACTTCTTCTTATTGGCAATGGTCTTCTTGGGACCCTTGCGTGTTCTTGCGTTTGTCTTCGAGCGCTGGCCTCTGACGGGCAGGCCTCTGCGGTGACGCAGGCCTCTGTAGGAGCCGATCTCGACGAGACGCTTGATGTTCAGGCCGACCTCTCTTCTCAGGTCGCCTTCCACGGCGTACTCATGCTCGATGGCTTCTCTCAGCTTTGCAGCCTCGTCTTCTGTCAGATCCTTCACTCTTGTATCAGGATTGATACCTGTCTTTGCCAAAATCTCATTCGAGAGCTTGCGACCGATACCATAGATATAGGTCAGACCAATCTCCACCCGCTTCTCGCGAGGGAGGTCAACACCGGCAATACGAGCCATTTATCTCTACACCTCCAAATATTTTCTCTTATCCCTGCTTCTGCTTGTGCTTGGGGTTCTCGCAGATGACCATAACACGGCCCTTTCTGCGGATGATCTTGCACTTTTCGCAAATGGGCTTGACAGACGGCTTAACTTTCATTGTTTGTTCCTCCTGTTAGCGTGAATCCTACTTAGATCTCCAGGTGATCCGCCCTTTGGAGAGGTCGTAGGGCGACATCTGCAGCGTCACCTTGTCTCCGGGGAGGATCTTGATAAAGTTCTTTCTGAGACGACCGGAAATATGTGCCAGCACCTTGTGCCCGCCGGTGATCTCAACCTGAAACATTGCGTTTGGCAGCGCCTCTATAACGGTACCTTCAACTTCGATCATGTCTTCTTTTGGCATGGAATATCTCCTTCAGAGTGTTAGTGTGCCGGGTCTTGTCATTTTCTGGGGGGAACCGTCAGAATGATCGGGTCCCCTTTGGTGATCAGAATGCTGTTTTCATAATGGGCCGACAGACTGCCGTCGACTGTCTCGACCGTCCATCCGTCCCGCAGCGTCTTGACCTGATAGCCGCCCGCGTTGACCATCGGTTCAACGGCAAGCGTCATTCCGGCGACAAGCCGGGCGCCTCTGCCCGGGTTTCCGTAATTCGGTACCTCGGGAGCTTCATGGAGCTCGGAACCTACTCCGTGGCCGACATAATCCCGCACCACCGAAAAGCCATTTGCTTCCACATAGGCCTGCACCGCGTGCGAAATGTCGGATACTCTCTGGCCCTCTCTGGCCAGCTTGATACCCTCATAGAAGCTCTGCCGGGTCACCTCGATCAACTTTTGCGCTTCTTCTGTGATCTTCCCCACAGGGAAGGTCTCCGCGCAGTCGCCATGGTATCCCATGTAGTTTGCTCCCACATCGATCTTGACAAGGTCGCCTTCCTTCAGCTTATACTTGCCCGGGAATCCGTGAATCACCTGGTGGTTGATGCTGCAGCAGATACTCGCCGGGAATCCGTTATAGTGAAGAAAGGAGGGTTTCGCCCCGCAGCTCTCAATGACCTTGCGGGCTGCGTTGTCAAGCTCTCGGGTGGTGATCCCGGGAGCGACCAGAGCGCCTGCCGCAGCGCGTGCCGCGGCAGCGATCTGGCCGGCTTCCTGCATGAGCTTGATCTCATGCGCCGATTTGATCTTGATCATACACCGACCCCCAAGGCCTGGGCCACAAGGGCCGATGTACCTTCAACGGTCTCCTCACTGTCGATGACCCGGAGGAGGCCCTTTTGCTGATAATACTTGACGATGGGCTCGGTCTGTTTGTGGTAAACAGCCAGCCGCTGGCGCACCACATCGGGACGGTCGTCCTTGCGGATGCCCAGCGCGGCGCCGCATTTATCGCAGATCCCTTCCACACGGGGCGGATGGGAGACCACGTGGTAGGTCGTCTGGCACTCAGGGCAGGTGCGTCTGCCGCTCATGCGCTGTACAATGGCCTCGTCCTCCACTTTGAGGAACAGGACCATATCGACCTCCATTACTTTGTCCAGTGCCTCGGCCTGGGCCAGGGTCCTGGGAAAGCCGTCAAATATCATGCCCTTCTGGCAGTCGGGCTGGCTGATCCGTTCTCTCACGAGATCCAGGACCAGCTCGTCGGGCACGAGGCTGCCATTGTCCATATAGGACGCCGCCTTCTTGCCCAGCTCGGTGCCGTGGGCGATCGCGCTGCGGAGCAGGTTGCCGGTGGAAACGACGGGGATGCCCAGCTTTTCGGTGATGAAATCAGCCTGGGTGCCCTTGCCTGCGCCGGGCGCGCCTAAAAGTATCAGTCTCATTGTGTCTTCATCTCCAAACAAGACTTTCTTATTCGAGGAAGCCCTTATAATGACGCATCAGCATCTGATTTTCGATCGCCTTGACCGTCTCCAGCGCGACGCCGACCATGATGATGACCGATGTGCCGCCGACGCTCAGGCTGCCCATGCCTTCGATATTACTCAGGATCTGGGGAATACCGCAGACGATGGCCAGGAAGATGGCGCCCATCAGGGTGACCTTGTTGAGGACCTTTGCGATAAAGTCCGAAGTCGGGCGGCCGGGGCGGAAGCCCGGGATAAAGCCGCCGTTGGCCTTGAGGTTGTTGGCGATCTCAATGGGATTGAACTGGATCGCCGAATAGAAATAGGCGAATCCGAAGATCAGCAGGAGATAGACGATGATATACAGAGGCTTGCCCTGGGAGAACACGTTGATGAATCCGGCCCAGAAGCTGCCCTCCGCCGGTGTGAAGAAGGCGGCGATGGTGGAAGGTACGGTGACGATGGTGGAGGCAAAGATGACGGGCATGACGCCGGCCATATTGACCTTCATGGGCAGATGGGTGCTCTGCCCGCCGTACTGCTTTCTGCCGACCACCCTCTTGGCGTAAGACACCGGGATGCGGCGCTCTGCATTGGTGATAAAAACAACGAAAGCGATGATCGCGACAAACAGGACGATGGTCAGCAGAGCCTTCCACCATGCCAGTGTGCCGGCCATGACGCCGGAGATCATGCTCATGGCGGCCGAGGGACCGCGGCTGACGATGCCGACGAAAATCAGCAGCGAAACGCCGTTGCCCACGCCCTTTTCCGTGATCTGCTCGCCCAGCCACATGACGAAGCTGGCGCCGGCCACGAAGGTCAGGACGATGACGATGCCGCTCCAGAGGTCGGTGCGGGTCAGCACGCCCTGGGTCTTCAGCATGGTGTAATAGCTGAAGCCCATGACCAGTGCGATGGCGACGGTCACGTATCTTGTGATGGTAGCGATCTTCTTGCGGCCTTCCTCACCGCCCTCCTTGGCGAGACGTTCCAGGGAGGGGATGGCGACCTGCAGAAGCTGCATAATGATCGAGCTGTTGATATAGGGATATACCGACAGCGCAAAGACCGAGGCGGAAGAAAGGCCGCCGCCGGCCAGAATGTTGAAGTAGCCGAGGATGGTCGACGCATAGGCGGCAAACTGGGTCGCCAGCATCTTTGTGTCGACGTAAGGTACATAGATCGAATGTCCAAAACGGAAGACGATGAGCGCAACGATCGTATAGATCAGCTTTTTACGCAGCTCGGGGATCTTCCATGCGTTGCGTACTGTTTCGATCATGCCTTAGATCACCTCCGCCTTTCCTCCTGCGGCTTCGATTTTCTCCTTTGCGGAGGCAGTGAATCCGTTGGCCTTGACAGTCAGCTTCTTGGTCAGCTCGCCGCCGCCCAGGATTCTGACGCCGTCCATCTTCTTGGAGGCCAGGCGCTTTTCAACCAGAGCCTCGAAGGTCACTTCGGAACCATCCTCGAAAGCCTTGTTGAGGTCTGTGAGGTTAACTTCGCTGTAATGCTTGGCGAAGACATTGTTGAAGCCTCTCTTGGGGAGTCTTCTGGTCAGGGGCATCTGGCCGCCTTCGAAGCCGGGACGGACGCCGCCGCCGCTTCTGGCCCACTGGCCCTTATGGCCTCTGCCGGCTGTCTTGCCGTTGCCGGTGCCGACACCTCTGCCCTTGCGCTTGCCGACCGTTGTGCTGCCGGCGGCGGGGGAAAGTTCATGCAGTTTCATGTTCAGCACCCTCCTTAGTTATTCTCGACCTTGAGCAGGTAGGCGATCTGCGCGATCTTGCCCTTTGTCTGCTCGTTGTCGGGCTGGACTGTCACATCGCCGATCTTGGTCAGACCCAGGGAATGGGCTGTGGCAATGTGCTTCTTGTTTCTGCCGTTCAGGCTCTTCACAAGGGTAATCTTCACTGTGTTCATGTCTGTTACCCTCCTTATTTCAGGCTTTCAGCGGCAACGCCTCTGACGGCGGCCACCTGCTGGGCGTCTCTCAGCGAGGCCAGACCCTGCATGGTAGCGGCAACGACGTTGGCGGGGTTGTTGGAACGCAGGCACTTGGTACGGATGTCCTTGATGCCGGCGGCCTCAACGATGGCACGCACAGCGCCGCCGGCGATGACGCCGGTACCGGGGGCAGCGGGCTTGAGCAGCACGCGGCCGGCGCCGAACTTGCCGATGACCTCATGGGGAATGGTATCGCCGTTGAGCGAAACCTTGATCAGATTCTTCTTGGCATCCTCGATGCCCTTGCGGATCGCATCGGGAACTTCGGAGGACTTGCCCAGGCCGAAGCCGACGATGCCGTTGCCGTCGCCGACGACGACCAGCGCCGCGAACTTATAGATGCGGCCGCCCTTGACTGTCTTGGAAACGCGGTTTAAGGTTACGACCTTCTCGGTCAGCTCAAGTGCCGAGGCGTCAATTAATTTAGCCATTTCTTAACTCCTCCTCTTTTAAAACTTGAGTCCACCCTCGCGGGCGCCTTCTGCCAGTGCCTTGACACGGCCGTGATACAGATAACCGCCGCGGTCAAAGACAACGTTTTCAATACCAGCCTTCAGAGCTCTCTCGGCCACCAGAGCGCCGAGCTTCTTGGCGCCCTCGACGTTGCCGCCGTAGGTGCCGAAATCCTTTTCATTCGTAGCGGCGGCCACCAGGGTCTTGCCGGCTACATCATCGATGATCTGAGCATAGATGTGCTTCGCGCTGCGGAAGACACACAGACGGGGTGTCTCAGCGGTGCCCGAAATGTGAGCGCGCACTCTCTTATGTCTCTTCAGACGCTGAGCGTTGGAATCATACTTCTTAACCATTTATGCGCACCTCCTTATTTCTTCTTACCGCCGGTCTTGCCTTCCTTGCGGCGGATGACTTCACCGGTGTACTTGATGCCCTTGCCCTTATAGGGTTCGGGGGGTCTCTTCTTGCGGACGTCAGCGGCGAACTGGCCGACCAGCTGCTTGTCGATACCGCTGATGACGATCTTGTTGGGGGTGGGAGCCTCGATGGTGATGCCATCGACAGGCTCGACGATGACCTGATGGGAGAAGCCCAGGTTCATGACCAGCTTCTTGCCGTCCATGGCCACACGGTAGCCGACGCCGACAACGTCCAGCTCCTTCTTGTAGCCCTCGCTGACGCCGAGGATCATGTTGTGGATCAGTGTGCGGGTCAGGCCGTGGAGAGACTTGTGCAGCTTATCCTCCGAGGGGCGGGAAACGTGAACTTCGCTGCCGTTGACCTCGATGATCATATCCGGATGCATAGCGCTGGTCAGCTCGCCCTTGGGGCCCTTGACGGTGACGACATTGCCATTGACTTCCACGGTGACACCGGCGGGGATGGCAATCGGCATTCTGCCAATACGACTCATATCGGTTTACCTCCTTACCAGATGAAGGCAAGGACTTCGCCGCCGACGTTGAGCTCGCGAGCCTTCTTGTCGGTCATAATGCCCTTGCTTGTGGAAATGATGGCGATACCCAGACCTCTGAGGACCTTGGGCAGCTCGTCGGCGCCGGCGTAAACACGCAGGCCGGGCTTGCTGACTCTTCTCAGACCGGAAATAGCCTTTTCCTTGTTGTTGGTGTACTTCAGTGTGATCTTGATGTTGCCCTGAACGCCTTCATCGGTCACTTCAAAAGCCTTGATGTAGCCCTCATCCAGCAGGATCTGGGCAATGGCCTTCTTCATACCCGAGGCGGGGACATCAACAGTCGCGTGGCGGGCGGCGCCAGCGTTTCTGATACGGGTGAGCATATCAGCGATGGGGTCTGTGATGTGCATTTCTTTTATCCTCCTATTCGAAGTTAGAGGGCAGCCTTGTTTCTGCCCCTCGTGATGATGAAAGGAATGGGATGCTGCCGGTCACGGGGATTGGCAGCATGCCTCCTTTTCCGAGGGGCGGCCCCCTCCACTATTCTCAGGCGTCTTTACGCCCAACTAACCTTTCGGCTTACCAGGAAGCCTTCTTGACGCCGGGGATCTGGCCCTTGTAGGCCAGCTCTCTGAAGCAGATACGGCAGATGCCGAAATCTCTCAGATAGGCGTGGGGTCTGCCGCAGATCTTGCAGCGGTTGTAGTTTCTCACTTCAAACTTGCTGCCCTTCTGCTGCTTCAGGATCATTGCTTTCTTAGCCATTCTTTCTGCTCCTCCCTATTACTTTGCAAACGGAGCGCCCAGCAGCTCGAGGAGCTCTCTGGCTTCTTCGTCGGTCTGTGCGGTCGTGGTGAACACGATGTCCATGCCGCGGATCTTGTCGATCTTGTCGTACTCGATCTCAGGGAAGATCAGCTGTTCCTTGATGCCCATGGCAAAGTTGCCGCGGCCATCGAAACCGCCGTTCTGGATGCCGCGGAAGTCGCGGACACGGGGCAGCGCGATGTTGAAGAAGCGGTCGAGGAACTCCCACATCTTATCCTGACGCAGGGTGACCTTGGCGCCGATGGGCATATCCTCGCGGAGCTTGAAGTTGGCGATGGACTTTCTGGCGCGTGTGACGACGGGCTTCTGGCCGGTGATGATGGCCAGGTCGTTGCAGACGGCATCCAGGACCTTGGAGTTGTCTCTGGCCTCGCCGCAGCCGACGTTGATGGTGATCTTGTCGAGCTTGGGGATCTGCATGACGCTCTTGTAGCCGAACTTCTTCATCATGGCCGGCGCGATCTCGTCCATATATTTCTTCTTAAGACGGGGTGTGTAATTCTCAGACATTTCAGTTACCTCCTACCCCTTCTTAAATCTCTGCGCCGCACTTCTTGCAGATGGTGACTTTCTTACCGTCTGCACCCACCTTATGGGCGGGGCGAGTGGGCTTCTGGCACTTGGGGCAAACTCTCATGACCTTGCAGGCTCTCAGGGGGATGGGCTTGGCCAGGATGCCGCCCTCTTCGCCCTGTCTGCGGGGCTTGGTGTGCTTCTGTGCAATATTGATGCCTTCAACGATAACCGTTCCGTTCTTGGGGGAAGCGGACAGAACCTTGCCCTGCTTGCCCTTGTCCTTGCCGGAAAGCACTACAACGGTATCGCCTGTCTTTACATGCAGTGTATTCATGATAGCGCTTCCTCCTTACAGTACTTCGGGAGCCAGGGACAGGATCTTCATGTAATCCTTGTCGCGCAGCTCACGAGCGACAGGCCCAAAGATACGGGTGCCGCGGGGGCTCTTGTCATCCTTGATGATGACGGCCGCGTTCTCATCGAAGCGGACATAGGAGCCGTCGGCTCTTCTCATACCTTTTCTTGTGCGGACGATAACGGCCTTGACGACCTCGCCCTTCTTAACCTGGCCGCCGGGCGCGGCCTTTCTGACAGAGGCAACGATGACGTCGCCGATGTTGCCGTATCTGCGAGTGGATCCACCGAGAACGCGGATGCACTTCAGTTCCTTCGCGCCAGTGTTATCGGCTACGCGAAGATAAGATTCCTGCTGTACCACGGTAAACCCTCCTTATTTGGCCTTCTCGATGATCTCGACCAGACGCCATCTCTTGTCCTTGGACAGAGGTCTTGTCTCCATGACTCTCACTCTGTCGCCGACCTGGCACTCGTTCTTCTCATCATGTGCTTTCAGCTTATATGTCGACTTTACGATCTTCTTGTAAAGGGGATGCTGGACTCTGTCCTCGATCGCAACAACAATGGTCTTATCCATCTTATCGGAAACGACGATGCCAACCCTTGTCTTGCGGAAAGCTCTTTCACTCATAGTTTAAACCTCCTTACCGCTTAAGACTTGCCTGCGAGCTCGCGCTCACGCAGAACTGTCTTGACTCTGGCGATGTCAGTCTTGACCTCGCTGATCTTCAGCGGATTCTCAAGCTGGTTGATCGCGTGCTGAAGTCTCAGATTAAAGAGATCCTTCTTCAGCTCGCCCAGCTTCTCGTTCAGCTGCTCTGTGGAGAGCTCGCGTACCTCTTTTGCCTTCATCATACTTCACCACCTGTTTCCTTGACGCCTTCCTCTCTCGCGACGAACTTCGTCTTGAGGGGAAGCTTATGACTTGCCAGACGCATGGCCTCTCTTGCTGTTTCTTCAGGAACGCCGGCGATCTCAAACATGACTCTGCCGGGCTTGACGACTGCCACCCAGAACTCGGGAGAACCCTTACCGGAACCCATGCGGGTCTCAGCGGGCTTCTTGGTGATGGGCTTGTCGGGGAAGATCTTGATCCAGACCTGACCGCCACGCTTGATATAACGGGTCATGGCGACACGGGCCGCCTCGATCTGGTTGGATGTGACCCACGCGGGCTCAGTAGCCTGCAGGCCGTATTCGCCGTTGGAGACGAAGTTGCCGCGGGTGGCCTTACCGGTCATGCGGCCTCTCTGCACTCTTCTGTACTTAACTCTCTTAGGCAGCAGCATTACTGAGCGCCTCCTTCCTGCTTGGGTGCGGCGGGACGATTGCCGCCGTTGTTCTGACGATAAGGTCTGTTGTTGCCCTGGCCTCTGTTGTTGCCCTGGCTGCGGCGGTCACCCTGACCTCTGCGGTCGCCGTTTCTGTTGTTGTTTCTGCGGTCGCCGTCCCGACGGTCGCGGCGGTCGCGGCGGGGAGCCTCGACGCTCGACTGGCGGGGGCCGCCGGTCAGGACTTCGCCCTTGTACAGCCAGACCTTGACGCCGATGCGGCCATAGGTCGTATCAGCCTCAGCAAAGCCGTACTCGATGTCGGCGCGCAGGGTCTGCAGAGGAATGGTGCCCTCGTGATAATGCTCGACTCTGGCGATCTCCGCGCCGCCCAGACGACCCGAGCAGGTGACCTTGATGCCCTTGGCACCCAGGCGCATGGCTCTGGCGATCGACTGCTTCATGGCGCGGCGGAAGCTGATGCGGCGCTCCAGCTGAGAAGCGATGTTCTCGGCCACCAGCTGTGCGTTGAGGTCGGGATTTCTGACTTCGACGATGGAAACCTTGACGGGCTTACCGATCATCTTGGTCATATCCTGCTCCAGCTTCTGGATATCTGCGCCGCCCTTGCCGACGATCATGCCGGGCTTGGCGCAGTGAATGATAATGCGGACATTGGCGCTTGTGCGCTCGATCTCGATCTGAGGAACGCCGGCTGCGTACAGCTGCTTCTTCAGATGCTTGCGGATGTTGTAATCCTCAACCAAAAGGTCACCAACGAGTTCGTCTTTGGCAAACCAGCGGGAATCCCATCCTTTGATAACGCCCACACGCAGACCGTGGGGATTTACTTTCTGGCCCATATAACTTACCTCCTTGACCTTTATGCTCTCTCTTTGAGGACGAGGGTGATGTGCGAGGTCCTCTTGTTGATTCTGAAGGCTCTGCCCTGAGCTCTGGGCATGACTCTCTTCAGGATGGGGCCGCCGCAGACGAACACTTCGGAAACGTACAGCTTGGCGGGATCCATCTCATGGTTGTTCTCAGCATTGGCGGCTGCGCTCTTGAGGAGCTTCAGCAGATGCTCGCTGGCTGCCTTGGGAGTATTCATCAGAATGGCAGCCGCTGTTGCGACATCCTTGCCGCGGATCAGATCACAGGCGATCTTGACCTTGCGGGGCGAGATGCGCACATGCTTTAAATATGCTCTTGCTTCCATCTCATTTTCCTCCGATTACTTATTCTTGTTGCCCGAATGACCCTTAAAGGTTCTTGTGGGGGCAAACTCGCCGAGCTTATGACCAACCATATCCTCGGTGATATATACGGGAACATGCTTCCGGCCGTCGTGGACAGCGATGGTGTGACCCACGAACTGGGGGAAAATCGTCGATGCTCTCGACCATGTCTTCAGGACCTTCTTGTCACCGCTTTCGTTCAGAGCTTCCACTCTCTTCAAAAGCTCCGGAGCCACAAAGGCACCCTTTTTTGTGCTTCTGCCCATTTCAGTGTCTCCCTTCTATTACTTCGCGTTTCTGCGCTTGACAATCTGCTTGTCAGTGCGGTGATTCTGCTTGCGTGTCTTATAGCCCAGTGTCGGCTTGCCCCAGGGGGTAACAGGACCGGGACGGCCAACAGGCGACTTGCCTTCGCCGCCGCCGTGGGGATGGTCGTTGGGGTTCATGACCGAGCCGCGGACCGAGGGACGCACGCCCAGGTGGCGCTTTCTGCCGGCCTTGCCCAGGTGGACGTTCTCATGGTCGAGGTTGCCGACCTGGCCGATGGTGGCCTTGCAGCCCATCTTGATATAACGGACTTCGCCGGAGGGCAGTCTGACCTGCGCAGCGGTGCCTTCCTTGGCCATCAGCTGGGCGGCAGTGCCGGCGCTGCGGCACAGCTGGCCGCCGCGGCCGGGATACAGCTCGATGTTGTGGATGACTGTACCCAGGGGGATGTTGGCGATGGGCAGGCAGTTGCCGGGCTTGATATCGGCCGTGGCGCTGGAGTAAACAACGTCGCCGACCTTCAGGCCGTTGGGGGCCAGGATATATCTCTTCTCGCCGTCCTCATACTGCAGCAGGGCGATATGAGCCGAACGGTTGGGATCGTACTCCAGAGTCATGACGGTCGCGGGCATATCCATCTTGTCTCTCTTGAAGTCGATCACTCTGTATTTGATCTTGTTGCCGCCGCCGTGGTGACGGACGGTGATTCTGCCATAGCTGTTTCTGCCGGCGGTCTTCTTCACGGTCTGAAGCAGGCTCTTTTCCGGCTTGACCTTGCTAAGTCCTCTGTAATCGGTGACAGTCATATGTCTGCGGGAGGGCGTAGTAGGCTTGTAGCTCTTGATAGCCATGTCTTTTCACTCCTTGTTGATTGTCGTTTTGCACCGCCCTTTGTGGGGCGATATACTTTCGGCAGCCGGAGCCGCCGTATTGGCGTGAGCCTCCGATGTAACGGCTCGGAGGCCTCGCCGATTAAACCATGCCTTCGAACAGTTCGATCGGCTTGGAATCGGCGGTCAGACGAACGACTGCCTTCTTCATGGCGGCAGTCTTGCCGACATGGACGCCCATGCGCTTGTTCTTGCCCTGAACGTTCAGGGTGTTGACGCTCATGACCTTGACGCCGAAGATCTGCTCAACGGCCTTGCGGATCTCGACCTTGTTGGCCGAACGGGCGACTTCAAAAACGTATTTTTTGCTCTCGACAGCCTCCATGGACTGCTCGGTGATGATGGGGCGAATGATGATGTCGTATGCGGATTTCACTTTGCATATACCTCCTGGATCATTTCGACAGCCTTCTGATCGACGACGAACTTGTCAGCCTTCAGAATGTCGTAGACGTTGATGACAGAGGCGAATGTGGTCTGGACACCGGGGATGTTTCTGGCGCTCAGCACGACATTCTTCTCGACTGCGGGTGTGACGATGAGAGCCGACTTGGCGCTGATGCTTTCGAGGAAGCTGACCATAGCCTTTGTCTTGATCTCGGGAAGTGTGATGTTGTCAACGACGACCATGGCGCCGGCGGCCAGCTTGGCGGACAGGGCCGAACGGATGGCCAGCTGACGGCTCTTCTTGTTCAGTGTGTAGCGGTAGCTGCGGGGCTTGGGGCCCAGAGCGATGCCGCCGTGTGTCCACTGGGGAGCGCGGATGCTGCCCTGACGGGCGCGGCCGGTACCCTTCTGTCTCCAGGGCTTTCTGCCGCCGCCGCGGACTTCGGCGCGGGTCAGTGTGCTCTGTGTGCCCTGGCGCATATTGGCGAGGTGGTTCTTGACGACCTCATGCATGACGGCTGTGTTGGGCTCGATGCCGAAAACGCTGTCATTCAGTTCGATTTCGCCGATGACCTTACCGGTCATATCGTAAAGATTGGTTTTAGCCATTGTTTTTCCTCCTCCCCGTTATTTTCTTGCAGAAGCCTTCTGCGGGTTGCTGCTGACGCCCTGGACCTGCGTGTTCTTGACGCGGTTGAGCTTGACGGTGTTCTTGATATAGACGACGCCGCCCTTGGGGCCGGGGATCGCGCCCTTGACAGCGATCATGTTGGATTCTGCATCGACCTTAACGATCTGCAGGTTCTGGACTGTGACCTGCTCGGCGCCCAGGTGACCGGCCATCTTCTTGCCGGGCAGAACTCTCGAGGGGTCTGTGTTGGCGCCCATGGAGCCGACCGAACGATGGACAGGGCCGACACCGTGGCTGTGCTGCTGCATTCTGGCGTTCCAGCGCTTGACGACGCCCGCGTAGCCCTTACCTTTGCTGGTGCCGACGACATCGACCTTGTCGCCTTCCTTGAACAGGTCGGCCAGGACAATATCGCCCACCTTGTACTGTGTGCAGTCAGCCAGGCGGAACTCCTTCAGGTACTTCTTGGCCGCAACGCCGGCCTTGGCGAAATGGCCCTTCATGGGCTTGGTCAGCTTCTTGTCGCTGATGTCAGCGAAGCCCAGCTGGACCGATGCGTAGCCGTCCTTCTCGACTGTCTTGATCTGTGTGACAGTGCAGGGACCAGCTTCGACTACAGTGACAGGAATCACTTTTCCGGTATTGTCGAAGATCTGTGTCATGCCGACCTTCTTACCGATGATTGCTCTCTGCAGTTGCAATTTTATTTCCTCCTTAAGTTAGTGGTTGGAAAACAGTAAAGTGTTGTCTTCCTTCATTTCCCAACATAACCCTCCCGCACCGGCGGGAACGGTTGTTGACTTGTTTTGTTTCTTACAGCTTGATCTCGACATCGACGCCGGCGGGCAGATCCAGGTTGGTCAGAGCCTCGATGGTCTTCTGCTCGGGGTTGCGGATATCGATCAGACGCTTGTGCGTGCGTCTCTCAAACTGTTCCCTACTGTCCTTATATTTATGGACGGCCCGCAGGATCGTAACGACCTTCTTCTCTGTGGGCAGAGGGATGGGGCCGGCGACGTCCGCGCCTGTTCTCTTGGCAGCCTCAACGATGCGCTCGGCGGCCTGGTCGATCAGCTGATGATCGTAAGCTTTCAGTCTGATTCTCATTTTCTGCATTTCTGCCATTGCTGTTTTCCTCCTGTGCGTACGCAAATCGCATTTCTTTGATGATTTGGTACGGCGAGAAACTTCAACGCTTCCGGGTGTATCACGTTTTCGGCATAATGAAAGCCGGTCTCTGCATGATAGGGCGCCGGCGCAAATAAATACTCGTTGGTCTCCCCGTGGCTTACCTGCCGAGTGCAGGCAGTTCCGCCGGTTGTAAATGGATACGCAAGTATGTCTTGGTTTCTCTGCCGCCCGATTGTCGGACTACTCCTCCGAAGTTACCCGGCCAGGCCGGCAATCTCCGGATTCATCGCGTTTTTCGGGGACCGCCCGCAGGCAGACCCTCTGCGCCCTTTCCCGAGCGCTCCTATAGGATACCAAATCCGGTCCGGTTTGTCAACCCTTTTTGGTCTATTTATACGATTTTTACCCTCAAACTTTGGCAGAATGCCGAATTTTGTGTGTTTTTCACAGTTTGCACAGCTTATCCACACCCATTCCACACAGATATGACAGCATGCACAGCTTTTCAACATTCCTGTCCACCGCTCCAAACCGCCGGGATCCCCCTCGCGCCGTAAAAAATACTTCCGCGCAAAAACAAATGACCTCCGCCCGACGGGCGGAGGTCATCCCTATGCGCAAAAACGCGCAGTTGCGTTAAGCTGTAAGCCGAAGATCAGCCAATGTAGCCGGCCGCCTTGACCAGCTCCTTGCCCTTTTCTTCGTTGGCTTCGGAAACCAGCAGCATGGGGCCGGTGCAGCCCATGCCGGTCTCGCAGTAAATGCCGGCCTTCCACAGAACGGCAGCGGCATCGTCCAGATCCAGAACGTCGATGCCGGTGATCTCAGCGGTAACGACCTCTTTGGGCGGGATCTTAACTTCTTCCTTGGCCTCGCCGGCGGGCTTGGCCGAAGCCTTTCTGGCTTCCAGGATCTTCTTCAGGCCGGCCTTTTCGGCAGCGGCGAACTCCGCCTTGGCCACCTCGAAGATCTTGCCCTTGACCAGCTGGGCGGCAAACTCGATGGCGTTGGCGATGACAGGGGCGCCCGACGCTCTCGAAACGATCAGAACCAGCTTCTCATAGCCCTGGCCGATACCGGGGCCATAGCCGAAGCCGCTGGCCTCGAAGGAACCGCCTGTGGTGAAGGAGGACATCATCTTCATCAGGATATTGCCGGTCAGCGAGTCGGTGACCAGGATATCCGGTGTGCCCTGCAGAACGTCGTTGCCGCGCAGCACGCTGCCGCCGTCGGCTCTGCCGGAGATGGCCCAGTTGATGTTATAGCCGCCCTCGGCCAGCTGCTTGAGGGCGATCTCGGTCTGACGCGCGCCGTCGACGTTCAGAATACCGATGGAGGGATTCTCCACGCCGGTGGCTTTGGCTGTGATCACGCCGTAAATGGCGTTCTTGACCATACCTTCCACACGGTCGGTGGACGATGTGCCCGTGGTTGTGGCGACGAACATCTCCTTGCCCTTGGCCGGTGTGATGACGCGGCCGACGGTGGAAACACCGATGGGGAAGGGGAAGTGCATGGTGACGGCGCCGTCGATCTCGCCGGCGTCCAGCATGGCTTCCATCTTCTTGTGGCCCTCTTCGTCGTCGGCCACGTGAACGGTGGTCACGCCTTCGTGCTCCAGGCTGCCGATATAAACGACGTCAACACCCTTGCGGGCAGCCATAACGGCGGCCTTCATGGCGTTCTCTTCGCCGTGCTCACTGCCCATGCCGGTCAGCGCGATGCGGGGCTTTTTGCCAAAGCTGCCCGTCTCCAGGCCCTCCGCCATTTCCAGGAAGGCCTTGGCAATGGTTTTTTCCAGATTGCTCATTTCAGTCACCTGCTTACTCAGCCAGAAGACCAGCTGCGAAATCCTTCAGGGCCTTGGCGATCAGGCTCTTGACCTCTTCCTCGCTGACGCCCTTTTCTTCTTCCTTCTTGCCGGGGTTAGCTTCGACAACGAAGGAAACGCCGTCGAACAGGTTGGTCATACGGCCCAGGAACAGCGAGCCCTTGCCGACGACCATGGCATTCTTGATCTTGCCGCTGAGGATATCCTCACGGACAAAGCCCAGGCAGGGAACGCCCGAGGGGATGTGGCCCTGTGTGGGAGCCCAGCCGACCATGCCGTGTTCCTTGACGAAGGTCTTCATGGCAGCCTTTTCCATATCACCGCGCTTGATGGCGGCAGCAGCGACGACCTTGAAGAAGCCCTCAGCGGGGTCACCGCCGCCGGCCGGCTTCAGAACGTCGGAGTTGTGCAGCTCACCGGCGAACTTATCGATGTCGGTGACCTTCATGCCGTTTCTGTCCAGAGCATCGAAGACCAGAGCTTCGGTGACCTGCTGGGGGCCGGAACCGGAGCCGACCTTGTGGCGGCCCAGGATGTTGAGGTTGACGATGGGGTTGACGCCGTCATCCTGGCCCAGAACGACCGCGAAGCCGCCCAGAACGTCTTCCAGAATGGGCAGGCCCTTCTTGACGTGGTCCTTGCCGTTCATACCCAGCTTGGCTGTGCAGCCGCCCGAGGTGACGATGACCGTCTTGTAGGAGCCGGCGGCGACCAGAGAGGCAGCCGAGATCATGGTATGGGCGGGAGCGGCGCAGAAGCCGCGGATATCCGAGCCGGAGGCGTTGACCAGGCCGGCGATCTCAGCCACCGACTTGGCGAAGTTGCCGCCGCCGCGCTGGTTCATATCGCCGCAGGCTTCCTCGGCGCAGTCGATGACATACTCAACGTCTTCCTTGGCGATGCCGGCGTTCTTGATGGCGTGCAGGATGGCGACGACGTTGGACGCCTTGGAGGCCAGGTTCTCATGCATGACATGGGCCGACAGGTTGGTGTCGATGTCGTGGGCTCTCTTGACGGCGCCCACCAGCTTGTTGTTGTGGTACAGACCCTCGGCATGCTCCTCATTGACAGCCTTCTCGATCTCGGCAGGCGCAACGCCGTCCTTGATGCGGGCCATGATGGAATCATCGATGATCTCGTTGGCAGCCAGAGCAGCCTTGTGCTCGGCAACGAAAGCCGCGTCCAGGATGACCAGGTCGAAAACGTCGCAGGCCTGCATCAGCAGCAGGAACTCTTCCTGAGGCATGATCTGGCCGAACTTGCCGTAACGGCTGGTCAGGGGGCACTCCTGCTCATTCCAGGGAGCGGGGATAGCACCCAGCTCGTCGGGTGTCAGGTTGCCGATGTAGGTCTGGTTGGGATAGTAGGCGACCGCCTGCTCGAAGGTGCGCAGATGATCGGGCAGCGCCTTCAGATACTCCGATTCAGGATTGACGATTCTCTCTGTCGTCTGTGTGGTACCGTTGTGGATGACCATATCAGGGGTATGGACCAGTGCATAACCTGCACCCTTGATTACAGCGTTCATTTTGGCTCACTAACCTTTCTTCTTAATTTATCGTTGGAATCCTTGCGATTCCTTAGCCACGATCTCAGTCGGGGAGGACCGGCCGGGCGGGCGCTGTCTGTTTCCCCTCTTTCTCCGGCCAAAATGCCGGAAATAACGGAAAGGGGCTGGAAGTATCCAGCCCCTTTACTTCTTGTCTTAGCCGAGATACTTGCAATACTCGTCGCGAATGCTCTGCATTTCGCTAGCGATATCATCGACGTCAAGTACCATCTCCATCATGCCTACCTGTTCGTCATAAACGGCGGGGTCAAACTCTGCCTTGACTTCTTCTTCGCAAACATGATAAACCGTGAGTCCCAACGAGACTCCTGTCAACGGACCTGCATAGGTCGGGTCACCAGCTGTAACTGTCTCAGCGGCCAGACCGGAGGCCTCACCCTCCGCTGCACCGAGCAGAACAACTACGTTCTCCGGGCCATACTGTTCAGCGAATTCTTTAACTCTTCTCTGATTCTCCAGATCCATTGCGCCTGCGGCGGTTCAGACGAAGCACTCCGTCGAAGAGAAGACGACCTCTGCGCCAGCAGTCTTTGCACATTCTTCGATGGCAGGGCCGGGAACGCCGTCTCTGTCGCCGATGATGATAACTTTCTTACCATTCAGAATGCTCATGGCTCAATTTCCTCCTCAATTTATTTATAGCAAAGTCTCTTGCGAGACTCACTATATATGGTTATTTGGACCCCCTCGGGATCCGGGGTATTGCGGGAACCGGGTCCCCGCCGAAAGGTCAACGGCCGATCAGATGTTGGCCTTGATCATGGCCTCGATGCTCTCGACGGTGGCGTCATCCTTGACGACCGAAGCGATCTGCTTGCCGCCCTCATAGATGGCCATGACGGGCAGACCCATGATGCCCTGCTTGATGGCCAGTCTTCTGGCCTTTGTGGTGTTCAGCGCGCAGAACTTCAGCTTGTCGCCGTACTGCTCAGCGAACTCATGAACATGGGGCATCAGCGCGGCGCAGGGAACGCAGCCATCGCCGTAGAAGTCAACGAAAACCTTACCCTCGGCCTGCAGAACTTCGGCCTCGAATGTGTCTTTTGTCAGTTCAAGCATTTTTCTGTACTCCTTTGAGATAAATATTTAAATACAGGGATAACGGATTATTCCTTGTTGGCCAGATAGTGCTCAGCCTGCATGGCAGCGATGGCGCCGTCAGCAGCGGCTGTAACGACCTGACGCAGGCTCTTGACACGGATATCGCCGGCAGCGTAAACGCCCTCGACGTTGGTGTGCATGTTCTCGTCGGTCTTGATATAGCCGTGCTCCAGATCCAGAACGCCCTCGAACAGAGCCGAGTTGGGGTTATAGCCGATGAAGCCGAACAGGCCGAAGATGCCGTCGTCGGGATCAGCCTCGATGCGGGTCAGCTCGCCGGTCTTGGTGTTCTTAACGACCATGGCGCCCAGCATGCCGTCTTCGTTGGCGATGGCTTCGTCAACAACGGTGTCCCACATGAAGTGCAGCTTCTCGTTCTTGAAAGCCTTCTCCTGGATGGACTTGGCGGCACGCAGCTCGTTGCGGCGGTGGATGATGGTGACCTTGCGCGCGAACTTGGTCAGATACATGGCCTCTTCAACAGCGCTGTCGCCGCCGCCGACGACGTAAACTTCAAAGTCCTCGAAGAAGGAAGCGTCGCAGGTGGCGCAGAAGGAAATGCCCTTGCCGACCAGGTCGCCCTCGTTCTTGCAGCCGATGGGCTTGGGGAAAGCGCCTGTAGCGACGATCACGACCTTGGCCTGATAGTCGGCCTTGAAGCCGTGCAGGGTCTTGACATCACCGACCAGCTCAACGCTCTTGATGGTGTCGCTGACGCGCTCGGCGCCGAAGTGGGCAGCCTGGGCAGTCATGCGGGCGATCAGGGAAGGACCGGAATCGCCCTCCACCTGGCCGGGATAGTTCTCGATCTCATTGGTGATGGCGATCTGACCGCCGTCCTGGCCCTTTTCGATGATCAGGGTGGACAGACGGCTTCTGCCGGCGTACAGACCGGCAGCCAGGCCGGCAGGGCCGGCGCCCAGTACGATCACATCATATATCTTGCTCATTGGAATTCGCCCTTTCTTTATATAATTTTTAAATTAAGCGCAAATTTTTCAGTTCCAAACAATATCTATTATATATAGGAACGGCCTTGGCCGCAATATTCAAATTCAAAACCATCGGGAAATTTTCTGTAAATACGGCCCGCGGGACCCCGATCTCCCGCCGCCGCAGCCTGCCGGTGCAGGCGGAAAATGCGTAAAGGGGGCTTGGGGGAGGACACCGTCCTCCCCCAAGCTTATGCAAACAAACTGTTTACAATTGCTTTAGAGGGCTGAAATTAGTCCTCGAAGACGGTCTGCTCGGTGACATCAACGGTGAAGGCATGGATCGCCTTGTCGACCAGATGTCTGCGCAGCTTCTTCTCTTCTTCATGATCCAGAGCGGGGTTGCCCAGAGGATGAGGAATAGCGATTGTGGGGATGATTCTGTTCGCACCAACTGTCAGGGAGATCGGTGTGACTGTGCACATGTGAACAACAGGCAGACCGGTTCTCTCGATCTCTTTAACCATCGTTGCGCCGCAACGTGTGCAGGTGCCTCAAGTGGAGGTCATGATAACGCCGTCAACGCCGGCGGCGACCAGCTTCTGTGCATATTCAGCAGCAAAAGCCTTAGCCGAGGCAACAGCGGTACCATTACCAACGGTGGTGTAGAACAGGTTGTGCAGCTTGCCGATGACGCCTTCCTTTTCCAGGTCGCGCATAACGTCAACGGGCAGGACGCGGTCGGCATCCTGGTTGGCATAGATGGGGTCGTAACCGCCGTGAGCTGTTTCCCAGCCCTCTTCGGTCAGATCCATGACGCCTTCGATGCTGTACTCACCGTAGTGAGAAGCCGACGAAGACTCGATGTGGTCGGGGTTGCCCTTGGGAACGATACCGCCCGATGTGCAGAGAGCGATGGTGGCCTTGGACATATCCTTGATGGCCTTGCCCGGCTCGACGCGGTCGAAGGAAGGCATGGGATACTCGGTGACGAAGGGCTTGTCGGCCAGCTTCTTGATCAGCATGTCGACAGCTCTCTTGGCGCCGCGCTCCTTCTCGAAGAAGTTGACGCGGATGCCGTTGGGCATATAGCCGTCTTCGCAGGAAGCGCCCAGCTTTTCGCCCTTCATGATCTTCAGGGCCAGCTTAGCCATGGTGGGGGCAGCCTGACGCATGCCGGCAGCGCTGTCCTTGGTGGCGACGATCAGGACCTGGTTCTTATAATCGGCACCGGGGTTCTCCTGATACATACCTGTCAGAACGGGAATGCCCATCTCCTGAACGGCGATAGCGACGTTGGCGCAGGCATAGCCGTAACGGCCGGCGTTGAAGGCAGGACCGGCGATGAAGAAGTCAGGATTGATCTCCTTGACCCAAGCCAGAATCTGCTCCTTGGCTTCCTTCTCATGCTCAGCGAAATAAGAGTCGCCGCAGACGATGGTCTTGACGATCTCAGCTTCGCCCTTCCAAGCGTTGTTCAGAGCCAGACCGGGGCCAACCAGACCGTCTCTGAGCTCGGGGGCAACATGAGCCATTTCCTCGCCGCCGATGTTGGCGAAGAACTGGTTGATATAGTGTACAACTTTGAAACTCATTGTAGTTGTGTCCTCCTCTCTGATATGATTACTTATCTAGCGGACAGCTTGTTGAAGCCCATCTCGTTAGTAGCGCTGGTGATGACCTGGATCTCAGCCTCGATGGTGCCATCCTCGCGCAGCGAGCCAGCATGGCCGCCGGCGATGACGTCGACATAGTCGAGCATGCCGATGACCTTGTCCATCTTGGGCAGGATGATGACCTGGTTGGCGTTGCCGCCGGTGACAACAGCGTCGGCCAGGGGGTCAGCATCGGCCAGCGACTGGGACTTACCATCCTGGCCGGCGTACTCGTCGGTGACGATGGCGGTCTTGACGCCCTTCAGCTCGATCTTCTTGGTGTTCATGATCAGGTCGGTATCGGGGTTGCCGAAGCCTTCCTGTGTGACGATAGCGCCGTCAACGCCCAGCAGTTCGCAGAGCTTGGCAGCCCAGTCGGAGGAGCGCTGCTTGTCAGCCAGGTAGACGTTTTCGTTAGTGATGATGACGCCGACGAAGTTGATGGTCTTGCCGTGCTGCTTGAACAGCTCGTGAACAACGGGGTTGTTCTCATGGATATATGTGGGGTTCTTGTCGCAGGCCGACACGCAGTTACCGCTGACGATGGCGCCGTCCATGATCTCGGTGGGCCACATCATGGTGGACAGTGTGCGCTTGGCGTCAACACCGTAAACATAGGTGTCGTGCAGCAGGCCCTGGGTCTGCAGCATGGCGACATAGACAACGCGGGGCAGATCGGGATACAGCTCCATGCCTTCCTTCAGGTTGGGGGTGGAGAAGACCTCGGTCTCGTCGGGGGTGACGTTCTTGGCCAGCTCGCCCAGGTAGGCGGCGACCTTCAGGCCGGCCATACGGACAGCTCTCTCATACTCGGGCTTCTTCTCGTTGTCGATGGGCAGTGTAGCCTCGGGATCGGTAGCCAGCAGGCTGTCAGCGGGCTCGCAGACCATGACGAAGTTGATGGTCTTGGAGAAGGGGGTGTAGTCGGCGCCGGGGCCGCTCATGTCGATGACGCCCTCCTGGAAGCCGACGATCTTACCGGCTGTGACAACGGCCATGCCCTTCAGGACATTGGTCTTGCCTTCGCCGACGGCCTCGACCTTATTGACCATGCCGGGGAAGACGCCGCCGGGGCCCTCGACCTTCACGCGGGGCTCGATAACGTCCTTAACGGGGGTGATTCTTGTGCTCTCACCGGGCTTTGCGACGTCGAAGTGAACATCCTTCAGGAACTCGTCCTCCAGGACCAGTGCCTTGACAGCAGCCTCATCTACATAGAGGACGCCGTTCTCGACCTTCGACTCAGAGCCAATGATGATATCGTTGATATGGATATAACCAAGCTCAAGAGTTTTCAAGATAATTTCCTCCAATCACTATAATTTGTATTTCAATTAAATGAAAACCGTAATGAATAAAATCCGGAGATCAGACCATCAGGCCGGTCTGGGCCGACTCTATGCCGCTGGTGATCAGGAAAAAGTCGATCATCTGGAAGTCGGCCAGGATGCGCTGGTTGAGGGTGGCCTGCCGCTGGCGGTATTTTTCAAACTTGCCGCTGGTGGCCATATTGATGGCGTCTTCGATCAGTATGACCGAATCGTTGTCCATGGCGCCCCGCTCAGCCGAGATCATGATGCTCTTGTAGGGGGTCTCGTTGGGCTTGACGCTGCCCGAAAGGGGATGGGTCAGCAGCTTGTGCCCCTTGTGGATCTTGTCGCGCACCGCGTAGAGGATCTCGTCGAAGGAACACTCCTGATACAGCACGCAGTATTTGGCGCCGTATTCGTCCCGCACCCGGGGATTATTTGTAATGATGATGAAATCCAATTTCCTGTTACCGCCTTTATTTCAGTCTGTCCGTGCCGCCGGGTCAAAAAAATAAGCGGCCTCGGTGCTTCTAAAGAAATCCCGACTGAAATCACAATAAAAACAAGTAAATCAACCGTCTTTTTCTCCGTTTTTTGGCCTGAGAGATTCCGGCCCTAAGGCCGTTGCTCCTTTGGCGCTTAAGCATGAGTTCGCTTACAGCTCTTCAGAGTACAGTCCGCATCCGGTCCTTTTGCCTGAAAGTTTCGGCCCTGCGGCGACTCACCGCAGGCCCTTGCCTCTTCGGCGGCGGGTTCTCTGTCCCGCGCTCTCCCGGAAGCTTCATCCTGAAATATTTATTTTTGGGCAAGCGAGACACACGCGCTCGCTTACGACTATATTTTAACACAGAACGGCCATTTGTAAAGCCCTCTTTTCCCTGAAAACGAAAAAAAATCTCGGAATTCCAGCGGCATTTTTTGCTGTTTTGACGACCGTGTCAAACTTTATTTGCAAAATTTATAAATGCCGAAAGTTTTTTCGCAGCCGGTTTTGCCCCCGCCGATGGCATTCATCGAAAAAAACGATCAGTCCGCCGGCCGGCCGCTGCCGCTTTTTGAAAAAAGCACTTGAAAAAACCATAGCTTCATGCTATCATAATTAACGCATTACGCCACACGGGTGTGGATGGGTGCTGGTGTGCCCCCCGGTCTTCAAAACCGGTGATAGGGGTTAGTAGCTTCTTAGGTGGGTTCGATTCCCACGCACGCCCGCCAGTGAACAGCCTGCTGAACTACAGCAGGCTGTTTTTTTATGCCCCACGGCATCGCCCCAACAATCCCTCCGGGTCCTGTGGACCCACCTCCCTTTGCACAAGGGAGGCATGGGTGCGGTGCAGCACTCAAATTCGTCCGCTTCAGCGAAGTTCCCGGCCTGATGATAAAGCAGCCAGGCAAAAAAACAGGCCCTTCATAACTTCCGGGGGCAGACGGGCTGCGTGAGCGACCCGAAGCCGTTCCGCATCAGCGGGGCCTTGGGTCGCGGCCCCCATGTGTCTGGAAAAGCACACCACAACCCTTTACACCCTCGCCTGGGGGACCGGGGGGGCGGCTTAAAGCACCCCCGGCGAGCTTTGGTTACTTTCGCTCGGTCGAAAGTAACAGAAAAACGCGCGCTTGCCAAAGCGCACAAGTGGCGTTGCGCAGGAAAAGCACAATCCCTCCGGGTCCTGCGGACCCACCTCCCTTTGCACAAGGGAGGCATGGGTGCGGTGCCGTTTTATAGGCGACCCGATGATGATGCGGCGAAGCCGCTGTCACGGGTCGCTCTTTTTTGCTTACGGCGCACGGAGCCGCGCCGGCCGCTTTCTATCGGCTGATGTCAGACGGAACCGCGCCCCAATGAGCGACCTGAGGACGCATCAATGGAATCGGGCGCACGGTCGCGGCTTCCGCGCTTCCGTCAGACTTCACCACAACCCTTTACACCCTCGCCTGGGGGTCCGGGGGGCGGCTTAAAGCGCCCCCAGTGCCCTTTGGTTACTTTCGGGCAGTCGAAAGTAACAGAAAAACGCGCACTTGCCAAGGCGGACAAGTGAAGTTGAGAAGGAAAAATCAGAAAAAGCACAATCCCTCCGGGTCCTTCGGACTCACCTCCCTTTGCACAAGGGAGGCATAGGCGCGGCGCAGCACCCAGATTCGTCCGCTTCAGCGAAGTTCCCAACCCGCAGATCACCCCAAAATGCCCAGATGCTCCAGCAGGATCTTGGTGCCGATGAGGATGAGGATGACGCCGCCCCACAGCTCGGCGTTAAAGCGGCTGCTGCCGCCCAGACGGCCGCCCAGCCAGACGCCGAAGGCCGACAGCGTAAAGGTGACGACGCCGATAAAGGTGACGGCCGGCAGGATAGACACCTGCAGAAAAGCCAGCGTGACGCCCACGGCCAGCGCGTCGATGGAGGTGGCCACAGCCATCAGCAGCATGGTGCGGACGTCCATGGCATCGCTGCACTCCTCCGCCTCGCCTCTGGATTCGCGGATCATATTCAAGCCGATAAAGCCCAGCAGCAGGAAGGCGATCCAGTGATCGACGGCGCTGATGGCGTCGCTGAAGGCCGCGCCCAGCAGATACCCGATCAGGGGCATGCCGGCCTGGAAGCCGCCGAAATAAGCGCCCGCCTTGAGCATATCCCGCGGCGCCGCGTGCCGCAGGGCCAGACCCTTGCACATGGAAACGGCGAAGGCGTCCATGGAGAGGCCGACGGCCAGGATGAAAAGTTCAGTCAGGGACATGTTACTACCTCTTTCATATCTTCATTTGATTTCCCGGGAGCGTAAAAAAAGACCTGACCGCAGCAAAAGCAAGCGGTCAAGTCTCGTCGTTTCACAATGCCGTGCAATACCGAACGGTCGTGCCATAACGCCCACGTCCCGTTAGTCTGTCGATATTGCCGCGCCGGCAGGCCGGCGCCGACTACTCCCTTGTCCGGCTTCTATTATAATAAAGGCGCCCCCGCCCTGTCAACCGTTCTTTTGTCCTCCGGCATTTGCCAACTTTTTAACATATTTAATGCCGGTTTCCGTGCAAAAAACTCGAAAAAAACTATTGACAAAGGCTCTTTCATCGTTTATGATAAACACGGTAAATGACAACAGCATAGGTCGGATGACGAATACGGGAGAGAGGCCGCGCAGGCACGCCGAAGGGGAATTGCGAAAGCTCTCAGGCAAAAGGACCGTGTTCCGACGACGCTCTGAAAAGCAGCCACCCGCTGCACCGACGAGGCAACTTTTTACGGCGCTTGCGCCGTACAGAGGGAATCTTTCAGGTTAATGGACAGAGGCAAGCCCATCTTTTTCTGCGGCTTTGCGTTCTGTCTTTTTTTATTTCCTTTTTTGGTCCGCCCGGGACCCGCAGCTGCTTTTCACTCCCCGCATTCCGCGGCTTTATCCTTGCCAATACCTTCTCTTTCCTTTTTCCTGAAAAAGCCGTGACGGCTCTGCCGCTGCGGCTTTTTCTGTTTTTTCAAGCGGCTTTGCCCCGCCGTCTTTTCTTTCCCGCCGCCCGGGATGTTGCTGTCGATCGGCGATTTATGCTATACTGGGACTGTTTTTGATCAGCAGCCGCAGGCGGCGGAAAGGAAGACTCCGTTATGGAAACCACCGAAAACGAAGCATATCTCACCCGACAGCTCATCACCTACCTGGGCAACAAGCGCGCCCTGCTGGACTTTATCGGCCGGGGCGTCCGCGAGGTCCAGTCCCGCCTGGGCCGGGAACGGCTGACCTTTGCCGACGTTTTCTCCGGCTCGGGTGTCGTTTCCCGCTTTTTCAAGCAATGGGCCGATCATATTCTGGCCAACGATCTGGAGCTCTACTGCAGCGTCATTTCCCGCTGCTATCTGGCCAGCCCCGACCGGACGCGGCTTTCCGAAGTCCACCGGGCGCTGCTGCGCGACATGGCCGCCCATCCGGTGACCGACGGCTTCATCCGCCGTCTTTACGCCCCCCGGGACGCCGGCAATATCCAAAAGGGCGAGCGTGTTTTCTACACGCCGGAAAACGCCGTTTTTCTCGATACCTGCCGCACGGCCATCGGCCGCCTGCCCGCCGACCTGCAGCCCTATTTCCTGGCGCCGCTTCTGTCTGAGGCTTCGGTCAAATGCAACACCTCGGGGGTCTTCAAGGGTTTTTACAAAGACCCGCACACCGGCAGGGGCGCCTGGGGCGGCCGGGCGGCCAACGCCCTCTCCCGCATTCTGGCCCCCATCGAGCTGCCCTTCCCCGTGTTCAGCAATTACACCTGCCCCTTTACGGTCACCCGGCTGGACGCGCTCCGGCTGGCCGGCCAGATGGAGCCGGTCGACGTCGCCTACCTCGACCCGCCCTACAACCAGCATCCCTACGGTTCCAATTATTTTATGCTCAATCTGCTCTGCACCTACCGGGAACCGCCGGCCGACCGGATCAGTCCGGTATCCGGCATCCCGCGCGACTGGAACCGTTCCGATTACAACAGCCCCGCAAAAGCCCAGGCGGCCCTGGGCGAGCTCTGCGCCCGCCTGCCGGCCCGCTTTCTGCTGATCTCCTTCAATTCCGAAGGCTTCATTTCCCCGCAGGAAATGCGCCGCCTGCTCGGCGAGCTGGGCAGTGTCACGGTATTCGACACGGCCTACAACACCTTCCGCGGCGCCCGCAATCTCCGCAGCCGTTCCATCCATCTCAGCGAGTATCTCTATCTCGTCGATAAGCGCACGGCTCCCAAAGCTCTTTGATTTTCAACATACCCGTCCCCAGGTTCCTTTTTGAGGCGTTGGTTGTTTGATCCCGTATATAATTTGCACGACAAGAACGACCTTTTCCCAGCATCGCGCGCCTCAGGCGCTTGCACTTTATTCTATTCAGCCTTCAAGGAGGAACACAAGTATGGATCGTTTGAAAGACAAAGTTGCCATCGTTACCGGTTCGACCAGCGGCATCGGCATCGGCATCGCCCGCCTGTTCGCGGCCGAGGGCGCCCAGGTGATCATCTGCGGCCGCCGTGCCGAAAAGGGCCAGGCCATCGTCGACCGCATCGTCAGTGAAGGCGGCAAGGCCTCCTTCCACACCATGGACATCACCTCGGCCGAAAGCGTCGAAAAGCTTTTCGCCGACACAGCCGAACAGTACGGCAAGATCGATATTCTGGTCAACAACGCTGCCAACGTCGGCCTCAAGGACGGCCGCGTCGACGAGCTGACCCTGGAAATGTGGGACGCAGTTCTCCAGAGCGACCTGCGCGGCACATTCTACGCCATCAAGTGCGTGCTGCCCTATCTGCAGAAGAACGAAAAGGGCGGCTCCATCATCAACATCGGCTCCATGGCTTCCTGCGCCGGCGACCTGGGCTCCACCGCCTATGCCTGTGCCAAGGCCGGCGTCAACATGCTGACCCAGTACACCGCCCTGCAGTACGGCAAGCAGAACATCCGCTGCAACTGCGT
>CAMEZQ010000002.1 GCA_945947915.1 uncultured Clostridia bacterium | reverse complement strand
CGCAGCTCGGGGTCTGTGATACAGCGATGCGGAACAACTTTCACATCCACCTGGATCCGCTGACCGGGATAGGTCATCTGCTCATAGGGCTTGGGCGTATAGGATTTCTTCGGCTTTCCGGCGGAAAACAGTCCCAGCCTCCGCATGACCCGGAACAGACTTTCCGGACGGCGGGTATAGCCCCGTTGTCTCAGACGGTACCATAGTTCCACCATGCCAAGTGTTGGATTGCGGCGGCGCATATCCCGGATCAGCTTCAGTTCTGCCTCCGTGTGTTGATTGGGATGACTGTGAGGACGCCGGGACTGGCAGGCAAGGGACTCCACACTTCCGTCCCAGCGTGCCCGCCAGAAGTAGATATATGACCGGCTTTTGTTGTACTTCCGACTTGCCCGGCTGACGCCATATTTCTCCGCGTACTTCATTAAGGATTGCCTGTACGCCATGTCCTGTGTTATACTCTTGCTCATGAAGGATATGGTCCCCTTTCGTCCAGTTGTTGTGTGGTAACTCAACTTTAACCGATAAGGCCTTATCCTTCATCTTTTTTTATTCAACTGTCCAACATCTATTGTAATCCTACAGGTTTTCTATACGGATAACCGGCTGCATACTTGCCGTGTTTTTCAAGGTGGGTTATAATAAAAAAATACCGGCTTTCGACCGGTCGAATAACGACAGAATGGCTGCCCGGGCAGCGCGGAGGGAATATCCAAAATGAAGTTCATCCATCTGTCTGACCTGCACATCGGCAAGCGCGTCAGCGAGTTTTCCATGCTGCAGGATCAGATCTATATTCTGGACCGGATCGTTGACGTCATCGACGGCGAACGGCCCGACGCCGTGCTGATCGCCGGCGACGTCTACGATAAAACGGTGCCGCCGGCCGAGGCCGTGCAGGTCTTTGACGATTTTCTCTATCGGCTGGCCGCCCGCGGCCTGCAGGTCTTCGTCATCAGCGGCAATCACGATTCGCCCGAGCGCATCGCGTTCGGCGCGCGCCTGATGGACAAGAGCGGCATCCACATGTCGCCGGTCTACGACGGCACGCTCCGGCCGGTGACCCTGCGGGACGCATGGGGGCCGGTGCATGTTTTCATGCTGCCCTTTGTCAAGCCCCTGCACGTCCGGCGCTATTTTCCCGACGAGGACATCGAGAGCTATACCGATGCCGTCCGCACGGCGCTGGCGCAGGCCGTGCTGCCGCCGGAGGAGCGCTGCGTGCTGGTCACCCATCAGTTTGTCACCGGCGCTCTGCGCTGTGAATCGGAAGAGATCTCGGTGGGCGGCGCCGACAACGTCGACGCCGGCGTCTTTTCGGCTTTTGACTATGTGGCGCTGGGCCATATCCACGGGCCCCAGGACATCGGGAGTCCGCGCCTGCGCTACTGCGGCACGCCGCTGAAATATTCCTTTTCGGAAATGGGCCACCGGAAATCGGTGACAGTGGTCGAGCTGGAAGAAAAGGGGCGTCTGACGGTGCGCACCGTGCCGCTGACGCCGCTGCGGGACCTGCGGGAAGTGCGGGGGACGTTTGCGCAGCTGACCGACAAGGCCTTTTACACGGCCCAGCAGACCGACGATTATCTCCATATCGTGCTGACCGACGAGGAGGATGTGCCCAACGCCATGGGGCAGCTTCGGGTGGTCTATCCCAATATGATGAAGCTGGATTACGATAACCGCCGCACCCGGGCCATGGGGCAGGTGGGCACGGCCGGGGAGGTCGAGCGCCGGTCGCCGCTGGAGCTTTTCGATGAGCTTTACGAAAAGCAGAACGGCCGCCCCATGGAGGAAGCGCAGAAAGCCTATCTCACCCGTCTGATCGGGGAGATCTGGGAAGAGGAGGAACGACTTTGAGACCCATCAAACTGACCATGTCGGCCTTTGGGCCCTACGCCGGCCGGGTGGAGCTGGATATGGACCGGCTGGGCCGGGAAGGGCTGTATCTGATCTCGGGCGATACCGGCGCCGGCAAGACGACGATTTTTGACGCCATCACCTTTGCCCTCTACGGGGAGGCCAGCGGCCATATCCGCGAAACGGCCACCCTGCGCTCCAAATACGCCGCCCCCGATACACCCACCGAGGTCGAATTGGTCTTTTTATACGGCGACCGGACCTATACCGTCCGGCGCAGCCCCGAATACGACCGTCCCGCGCTGCGGGGCAGCGGCATGGTCCGACAGACTGCCAAAGCCGCCCTCATCGCGCCCGACGGTGCGGTGATCAGCGGCATCCGTGAGGTCAATCAGGCCGTGCGGGATATTCTGGGCATCGACCGGGAGCAGTTTTCCCAGATCGCCATGATCGCCCAGGGCGATTTCCGCGAGCTGCTTTTTGCCGGCACCCAGAAGCGGCAGGAGATCTTCCGCCGGATTTTCCACACCGGGCGCTATCAGCAGCTGCAGGAAAAGCTCAAGGCCGACGCCGCCGGTCTGGAACGGCAGCGGGAGGATGTGCGGCGCAGTCTGGAGCAATACATCCGGGGGGCGCGGTGCGCGCCCGGGCATCCGCTGGAGGGCAAGCTGCAGCAGGCGCAGGAAGGCCGGCTGCTGACGTCCGAGACCGTGCAGCTTCTGGAAGAGCTTCTGGACGGCGACGAAGCGCTGGTGCAGCAGTGGGGCAGGCAGCTGGAGGAGACCGACCGGCAGCTGGAAGCGGCCGAAGCACGGCTGCAGCAGGCCCAGGCCCGCGCCCAGGCCGCGGCGCTGCTGGAAAAAGCCCGGGCCGAGCGGCAGGAAAGCACTCAGCGGCAGGAACGGCTGACCCAAACGCTGGCGCAGGAGCAGGCAAAGCAGCCCCAGCGGGAGGCGCTGGCCCGGGAGCTGGCCCAGCTGGAAGCGCGTCTGCCCGATTACGATCAGCTGGAAAACGGCATGCAGGCGCTGGCGCAGATGCGGCGGCAGCGGGAAGAAGAGAGCCGCCGCTGCGCTCAGCTGGAACAGGAGGCCGCCAAACGGCAGCAGGACGCGGAAGCCCGGAAAGCCCGGCGCGCCGGGCTGGAGGACGCCGAGGCCCGCCGGGAACGGCTGCTGGCCGAGCAGGGGCAGGTGGCCGACCGGCTGCGCGTGCTGGAATCGCTGGCCGACGCGCTGGCGCAGTATGAGCGGCTGTGCGGCCGTCTGGCCGAGGCGCAGAAGGTCTACGCGGCGTCGGCACGACAGGCCGACGTGCTGCGTTCGCGCTATCATGCCTACAACCGGGCTTTTCTGGACGAGCAGGCCGGTATTCTGGCCCAGACGCTGACAGAGGGCATGCCCTGCCCGGTCTGCGGCTCCGTCGAGCATCCCCATCCTGCCGGAAAGGCGCCGGCCGCCCCGACGCGGGCACAGCTGGACCAGGTCAAGGCCCAATGGGAGAAGGCCCAGGCTCAGGCCGACGCCGACAGCGCCCGGGCCGGAGAATACAAAGGGCAGGCCGACGAGCGCCGGGCAGCGCTGGAGGAGCGTCTGCGTGAAATGCAGATCGACAAAGCGCCCCGGGAGGCCGCCGGGCCGGTGGCCGAGGCTGCCGGAGAACTGCGGCAGCGGCGGGAGCTGCTGGCACGTTCGGTCCGCCGGGAGGAAGAACGCATACGGCAGCGGGAGCAGCTGGATGCGGCGCTGCGCGCCGATGCGGAGCAGCTGGAGCAGACGCGGCAGGAGCTGGTGCGGCGCAGGGAGCAGGCGGCTTCGGCTGCGGCCAGAGAAAAAAGCGCCGGAGAGCAGCTGCAGGAGCTGCGTGCCGGCCTGCCGCTGGAAAGCCGCAAGGCGGCGCTGGAGCGCAAGGCGGAACTGGCCCGGCAGCGGCAGCAGGCGGAGGCGGTTCTGGAGCAGGCGAAGGGCCAGCTTGCGGCCTGCGAAAAGGCGCTGGCGGCGCTGGACGGCCAGATCCTCCAGCTGGAGCGGCAGACCCAAAGCGGCGCCGATATCGACCTGGAACAGGAGACCCGGGCGCAGGAGGCTCTGCGGCAGCGCAGGCAGCAGTGCTTGGCCGCGCAGAAGCAGGTCCACGCCCGCCTGGAGGTCAACCGCGGCGCGCTGGAGAGTATCCGGGATCAGCAGAGCCGCCTGGAGGCGCTGGACACCCGGTGGAGCTGGGTCAGCGCCCTGGCCAATACGGCCAACGGCAAGGTGTCGGGCAAGGAGAAGATCATGCTGGAGACCTATATCCAGATGACCTATTTCGACCGGATCATCGAGCGGGCCAATCTGCGCTTCAGCACCATGTCGGGGGGCCAGTACCGGCTGCAGCGCCGGCAGGAGGCCAACCAGACCCGCAGCCAGACCGGGCTGGAGCTGGACGTCATCGATCATTACAACGGCACCACACGCAGTGTCAGCTCCCTTTCGGGCGGCGAGGCCTTCAAGGCTTCGCTGTCGCTGGCCCTGGGGCTGGCCGATGAGGTGCAGGCCTCGGCCGGCGGCATCCGGCTGGACACCATGTTCATCGACGAGGGCTTCGGCACGCTGGATGACGAATCGCGGCGGCAGGCCATCGAGACCCTCTGCGGGCTGGCCGAGGGAAGCCGGCTGGTGGGCATTATTTCCCATGTGGCCGAGCTGAAGGAGAAGATCGACCGCCAGATCGTCGTCACCAAGGAAAAAACAGGCGGCAGCCGGGCCGTGATCCGCTGCTGAGCCCGTGGCGGAAACCGGTGAAAAGATCAAAGGATCCCCCGTTCGCCGCTGGTTTTCTTTTGCATGGTTTACGCGCCAACCGCTGCGGCCAGAGCGTGGATATCCCCGGGGCCGTCTTTGAATCGGCAGAGAACGGGCCGACAGGCAAAAGTGCCAAAGACCGGGGGGATACAGCCGCCGGGATTTTTGGGCTTTCTGCCTGTTGATTTCCGGCCGGCGCGGGGGGTAAAATAGAGATACTGAGCAGCAAAATGCGTAAGTCCGAGTGGAAGTCGGACTTACGCATTTCTTTTTTTGCCCGGTATTTTTGAAAGAGGAGCAAAATCATATGCAGGAACAAACCAACAGTTTTCTGGAAAGGGAGCCCATCGGCCGGCTGATGACGAAATACGCCGTGCCCTGCGTCATCTCCCTGCTGGTCGCGGCCCTTTATAATATCGTCGACCAGATCTTTATCGCCAACGCCGATTATCTCGGGTCTTTCGGCAACGCGGCCAATACGGTCGTTTATCCGCTGACCATCGTTGCGCTGGCCACGGCCGTGCTCATCGGCGACGGCTGCTGCGCCTTCGTCAGCATCTGCCTGGGCGCGCGGGAACAGCACAAGGCCGGCGGCAGCATCGGCAGCGCCGTTTTGCTGTCGGTCCTTTCGGGTCTGGTCATCACGGCGGCCTATCTGATCTTTCAAAAACCGCTGCTGCCCCTTTTCGGGGGCACGGTCAACCCGGAGACCTTTGCCCAGTCGAAGGAATACTTTTTCTATATCACGCTTGGGATCCCGTTCTATATGTTCGGCCAGGCCATGAATCCCATTATCCGTTCCGACGGCAGCCCGCGCTTTGCCATGGTCTCCACGCTGGCCGGCGCCGCCGTCAATATCGTGCTTGACCCCATTTTCATTTTCGGTTTCCGCTGGGGCATGATGGGCGCCGCGGTGGCCACCGTGATGGGACAGATCCTGACGGCCGGCCTGTCGGCAGCCTATCTGTTCCGCATGAAAGCCGTCCGGCTCGACCGCGACTGCTTCCGGTTCCATCCCGAGCTGATGCGGCGCTATCTGCCGCTGGGCATCTGCAGCTTCCTGGCTCAGATCTCGCTGGTCGCCTCCATGGCGGCCTGCAACAGCATGGTCAGCAAATACAGCGCCATCGACCCCATCTTCGGCCAGCCGGCGCTGGGGCAGATCCCCATGGCGGTCATCGGCATCGTGATGAAGTTCTTCCAGATCGTCATTTCCATCGTCATCGGCATGGCGGCCGGCTGTATCCCCGTGGTCGGGTTTAATGTCGGCGCCGGACGCAAGGACCGCGCCAAGGCGCTGTTCACACGTCTGCTGACCTGCGAGGTGATCGTCGGCGTCATCGCGCTGTTTATTGCCGAATGCTTCCCCCGGCAGCTCATTGGCATCTTCGGCGCAGCCAACGAGAGCATTTATTACACGGAATTCGCCATCCGCGCCTTCCGCACCTATCTGTGCATGGTTATTTTTGCCTGTGTCAACAAGGCGGCTTTCATCTTCCTGCAGTCGCTGGGCAAGCCCTGGATCTCGACCCTCCTGTCGATGGTCCGTGAAGTGGTCTTCGGCGTCGGCTTTGCTCTGCTGCTGCCCCGCTGGTTCGGCCTCAACGGCATTCTGTATTCCATGCCGGTCTCGGATATCCTGGCCTTTATCCTGTCGCTGGTCGTGATCATCGCCACCTATCGGGAGCTGAACCATCCCGCCCAGCAGCCGGCCGGAGAACGGCAGGCCGCGCCGACCGCATCCTGCGGGACGGCGACGTGCCCGTGCTGAGCATTTTCGTCACGGCGTCGCTGGACGAGCGCATCCGCAGAGTTTCGGCGCGTGACAAGATGACGCCGCGGCAGGCCGAGCAGAAGATACGCCGTGCCGACCGCGAGCGCGCCGCCTATTACAACAGCCTGTCCGACGCGGGCTGGGGCGTGGCGGAGAATTATAACCTCTGCATCGATACCGGCCTGTTCGATATCGACACGGCCGCCGCTATGGTGGCTGCCGCTGCCCGCGGCATGCAGGTGCCGGCGGCCGGACAAAAGGCGTAAATTTTACAGAAAAAAGCCCGTGGATCAGCGATCCGCGGGCTTTTCCTTTTCTTTCGGGCTGCCGCAGGGGCAGGTGGCCGGTTCCAGCGCCGTCTGGGCCGGGCCGCCCAGCAGATGCCCTTTGTAATCGAAGCGGGAGCCGTGGCAGGGGTAGTCCCAGCTCTTTTCGTCGGGGTTCCATTCCAGCAGACAGCCCATGTGGGGGCAGATGGGATCGACGGCCCAGACGGTGCCGCTCTCGTCTTTATAAACGCCTAGGCGGTTGTCAAAGGCGCCGACGATGCCGCCGTGGCCCCGGGGCAGCTCGGAGATCTCGGCCCGCGGGCCTTCCAGAAAGCGGCGGGCCAGCCCCTCGGTGCTTTTGAGGCCGATGGATACGGCCTGCTTGACGGCGGCAGCCGGGGAAAAGCGCTGGGGCGAGAAGATGTCCCGGCCCAGGGCGTTCCGGCCGCAGATCATGTCGCACAGCAGCTCGGCGGCGGCCATCGAGCTGGTCATACCCCATTTGTTGAATCCGGTGGCCACCAGCCAGTTGGAGCGGGTGCTGGAATAGCGGCCGATATAGGGGACGCCGTCCCCCGTCATGCAGTCCTGCGCCGACCAGGCGGCCGCTTCCCGGCTGTGGGGCCAAAGCTCCTTTGCCCGCTTGCGCAGCATATCATAGCTGCCACCGGCGCGGTGCTGGCCGGTGGGGTGTCCGCCGCCGCCCAGCAGCAGCCGTTCTCCGTCCATGCGCAGGGAAAGGCCGCTCTGGTCGACGCCCAGATACATCCCCTCCAGCATCTGGGCGTTTTCCAGCGCCAGCACATAGCTGCGCTGGCTTTGCAGCCGTGCGAAGTAATAGCCCGGCGCGCTGACGAAGGGATAGTGGCAGGCAAAAATGATGTTTTTGCCGGTGACCGTGCCGCCCGTCGTTTGGACCTCGTGGTCGCGCACGGTCTGCACCCGGGTGTGCTCGTAGATCTCCAGACGGCGCGCCGCGCCGTAGAGAAAGCGCAGGGGACGGAAAAGGGCCTGGTCGTCAAAGCGCAGCGCCAGACGGACCTCAAAAGGCAGCTCGGTCTGGGCGGTGACGGCGGCCTCGATGCCCAGACGGGCGGCGGCTTCCTGCTCGCGCAGCAGGGCGTCGCTGTCCACCCGTGTATAAAGAAAAGCCGGCGCGCGGCGGTAGCCGCAGTCGATGCCCTCGGCCTCGGCGATGCGGCCGTAGAGGTCGATGGCGCGGCGGTTGGCGTCGGCGTACTGGCGTGCCCGGGCCAGACCGAAGGTGTCGATCAGCCGGTGATAGAGCAGGCCGTGCTGGCAGGTGATCTTGGCCGTGGTGCCGCCGGTCTGGCCGCTGCCCAGCGTTTCGGCCTCCAGCAGGATGACCTCCCGGCCGCTTTTGTGCAGAAAATAGGCGGTCAGCACGCCGGCCATGCCGCCGCCGATGACGATATTTTCCACCCGCCGTCCGTCCAGCGGCACGGTGCAGGCCGGAGCGCGCAGGTCGGGATCCATCCAGTAGGACTTCTGTCCGCTCATAAGAAAAAAACCTCCTGTGGGCAAATCGCCGGGATCGTTGTGCAACAATGGCGGCTGTCTGCAGTTTTGCCCAAACGGAGGAAAAATATGCATCTGACCCGGCATTCCGGCCGACTTTTTCGGATATGTCCAAATGATCGGTTGCCTTTTGACGGAAAATATGGCATTATATAGACATACGCCGGGGCGGCAGGCGCCGCGCCGGAAGGTAAGCTGATCAGAAAAGAGGAGTATCCATGAAAGAAGTTTATAAGAACTATATGATGGAGCAGCTGCGCAAGCTGATCTCCATCGACAGCCCCACCGGCTTCACCAACAACGTGCAGGAATATCTCTGCCAGGAGCTGACCCGTCTGGGCTACGCCCCCCAGCGCCTGCACAAGGGCGGCGTCCGCGCCGAACTGGGCGGCGAGGGCAACGGCCTGATGCTCTTTGCCCACTGTGACACCCTGGGCGCCGTCATCAGCGCCATCAAGGACGACGGCCGGCTGACCGTTTCCAAGGTGGGCGGCCTCAACCCCAACAACGTCGAGACCGAGCATGTGCGTGTCTATACCCGCTTCAGCGGCAGCTACGAGGGCACCTTCCAGGTCCCCAACGCCTCCAGCCACGTCAACGCCCACGTCAACGACGCCAGAAATTTTGAGGAGAACCTCGAGATCGTGCTGGACGAGGACGTCCGGTCGGCCGACGATGTCAAGGCGCTGGGCATCGACCGGGGCGACTTCGTCGCCGTCGAGCCCCGCTTTACCGTCACCTCCAAGGGCTACATCAAGAGCCGCTTCCTCGATGACAAGGCTTCGGCCTCGGTGCTGCTGACCTACGCCAAGTATCTGAAGGACGAGGGCATCACGCCGTCCCGCCGGGTGGTCATCGGCTTTACCGTCTATGAAGAGGTGGGCCACGGCGCCGCCTGCGGCGTTCCCGAGGGCATCTGCGATGTGCTGGCCGTCGATATGGGCTGCGTCGGCGAGGGCCTGGGCTGCACTGAGCAGATGGTTTCCATCTGCGCCAAAGATTCCGGCGGTCCCTATAACTACGACATGACCACCGAGCTGGTCCGCGCCGCCAGAGAATCCGGCGTCGATTACGCCGTCGATATCTACAATTTCTACGGCTCCGATGTGGAAGTCGCCCTCAAGGCCGGCTATGATGTCCGCCACGCCCTCATCGGCCCCGGCGTCTATGCCTCCCACGGCTATGAACGTTCCCATGAAAAGGGTCTGGCCAACACCTTTGACCTGCTCTGCGCCTACATTGGCTGAGAAGATGCGTATAAAAAAGCGTACACACGCCTGTGTGTACGCTTTTTTGCTTTTGCGGGCTTGCCGGCCGAAAAATCAATCGTCCGAGTCGCAGGCCACAGGGCGGCGGCTGCCGCGGCTGCAGGCGGCATGGGCGCGGGCCTGCTCCAGGGCCGCGCAGGCGCTGTGGCAGCAGGCCAGTTCGCGGCCTTCCAGCAGCCGTTCGGGCAGCCGGGGGGCAGTTTCCGCTTGCTCGTGGACGGCACAGGTGCCGGTGTCCAGCGCCGTTTGGTAATACCAGTGCTTGTAATCGAGGATCTTCATGGTGTCTTCCAGCTGGGCGATCTGGGCCCGGACGGCCTCACGCTGCCGGTCGATCAGCGCCAGGCGGCAGGCGATGGTGGTGTCGCCGGCCATGCACCAGTCGATAAAGACCTTGATGTCGCGGATGGGCATGCCGGTCTTTTTCAGATGCTCGATGGTGACCAGCCACTCCAGGTCGGATTCCTTGAAGCGGCGGATGCCGCCGGATGTGCGTTCGACAAAGGGAAGCAGGCCTTCCTTGTCGTAATACCGCAGGGTGGACGCGGCCACGCCCAGGATGTCGGCCATTTCGCCGATGGTGTAATAGAGCATGGATGGGACCTCGCTTTCTGAACAGCTTATAATTAAAGTTTACTTTAAGTTTGATTTTAACAGAAAGCAAATGCGCCGTCAACCGCCGCAGGCAGGAAAGATCGAAAAAACCGATGAAAGGCCGGGCTTTTATCGGCGAAGATGACAGAAAATGTATTTTATGCTACACTGAAAACAGTACATCCGGCCAAAGGGCCTTCGTGCTGCATACCAGACAACAGGAAAGGATATCAAGTTATGAGCAAGCATTCGCCGCTGCTGCAGCCCATCCGCGTGGGCTGTCTGACTTTGAAAAACCGCGTGATGTTTCCGCCGCTGACCACCGGCTACGAGGAACGGGACGGCTCCATCGGCCTCCGCAGCCTGCATTTTTACCGGCGCCTGGCCAGAGGCGGGGTGGGATATATCGTCATCGGCGACGTGGCGCCGGTGGCCACGGCATCGCCCACGCCCAAGCTCTTTGACGACAGCCAGATCCCGGCCTTCCGCGCGCTGGCCGACGCCGTGCACGCCTACGGCAGCAAGCTGGCCTTGCAGATCTTCCATCCCGAATACGACGTGCCGGCCGTCGGCGGTCTGATGCGCGCCTCGGCCCAGACCGGCGCCGAGGCACAAAAAGCAAAGGCGGCCGGCGATGAAGCCGCCTTTGCCGCCGCCATGGCCGAGAGCCGCCGTTTGGGCAGCGCCGCGCGGGAACGGCTCAACTACGATATGGAGCATTTTGTCTCGGAGGTCTCGCCGGAGGGACTGGCAGATATCCGGGCGGCCATGACCGCCTGTGCCGTCCGCGCCCGCAAAGCCGGCGTCGACGCCATCGAGATCCACGGCGACCGTCTGCTGGGCTCCCTCTGCTCCACCATGCTCAATCACCGCGCCGACCTGTATGGCGGCTGCTTTGAAAACCGTGTGCGCTACGCGCTGGAGGTGGTGGCCGCCATCCGTGAAGCCGTGCCCGATATGATGATCGAGTATAAGCTGCCCCTCATCACCGTCAATGCCGACGGCAGCCTGCGCGGCCGGGGCGGCCTGGAGGCGGAGGAAGCCGTCGCATTTGCCCGTCTGCTGGAGCAGGCCGGCGTCGATATGATCCAGGCGGCACAGGCCAACCACACCGGCAATATGGGGGACACCATCCCGCCCATGGGCTCAGTGCCCTATAACTGGACCCTGCCGGTCTGTGAAAAGATCAAGGCTGCCGTTTCCATTCCGGTGGCCACCGTCGGCCGCGTCGTCACCGTCGAAGCGGGCGAGCAGATCCTGCGGGAGGGCCGCGCCGATATCATCGGCTACGGCCGCAGCCTGCTGTGCGATCCCGATATCGCTGTCAAGACCGAGCGGGACGAGCCGGTGCGCGCCTGCCTCAACTGCAACAAGGGCTGCGTCGACGCGCTGACCGGCCGGAGCTATCTCTCCTGCGTTCTCAATGCCGAAAACGGCGACGAGGAGACCATCTTCCTCCGGCCCGCTGGGGAAAAGAAGAAGGTCGCCGTGGTGGGCGCCGGCATCGCCGGCCTGGAGGCTGCACGGGTGGCGGCCGCCCGGGGCCACAGCGTCACCGTTTATGAAAAAGAAGCACAGATCGGCGGGCAGCTCCTGCTGGCCGCGGTGCCGCCCCGCAAGGCGGAGATCCTGCGCGCGGTGGACTATTACGAAAAGGCTCTGCCTGCGCTGGGGGTCGAGGTCCGGCTGGGCACAGCGGCTTCGCCCGAAGTCCTCAACACCTATGACGCCGTCATCCTTGCCGTCGGCGCCCACGAGCGCCGGCTGCCCGTGCCCGGCGCCGACGGGGAAGCCGTGCTGTCGGCCTGGGACGTGCTGGCCGGCAAGGTCAGGCCCCACGGCCACTGTGTCGTTCTGGGCGGCGGCCTTGTGGGCGCCGAAACGGCCGAATACCTGCTGGAACAGGGCTGCACCGTGGCCATCGTCGAGATGCTCGACCGTATTGCGGCGGAGGAATCGGGCGCGTCCCGCCTGCTGATGATGGCCCATTTCAAGACGGCCCGTGTGGCGCAGTATACCAATACCCGGGTGACTGCCGTTGCGCCCGACGGACGGACGGTGGAGGCCGTCGACACCCAGAGCGGCGAGACGGTGACGCTGCCCTGCGACTGCGTCGTTCTGGCGGTCGGATCGGTCGGGAATGTCTTTGATACGGCGGATATCCGGGTGCCGGTCTATGCCGTGGGCGACTGCGCCGGCGAACGGACGGCCGATATCGCCTCGGCCATCCGCAGCGCCTATCACACAGCCAACCAGATCTGATCCCTATCGACCCATACCGGCCCGGCGGAAGGCTTCGGCTTTCCGCCGGGCCTTTTTGCGTCACGCGCCGCCTTCAAAGACGGCCCGCAGCTTTTCCAGCGCCTTTTTTTCCAGGCGCGATACATACGACCGGGAAATGCCGCAGCGGGCAGCGATCTCCCGCTGGGTCTGGGGCTGCCGGCCGTAAAGGCCGTAGCGCATGATGATGATCTCCCGCTCCCGCTCATCCAGATGGGAAAAGATGTATTTGTAGATGTTTGCCCGGCTGTCACTGGTCTCAACGGCTTCCAGACCGGCATCCTCGCAGCTGATGACATCCATGAGCGAAAGGGCGTTGCCGTCCTTGTCGCTGTCGATGGGGTCTGAAAGAGAAAGCTCGGTCTGCTGCCGCCGGGTGCTGCGGAAGTGCATAAGCAGCTCATTTTCGATACATCTGGCGGCATAGGTGGCCAGGCGGGCGCCTTTGGTGTGGTTGAAGGAACAGACGGCCTTGATGAGGCCGATGGTGCCGATGGAGATCAGGTCATCCTGGTCGTCGCGGGCCGAATAGTATTTTTTCACGATATGGGCCACCAGGCGCAGATTGTGCTCGACCAGCTTGTTGCGGGCATCCATATCACCGGCCTGGGCCAGGCGGAGATAGTTTTCTTCCTCCTCCGCCGTCAGGGGACGGGGAAAGGCGCCGGTGGCCTGGGAGGTCTTGAGAATGAGAAAAACGCTGCCGGAGAACAGGTCGAACAGCCAGGGGAAAAACATGGAAACACACCTCTTTCTTGCGGATTTCGGGCCGGGGAAAGCCCAGTTCAGCATATGCGGCCCTTCGGCCGCCCGTGCCAGTACAAAAAAGAAAGATGCAGAAAAAAAGAGAAAAGAGAAGACGGAGAAAAATGAGAGATTTGCACAAATAATGGGGGGGTACATTTGTGAAACTTCATGGAAGAATGGGGTTGCATCACCGGGGCGAAAGTGTTTAACTGAATAGTTGTCAAAAGAATCAAAGAGAGGTGGAGAAAATGTTTTTGGCACTTCTGCTGTTCTGGGTGGTGTTCAACGGCCGGATCACGCTGGAGATCCTGCTGGTGGGCGCCGCCGTGTCGGCTGTGCTGACCCGGTTCTGGAAAAAGCTTTTCGGCGGCACCGGACGGCTGCTGCCCTCGGCGGGCGTTCTCTGGCGGTATTTTAAATATGTATGCGGTCTGACGCTGGAGATCATCAGCTGCAGCATCAAGGTCATGCATCTGGTCCTGCATCCCGAGGAGGAGGTCCGTCCGCAGCTTTTGACCTTACGGACGGGTCTGCGGGAAGACAGCCACCGGGTGGTGCTGGCCAATTCCATCACCCTGACGCCGGGCACCATCACGGTGGGCCTGCAGGGCGATCTGATACGGGTCCACGGGCTGGACGCGTCTTTTCTGGAGGGCATTGAGGACTGCGATATGGTGCGCCGTCTGAAGCAAATGGAGGAAGCAGAATGAGCGGCTTTCTGAGTGTTTTTCTGATCGTGTGCTGCGCCGTTTTGGGTGTAGCCATTATTTTCTGCATGATCCGCGCTATCCGCGGGCCGCGGTTCACCGACCGCGTCGTATCGGTCAATATGATCGGCACCATCACCATCGTCATTCTGGCCATTCTTTCGGTGTGGCTGGACGCCGATTTTCTGGTGGATGTGTCCATCACCTACGCGCTTCTGAGCTTTATTGCCATCGTGGTGCTGACCCGGCTGGTCATTATCCGCCGCCGCGGGCAGATCGAGCGGGAGGCCGGCAAGCGTGCTGAGGAGATCAATGAAATGGAGGCGGGACAGAATGTTTAGAGAACTGATCGGCGGATGCCTGATCCTGATGGGTGTTCTGGTCATGGTGGTCGCCGTGGCCGGCACCTATCGTTTTAAATATGTGCTCAACCGCATGCACGCGGCCGCGCTGGGCGATACCCTGGGGCTGCTGCTGGTGCTGAGCGGGCTGATGGTCCTTTCGGGGCTGACGGCGCTTTCGGCCAAGCTGCTGGCCATTATCGTTTTCATGTGGCTGGCCAGCCCGGTGATGAGTCATCTGATCGCCCGGGCCGAGGTGCTGACCCACGCCCATATTGCCGATGAATGCGAGGTGATCCGCCATGACGATCGCCTTTGAGCTGCTGCTGATCCTGGCGCTCATCCTGTGCGCCGTGTCGGCGCTGACATCCAGGCGCCTGCTGGTGGCCGTGGTCATCTATATGGCGTACAGTCTGATCATGACCGTGATCTGGGCACTGCTGCAAAGCCCCGACCTGGCCATTACCGAAGCGGCGGTGGGCGCCGGCGTGACCGGCATCCTGTTTCTGACCACGCTCAAGAAGATCCACGCCCTCAAGGGCACCAAGGACGAATAGGAGGGATGGCTGTATGAAAAAGAATACCTGGAAGGCTTTTACAGCCTGGGTCAACGGCACGGCGGAAGAATCCAGGCCCCTCCGGCGGGAAGCCGGACAGTCGGCCCATGAAAAGCATCCTTTGTTCCATCTGAACGAGGAAATGCGGGTGCGCCTCTTCCGGTGGGAATACCGGGCGGTGGCGCTGATCGTCTGTCTGACCGTTGTGGCCGTGCTGCTTTTTACCGTGTTCCATCTGCCTCTGTTCGGCGAGCCCAACAATCCGGCCGTCAACGAGGTGGTCGAGCGTTATGTGGAAAAGGGTCTGGAGGAGACCGGCGCCGTCAATATGGTGTCCGGCATGATCCTCGATTACCGCGCCTTTGATACCTTCGGCGAATCCTCGGTGCTTTTCCTGGCCGTGACCAGCGTAATGATGCTGCTGCTGCGCGATGAAAAGAACATCAGCGCCGAAGAGGATATCCAGGAGGCCCACGAGCGGATCATCGAAAAGGAGGCCAGCGACCGCATCCTGCAAAAGGTGGTCTCGCTGGTCATGCCCTGCATTTTTCTGTTCGGCATCTATGTCGTCTTGAACGGCCATATCTCGCCGGGCGGCGGCTTTTCGGGCGGCGCCATCATGGGCGCGGGGCTGATCCTGTACGGCTCGGCCTTCGGCACCGACAAGGTGCGGGAGATCTTCACCATGAAGACCTTCCGGCGCATCACCTCCAGCGCGCTGCTCTGCTATGCCGCCAGCAAGGCCTATTCGTTTTACACCGGCGCCAACGGCCTGCCCACCGGGATCCCGCTGGGGACGCCGGGGGCCATCTTCAGCTCGGGTCTCATCCTGGTGCTGGATATCTGCGTCGGCATGGTGGTCGCCTGTACGATGTACGGGTTTTACGTATTGTTTGCAAGGGGGGAGATCTGATGCAGGCCTTTTTGGAAAAAGCCGTTTCGCTGCGGTTTGAGATCGCGGCCGTCGTTCTGTTCGGCATCGGGTTTATGAACCTGCTGCTGCAGAACAATCTCATCAAGAAGATCGTCGCCTTCAACGTCATGGACTCGTCGGTCTTTCTGTTTCTGGCCTCACAGGGCTATATCGAGGGCCGCATGGCGCCCATCGTCCAGAATGGCGTCACCGACGCTTCTCAGTATGTCAATCCCATCCCGGCCGGCCTGGTGCTCACCGGCATCGTCGTTTCGGTCAGCGTGTCGGCCTTCTTTCTGGCGCTGGTGCAGCGCCTGTACAAGCACTACCACACGGTGGATTTTGACGAGATCATGATGATGGCAAAGAAGAAGGTGGACTGATGCAGCCGATCTATTATAATATTCCTTTTGTGTGCATTTTCCTGTGCATGGTTGGGGGGATCACCATGCCGCTGCAGAAGAACGGGCAGACGGCGCTGCGCACGACGGTGGCCGTTTGTCTGGCCGTCGCCCTGCTGTGCGGCGGGCTGGCCGGCATCCTGTATGCGCGGGAGGAGAGCTTCGTCTATCAGATGGGCCATTTTCCGGCTCCCTGGGGCAACGAGCTGTATGTCGGCCCCCTGGAAGCCATGCTGACGGCCGTTTTCGCGCTGGTCATGGCCATGTCCATTCTGGGCGGCCGCCAGACCTTCATGGAAGACGTCCTGCCGCCCAAGCAGCGGTTTTATTTCACCATGATGTGCATGATCCTGGCGTCGCTGCTGGCCCTGTCCTTTACCAACGATATCTTTACGGGATACGTATTTATTGAGATCAGCACGCTGGCCGCCTGCGCCATCGTCATGGCCCGTGATACCGAAAAGACCATCGCGGCCACCATCCGGTATCTGGTCATCAGCCTTCTGGGCTCCGGTCTCTTTCTCATCGGCCTGGCCCTGCTTTACTGCGTGACCGGCCACCTGCTCATGCCCCAGCTGCTGACGCGGGTGCAGCTGCTCAGCCTGGCCGGCGGCTATCATGTGCCGCTGACCGTCGTCTGCGGCCTGCTGGCCATCGGTATGGGCATCAAGAGCGCCATGTTTCCCTTTTACGCCTGGCTGCCCCAGGCCCACGGCGGCGCCACCACCAGCTCCAGTGCCGTGCTGTCGGGCCTGGTCCTCAAGGGCTATATCATTTTCCTGATCCGCATTTTCTACCGGGTCTTTTCCATCAGCGTCGTGCGCAGCCTGTCCATCATGGATATCCTGTTTGTCTTCGGCATCGCCGGTATGCTGCTGGGCTCGGTGATGGCCATGCGTGAGGAGCATATCAAGCGCATGCTGGCCTATTCTTCCATCGCCCAGATCGGATATATCTTCATGGGCATCGGCCTGGGCACCGACGCCGGCATTGTGGCGGCCTTTTTCCAGATCCTGTCCCACGCCGTCACCAAGCCGCTGCTCTTTCTGAGCGCCGGACGGCTGAGTGAGATCCGGCACCACGAAAAGAGCCTCTACCGCCTGCGCGGCACGGCCCGCAGCGACCGTCTGGCCGGCGTCGGCTTTACGCTGGGCGGCCTGTCGATGATCGGCATTCCGCTTCTGACCGGCTTTACGGCCAAGTTCTTCTTTGCCGAAGCCGCCGTCGTGGGCGGCTTGCGGATGTGGGCGGCCATTCTGGCCCTGGCCGTATCCTCGGTGCTCAACGCGCTCTATTACATCCCGGCCATCATTGCCATCTGGTCCCGGCCGGCGGAAGAATACGAGGAGCTGCGCACGCCCAACCGCGGCTTTGCCGTGGCTGCCGTCGTGCTGATGGCCGGTGTGGTGCTGCTGGGCACGGCTGCCGGTCCGGTCCTTCGGGTCATCCGGATGGGCCTTTCCATGCTGTAAGGAGGGAGAATGATGCAGCTTTTCATTTTGTTGCTTCCGGTGCTGCTGCCGGCCTGCGCCGGCCTGTATATCCTGCTGCGCCGGCCCGGGCAGTGCGGCCGGACGGCTTGTCTGGCGGCGCTGCTGTGCTGTCTGACCATCTTCCCGGCCGTGCGCAGCGGCGCGGGGGAGGGGGTCCGGATCGAAATTACATATTTTCTGTCCCTGATCCTGCGGGCCGACCGTCTGGGCATCTTTTTCATGGCGCTCATCGCCGCGGCCTTCTTTCTGGCGCTGGTCTACGCCTGTGAATATCTGGGCCGCGACAAGCGCCAGCCTGTCTTTTTCGGCTTTACGCTGATGACCCTGGGCGCCATGATGGGTCTCTGCCTGGCCGGGAATCTGATCACATTCTACATGTTTTTCGAACTGATGAGCCTGCTGTCCTTCCCCCTGGTTTTGTACAGCGGGGGAGAGGAGGCCAGCCTGGCGGCCATGAAGTATCTGGGCTTTTCGGTCTTTGGGGCCAGCCTGGTGCTGATGGGCATGATCCTGGGCGGCGGTCTGCCGATACACGCCTTCGGACGGGTGGGCCAGATGGCGCTGGACGCCCGCCAGCTTTGGGCCTTCCTGCTCATCGCCCTGGGCTTTTCCTGCAAGGCCGGCATGATGCCCATGGCCAACTGGCTGCCCACGGCTCATCCCGTGGCGCCGGCGCCGGCCAGCGCCCTTTTGTCGGGCATCATCACCAAGGCCGGCATTCTGGGCATGATGCGCGCCGCCTTTTACGTTTTCGGCGGCCGCAATCTGGCCGGCACGTTCCCCCAGACCGTCCTGCTCGTCCTGAGCATCGCCACGATCTTTGCCGGGTCCATGCTGGCCTATAAGGAAAAGCAGTTCAAAAAACGCCTGGCCTACTCCAGCGTCAGCCAGCTTTCCTATGTGATCTTCGGCATGATGCTGTGCACGCCGGCCGGCGTCTGCGGCGCGCTGCTGCAGGTGGTCTTTCACGCCTGCGCCAAGATCGGCCTCTTTCTGTGCGCCGGCGCCTTTATCCATCACTGTGACGTCCACAACGTGGACGGACTGCTGGGCATGGGGCGGCGCATGCCGCGTGTCATGGCGGCCTTTACCTGCTTTGCCCTGTCGCTGATCGGCATTCCGCCCTTCGGAGGTTTTGCCGCCAAGTGGCAGCTGGCTGCGGCGGCGCTGGAGCAGGGGAGCGCGGCGGCGCAGACCGGCCTGGTCGTGCTGATGGTCAGCGCCCTGCTGACGGCCGGCTACCTGCTGCCCATCGTGGCCCGGGGCTATTTCCCCGGCGAAGGCTTTAAGGCCAAGGTGACCGACGGCGGCCCGGCCATGGTGCTGCCCATGGTCGTGCTGGCCGGGGCGGCGGCGCTGCTGGGCATCTTCCCGGCAGGGCTGGCGTCCTTCTTCCGGACGGTCGCGTCGGCAATGTTTTAAGGAGGGCTTTTATGGAATTTCTCATGCTTTTCGCCATCCTTTTTCCGATGGCTGCCGCTTTGGGGCTTTGCAGCCGGCGGATATCGGGCGACCTGCGGCTGCTGCACGGCTATGTGTTCGGCGCGGCGCTGGTCAACAGCCTGGCGCTGCTGTATGTCACATTTTTCGCCCGCCTGGAGCCGGTGACCTTGCTGCATTTTACCCAGGGGCTGGATGTGACGCTGGCGGCCGACGGCCTTTCCAGGGTCTTTATCCTGATCATTGCCGTGCTCTGGCCGCTGACCACCCTCTACGCCTTTGACTATATGAAGCACGAGGGCGGCGAGCCGCGCTTCTTCGCATTCTTCCTGCTTTCCTACGGCGTATGTTCCGGCATCGCCTTTGCCGGCAATATGGTGACGCTGTATATGTTCTTCGAGATGCTGACCCTGGCCACGCTGCCTCTGGTCATGCATAAGATGGACGACAAGGCCCGGTTTGCCGGCAGACGGTATCTGCTCTATTCCATGGCCGGCGCGGCGCTGGGCTTCATCGCCATTGTTTTCAGCTATGTTTACGGCAGCGGCGGCGGTTTCGTGCTGGGCGGCACGATGGGCACGGCCTTCGACGCCCAGACGGCCAATACGCTGCGCGTCGCTTTCACGCTGGCCTTTTTCGGCTTCGGCGTCAAGGCGGCGCTCTTCCCCATGAGCCTCTGGCTGCCCACGGCTTCGGTGGCGCCCACCCCCGTGACGGCGCTGCTCCACGCGGCCGCCGTCGTCAAGGCCGGCGCCTTCGCCTGCATCCGTCTGACCTATTATACCTTCGGCGTTGAGCTGCTGCGCGGCACCTTTGCCCAGTATATCCCCATGGCGGCCGCCATCGTGACCATTGCCGGCGGCTCGCTGCTGGCGCTGCGGCAGAATCACCTCAAGCGCCGTCTGGCCTGGTCGACGGTCAGCAATCTTTCCTATATCCTGTTTTCCGTGACGCTGATGTCCAACCTGGCTCTCAAGGCGGCCTGCATGCACATGCTGGCCCACGCCTTCATCAAGATCACCCTCTTTTTCGGGGTCGGCTGCATTCTGGTCACCACCGAAAAGGAATATCTGGACGAGATCGGCGGCCTGGCGGGGCGCCTGCCTGTGACCTTTGGCTGCTTCACCATCGCATCGGCTGCCCTGATGGGCGTGCCGCCGCTGCCCGGCTTTTTCAGCAAATGGATCATCGGCACGGCGGCCGGCTACGACGGCGGCTGGCTGCCCATCGCCGGCATCGCCGCGCTGATGTTTTCGGCCTTTCTGACGGCGCTCTATCTGATGAGCATTCTGTCCAGGGCTTATTTTCCGGCCAACGGTCAGATCGGGCGCGGCGAGCGTCTGGAGCTGACCTGGATGGCTCCGGTGCAGGTCCTTCTGTGCGTGCTGATCGTCTGTATGGGCATTTTTAACCAGGATCTGCAGTCCTGCCTGGATCTCTGGCTGTTTTAGGAGGTGTATGTCATGCTGATGAAAACAGAATATCTCCTGCCGCTGTGCGTGCTGCTGCCCATGGCGGCGGCGCCCGTCGTTTACAGCCTGCGCCGCCGGTCGGCCCGGCTGGGGGACGGCGCCGTGACCCTTGTTTGTCTGGCCGTGCTGGCCGCCGCCCTGTATCTGGCCCGGATGCCGGCCTGCCGATTGGCCGTTCCCGACCTGTTCCTGCAGGGGGTCTCCTTTGCGTCGGGCGGCGTGCGCAGCCTGTTCGGCCTGCTCTGCGCCTTTATGTTCACCATGAGCTCGCTGGCCGACCCGGCCTATTTCCGGGGCGAGCCGCGCTGTGCGCGCTACGACGCCTTTCTGCTGCTGACACTGGGCGGCATCCTGGGCGTCTTTTATGCCGGCGACCTCTTTACCCTCTATATCTGCTTTGAGACCATGTCGCTGGCCTCCTGGGTGTGGGTGGCCCACAACGAGACCGAGGCGGCCCAAAAGGCGGCCGACACCTATCTGGCCATGGCCATGATCGGCGGCCTGGTCATGCTCTACGGCCTTTTCCGGCTGCAGCATATGCTGGGCACGCTGGATCTGGGCGCGCTGCCGGAGCTGGCGGCGGCCTGCGGCGACCGGCAGGGCCTCTTCCTGTCGGCCTGCTGCCTGCTGGTGGGCTTCGGCATCAAGGCCGGTATGTATCCCTTCCACGTCTGGCTGCCCAAAGCCCATCCGGCGGCGCCGGCGCCCTCCAGCGCCCTGCTGTCGGGCATTCTGACCAAGTCGGGCGTGTTCGGCATCCTGCTCATCATCACCTGCCTTTTGTGGGGCGACCGGCGGCTGAGCATGATCCTGCTGGCCCTGGGCACGGTGACGATGGTATTGGGCGCGGTGCTGGCCGTGTTTTCGGTGGACCTCAAGCGGACACTGGCCTGCTCGTCCCTGTCCCAGATCGGCTTTATCCTGGTGGGCGCCGCCATGCTGACGACGGGGGAGGAAACGGCCCTGGCCGCCGGCGGCATCGTGGCCCACGCCCTCAATCACGGCCTGACCAAGCTGGTGCTCTTCATCGCGGCCGGCGTGCTTTACAAGCATAAGCACACCCTAGACCTCAACGAGCTGCAGGGCGCCGGGCGCAGCTGCCTGCCCCTCAAGATCTGCTTCCTGCTGGGCGCCATGTCGCTGGCCGGCGTGCCCGGCTTCGGCGGCTATGTCAGCAAGACCCTGCTGCACGAGAGCATCGTCGAGCAGATCCATCTGGCTTCGGGCAGCGCTGCCGGCCTGCTGGAAGGGGTCGAATGGGCCTTTCTGATCTCGGGCGGTCTGACGGCGGCCTATATGACCAAGCTGTTCGTCAAGCTGTTCGTCCAGAAGCCCCGGTCGGCCGGCCATCCGGTGCGCATCGACAAGGGCAGTCTGACGGCCATTGCGCCCGCGGCGGCAGCGCTGCTGCTCATGGGTCTCCGGCCGGCCCAGACCTATGAAAAGATCGCCGCTTTCACGGCGGAATCGCTGCGCAGCGCCCCCTTTGCCGTGCATTACTTCAGCCTGGAGAACCTCAAGGGCGCGGCCATTTCGCTGACCATCGGCGCGCTGGTCTACCTTTTGTTCGTCCGCGGTCTGCTCACCGACCACCGTACCGGCGATTACGTCCGGGCGACGGCCCTCATCGATCTGGAGGACGACGTTTACCGTCCGCTTCTGGGCCTGACGGCCTTTGCCGGCGCCTTTGCCGCCCGGCTGGCCTACAGTCTGACCGACCTCGTCGTTCGCCTGGGCGCGGCGCTGATGAATTACAAGGCGCCCCAGCGGGTGAAGCCGGGAGAGGACCATCACTTCGGCCGCTATTCCAAAGAATACGTCCGGGTGGGCGCCATCAGCCAGACGCTGCAGTTCGAGCTGATGCTCTTCGGCATCGGCGTGGTGGTGACGCTGGTCTACCTGATGTTCAAGCTGTAAAACATAAAAATGCCGTCCGCATTGGCGGGCGGCATTTGATTTTTTGTCAAAATACAGTTCACAGGACGGGGGTAACGGTGGTAAAATAAGCCTGTATACCGATACCATACAAGAAGGAGCCAAGCGGAATGAAAAAACTGTGCAAGACCCTGACCCGCGCCGCACTGGCCGGTGCAGGGATTTATCTCTGGGCACAGACGCCACGCTGGGAGCATCCGGGACTGGGCCGACTGCGCCGGTATCGCTATGCCCACCGGGGGCTGCACGATCTGGAAAAGGGCATCCCGGAAAATACCCTGCCGGCCTTCGCGGCGGCGGCCGCCAAGGGCTACGGCGCCGAGCTGGACGTCCACATGACCCTGGACCGCCGGCTGGTGGTCATTCACGACAGCCGGCTGGAGCGCCTGTGCGGCACTTCGGCCGTCGTGGAGGAGCTGACCTATGACGAGCTGCGGGCGCTGCCCATTCTGGGGACTGCCCACCGGGCGCCGCTTTTGTCGGAAGTGCTGCCCCTTTTTGCCGGACGGACGCCCCTCATCGTCGAGCTCAAGACCTGGAAGCACAATGCGGCGCAGCTCTGCACGCTGGCCGACGCCGCCCTGCGCGGCTCCGGCTGTACCTACTGCGTCGAATCCTTTGATCCCCGGGCCGTCCGGTGGTTCCGCAAAAACAGTCCCGAAACGGTGCGGGGCCAGCTTTCGGAGGACTTTCTGGCCCACGGCGACGACAGCAGCCTGCCCCTCTGGCAGCGTTTTGCCATGACCCATCTGCTGACCAACGCCCTGACCCGGCCGGATTTTATCGCTTATAACGACCCCGACCGGGAAAAGCTGCCGGTGCGCATCGCCTGCGGCCTGCTGGGGGCGCAGCTGGTCAGCTGGACTATCCGCAGCTTAGAGGCCATGCACCGGGCTGAGAAAGCCGGCGCCATAGTGATTTTTGAGCATTTTACGCCCTGATTCTTGGGGCGTGCTATACAGAAACGATAAAGGAGAGAAAAATGATGGAAATTCTGGCATATTCCTATCGCGGAGATCTGCGGGATCTCATCTACACCGGCCACATCGCCGTGGTCGACGCCGAGGGCAAGCTGCTTTACGCCTGCGGCGACCCCGAAAAGGTGGCCTTCGCCCGTTCGTCGGCCAAGCCCATGCAGGCCATGTGCGCGGTGGAAAGCGGCGCCGTCGACGCCTACGGCCTGACCGAGGAAGAGCTGGCGCTGCTCTGCGCTTCCCACAACGGTGAGGAGATGCACGTCAATGCCGTCCGCAGCGTGCTGGCCAAGGCCGGGCTGGACGAGAGCTTCCTGCAGTGCGGCCGCCACGCGCCCCTCTACGCGCCGGCAGCCCAGGCGCTGGAGCAGGCCGGCATCCCTTACAGCGAGATCCACTGCAACTGCTCGGGCAAGCACAGCGGCATGCTGATCACCGCCAAATATCTGGGCGAATCGCTGGAGGATTACTACACACGGGGACATAACGTGCAGAAGCGCATCACCCGGATGATCGGCGATCTGTGCGATTATGACCCCGAAAAGATCGTGCTGGGCACCGACGGCTGCGGCGTGCCCGTCCACGCCCTGCCCCTCTGCCGCATGGCCTACGGCGTGGCCCGGATGGCCAGACCCGAGACTCTGCCGGAACCCCGGGCCGCCTATGCGCGCCGCATCACCACGGCCATGCGGAACCATCCGCTGATGACCTCCGGCACCGGACGCATCGATGAAGCCCTGATGACCCATCTGCCGGTCTTTGCCAAGTCGGGCGCCGCCGGCTATTATATCGTCGGCCTGGTCGACCGGGGCATCGGTATCGCCGTCAAGATCGACGACGGCAGCGGCGACGTGCGCAATATGGTGGTGGTCGAGGTCCTGCGGCAGCTGGGCGTCATCAATGACAGCAACATGCATTATTTCGACGCATGGCGGCGCAGCGAGGTGCGCAACCACAAAGAAGAGCTGGTGGGCTATACCCAGCCCGAGTTCCAGCTGCACAAACAGTAAAACAGATCGACAGAAAAAGAATACGCCCGGTATCATTACATCGATACCGGGCGTATTTGTACGCGGAAGGATCAGATAAAGAGGATGTAGCCCTTGTCCAGCGGCTTGAAATCGGGCTGGGTCAGCGAGTCGTAAACGCAGACCATCTCGTCGTCCAGCAGCATGAGGCGGCGGCCCTCGGGGATCTCGGGCAGCTTGGCCAGCGGATAGGGCAGGCGGTAGACGCGGTTCTCCTTTTCCGGCGCCTGGAAGCCCTGGCCCTCGTAGATGGGCAGGGAAGCAGCGTCGCGGTAGGTGAAGGAGGCCACGGTGCAGTATTCGGCGCCGCTGCGGCGCTCGAAGCAGGGGGACATCAGATCGCGGCTGGGATTGGCCGGCGTGCGCAGGAAGCCGGTGGCGATATCGTCGCTCAAGGGCTTGACAGCCGACTCAAACAGGCCGTAAACGCCGCTGTCGCTGCGGCCCGAGAAGGAGAGGACGACCACGCCTTCGCAGCCGGGGAGCAGCGCCACCTGGAAGCTGGTCACCACGTCGTTGAGGACGATGTCGTAGGTGTTGGCATCCACCAGAATATACTTTTTGCCCACGCGGTCGAGCCAGGCCTGGGAGAGGGCGGGGCCGGGCAGCGCCTTCTGGGCCATGGGGGCCGTGATGCCGTTGTAGGCCGAGAGGGCGAAGATGTCCTCGCCGTTCTTTTCAAAGAGCAGGGTGCGGTTGTCCTCCGAATGGAAGATCTGGCCGTCGAAGTGGAAATTCTTCAGCCACTGGCGGCTGCCGCCGCGGGTATCGTCCATGGTGATGGTGGCGTGAGCGCCGTAGAGGTGCAGATTGAGGATGCCGCTGGGGATCAGATAGGTGCCGCCCACGGTGTCGATCATCTCCTGGGGCACCGGCTTGTAATTCTTATAGATGCAGACGCCCTGGCGCAGCATGGCGACGGCGAACATCCGCAGGATGGTCTCCTGGACGTCCAGATGGCAGTCGTGGGTCTCGGAGATGGCCAGCACGGCGTTGTACTTGGGGATGACGATGAACTGGGTGGTGAACTGGAAGCTGTTGCCGCCCTTGACCAGGACGCCCTCGCCCAGGTCGTATTCGGGATGGGTGAAGCAGACGGTATCCCAGCCCAGACCGTAATTGGCCGAGCGCTCGTCGTGGGCGAGGAAGGTGCGGCCCTGCTTCTTGGCCATTTCGGCCTTGCTGGCCTGGCTGATGATATCATTCTCCTCCAGGAAGAGGCAACCGAATTTGCACAGGTCGCGCATGGAGGTGGTATAGCCGGCGCCGCCCTGGATAAGCAGCAGTTCGGCGGGGCCTCTGCCCTCGCAGATCAGCGGATGCGCGGGGTTGCGGTTGGGGGAAAGGCGGCTGGAAAGGGCGCCGATGGGGTCGGTGATGTGGGCCTGGCAGTAATCGGCGTATTTTTCGCCCGTGACGGCGGCCACCACCATCTCGGCCAGGGTAAAGCCGTCGTTGCAGTAGACGGCATATTCGCCCGGCTCGGCCTTCAGATGGCTGTGGGCCAGATAGGCGTAGACGTCTTCGTAATAGTCGGCGCTGGAAACGTCGGCCACCGAGAAGCCCTTCCACTGGGTGCCGGGCAGGCCGCTGGTGTGGCTCAGGCAGTGGCGGAGGGTGATGCGGCGGTAGCGTTCGTCCAGCATGGTCAGCCGGGGCAGGTATTCACAGACCGGACGGTCCAGCTCCAGCAGGCCTTTTTCCACAAGCTGCATGACGGCGACGGTGCAGTAGATCTTGGACACCGAAGCCACGTTATAGGTGCAGTCGACGGTGGCCGGCAGCTTGTCCTTGCCGCCCTGGGTGCCCAGCGCGTCACAGGCCAGCAGCTCGCCGTCTTTGAGAATGGCGTAGGAGACCGAGGTATAGTCCTTGGGCAGACCATAGCGCAGGATCTCGGAAAGCTCTTGGGTCAGCTGATTCATAAAGATTCTCCTTTTATAAAAATAGTCGGTGCGCCGGAAGGGCGCCTGACAGGGGCGGCCGGCAATGCCGCACAAACTGTCATTATAGCATTTACTATACTTCTTTTGGCGGCGGCTGTCAATCAAGTGCCGGTTGAATTGCGCCAGCAGCCGAAAGCTGTTATACTGTAACAACCAAACGGGCTGCGTCGACAGCCGAAAGGAAGGCGCATATGAAGAAAACACTGATCCTCAATGGTTCGCCCCGCCGCGGCGGCGACACGGCCGCGCTGCTGGAGCGGCTGATCCCCATGCTGGAAGGAGAGATCCGGCAGATCCAGGCTTACGATGGCATCCGGCCCTGCATCGACTGCCGCGCCTGCCAGAAATCACCCGGCTGCGCCGTGCGGGATGGCATGACGGCCGTTTATGACGCCATGGGGGAATGTGACAATATTCTGGTGGCTTCGCCGGTCTATTTCCGCAACCTGACGCCGCCGATGCTGAACATCCTCAGCCGTATGCAGGTCAATTACGCGGCAGAGCACTTCCATGGCACCGATCTGCGCGGCGGCCGGAAGCGGGGCGCTGTGCTGCTGGTGGGCGGCGGCAGCGGTCGGCCCGATCTGGCACAGATCACAGCCAACATCCTGCTCCACCAGATGAACGCCTGGGACCTGCACGAGCCGGTGCTCTATCTCGATACCGACCGCCGTCCCGCCGCCCTGGCCCACGAGTTGGACGGAGCTTTGCGAAGTGTCGCCGACTTTTTCAACGGGCAGAAATAAATAAGACCGGCGGACAGCCTGTGGCTGTCCGCCGGTTTTTGTGAAAAAACAGATCAATAGGTTTCGGCGTGGACGCGGCTCCAGTCGACTTCTTCCAGCGTGTGAGGGTCGGGATGGGTTTCCGGCATACCGAGGGAAAGGATGGCTTCCAGGCGCAGGCCCTGAGGGAAACCGACGACACGGCGGACGTATTCCTCGGTGCTGTCGCCGTTGGGCGCTTCACGAAGGCGTCCCTGGATCCAACAGCTGCCGACGCCCAGACTGTCGGCCATCAGGTGCATATTGGTCATCATACCGGCGCAGTCTTCGGTCCAGACGTTGGATTTTTCGGGATTGCCCAGCACGACGACGGCACAATCGGCGTGCTCCAACATTCTGGCCGAGCCGATGCGGCAGTCGGACAGTGCCTTGAGGGTGGCCTTATTGCGGACGACCACCAACTCCCAGGGGCGGGCGGCGTGGCCGGAGGCCGAGAGCAGGCCGGCCTGCAGGATCTTGCGCAGATCTTCCTCGGGCACGGGGGCGCCGGTATAGCGGCGCACGCTGCGGCGGCGGCACATCATTTCCAGTAATTCCATAGGGATCGCTCCTTTTGATATATGATTTTGATGTATGGCTATCGTTTGCGTATGCGGATCATCCGGCCGGGCTTATCGCGCGGCGGACGCGTAATGCCGGCACATGTCCTTGAGCATGGCGGTGAAGCGCGCCCGGTCGACCCCCACGGCCATTTGGCAATTGGCAGGGTGGGTACCGTCGGGCAACGAGACCAGAGTTTCTCCCTGGTTTGGGGCCCCATCCCGGTCTTCTACTGTAATGTGTCGGCGCTCGAAGGTGACCACCTGTGGATCGATGACCGAAGCGGCGGCCAGGGCGTCGTGGATGATGTGGTTGTCGCAGCCATTTTCCAGGCTGTTCTGCTTGGAAAACCGGGCCAGCTCCCGGGGAACGAGGGCCCCGTCACCGCTGCCGCACAGGGCGATCATTTCGTCAAAATCGGCGGCTGTGACGGCGGAAGCGTGGGTGGCGTCCAGCCCGACCATCCACACTTCGACCTGCGCAAAGACCTCTTTGGCTGCCGTGGGGTCTACCCAGATGTTGAATTCGGCTCGGCCGCCGCTGGCCGCCACGTTGCCGAAGGTGCCGCCGCCCATGATGCACAGTTTTTTGAGATACCGGGGCAGATCGGGATGCAGGCGCAGGGCGGTGGCGATGTTGGTCAACGGCCCGACGGCCAGCAGCACCAGCTGACCGCCGCAGCGCACAGCTTCCCGGTAGATCACTTCCCAGGCGGGCAGGGGGTCAGGGGTTCTGGTGATCTCGGGGAAGACCAGCGAGCCGACGCCCGAAGCGCCGTGGACGGCCGAAGCGTCGCGGGTGTAGGCTTTGCGCAGGGGGCGCTCGGCGCCGAAGGCCACGCGGCAGTCCAGGCCGAGCATCTGGCAGAGACCCAGTGCGTTGCGGCGCGTGCGGCTGGCGGGTACGTTGCCCTCCACCGGCGTGACGGCCAGCAGCTCGATTTGGGGCGAAGCGGCCAGCAGTGCGAGGGCGAAGCTGTCGTCAACACCCGGGTCGCAGTCGAGGATCAGGGGGATCTTGTTCATAAGCAGCACCTCCGAAGGGCAGGCGCGGCCTTTGCTGCAGAGCCGCCCATGCCATTTGTTCTGATTGTCTATATTGTACGCGAAAGGCGCTGCTGGCGCAAGGGGCAGCGCCGCTTGATTTTCACGGTCGGGTGGTGTATCATCAATTTGCCGGCATCTGCCGGCGCCCGGAAAGAAACGAGGGATCTTATGGAAAACACCAACCGGCAGATGACCAAGATCGCGCGTGAGGCGGAAAAGCTGGTCATCCGCACCATGAAAGATACGGGAGTCGGCGCGGGAGAGCTGGACCTGCTCCATCTGGTTCGCCATCGGCCGGGCATCACGCAGAAGGAGATCTGTGAGAACCTGCAGATGGACAAGGGGGCAGCCGCCCGCCGGGTGCGCAGCCTGGAAGCCAAAGGGCTCTTGTGCCGCCGGCCCGATCCGGAGGATGGCCGCAGCCAGCATCTCTACGCGACGGCCGCAGCCGAAGCGCTCAAGCATTCCCGCACGGCCATTGAGACGGCCTTTTACGATTGGCTGCTGGAAACGCTCAGCGCGCCGGAACGGGAGGCTTTTCTGGAAACGATGGAAAAGCTCTATCAGCGCTCCAAGGCCGAAAGCCGCGCGGGCTTTCCCAACGCCCGCAAGCGTCTGGAACAGGAAGAATAACTGCCGCCGCCGCGGCAAAAAGAAAGGCACAGCCGTGTGTGCATAAACGGCTGTGCCTTTTCTGACGGGAGCATATATACGCAGGCAGGCTTATTTGATCTTGACGGTGCGCATGGTGGAGGTGACGCCCTTCTGGCTGTCTTCCACGATCTTGTCGACGACCTCCATGCCCGAAGTGACCTTGCCGAAGGCGGCGTATTCGCCGTCCAGATGGGGATGGGTGTCCAGCATGATGAAGAACTGGCTGCCGGCCGAGTTGGGATCCTGGGTGCGGGCCATGGACAGGACGCCTCTGGTGTGCTTGAGGTCGTTCTTGACGCCGTTGGACGCAAACTCGCCCTTGATGCGCCAGCCGGGGCCGCCGGTGCCGGTGCCGGTGGGGTCGCCGCCCTGAATGACGAAGCCGGGAACAACGCGGTGGAAGGTCACGCCGTTATAGAAGCCCTGGTTGGCCAGCTTGACGAAGTTCTCGACCGTGATGGGGGCGATGTCGGGATAAAGCTCCAGATTGATATTTTCGCCGTTCTGCATTTTAATGACGGCCTTGATGATATTTGTCTTTGCCATATTGGTGTTTCTCCTTATTGTGGTTTTCTTTTTCAGAATGCGCAGAAAACGATATTTTGGTTATTATAGCACATTTGCCGGGCAGTTTCAACTTCGGCCCCGGTCCATCAGCCGTAATATTGAATGGCGTTGATGGGCGTGGTCCAGTCATCGATGGGCGCGACGGTAAAGCTGTTGTCCCGCATATAATGCAGCAGAGAATAAACAGCGCCCCGGCTGCCCTCGGTGGAGCAGAGCAGCAGGCTGGAGGTGCTGCCGGCGTTCTGCAGCAGATTACGGCCGTTGGCGGCCACTGTATCGCCGCTTTTCGCGGCGCTGCCCGGATCGAGGCTGCCATCCCAGATGCGGTAGCCGGCGTCATGCAGGGCCTGCTTCTGGGCGGCCGAAAGGGCGCGGCTGCCCTCCCGGATGCAGACCAGACGGGATTTGCGCAGGACCATGGAGGAAAGCAGCTCGTTGAGGGCGTCGGCCTGGGCCACCGGGTCAGCAGCTGAAACGTACAGGCCCAGGCTGTGGCCGCCGCAGACGATGCGGCGCAGCAGATCCCCCTGGGCTGTAAGATCTTCTTCGGAAAGGAAGAAGGAGGCCTGCCAGCCGTAGGTCTCCAGTGCCGACAGAATGGTCTGGGTATTGGCGTTGATGGGGCCGCAGATCATGGGATAGACCGTACGGCGGCGGACCGGCCCGGGCTCGTCCGGCGCCGGATCGGGCTCCGGCGTGACGTCGGGCGGATCGGGCTGCACCGGCGCCGTTTGCTCGGCAGCCGGATAATATTCGTCGTACAGGGCTTTCATGGCTTCCCGGTTGGCCGCCGTCAGCTCGGTATCGCTGTAGGAGGACATGATGCTGTTGATGCGGATGACCGGGCCGTATTCGCTGGAATACTGGCTGTAGACGGCGCCGAAAATGCGGCAGATAAACTCGATGGGCACATAAAGCACGCCGCCGCGGATCTCGGCCAGATAGGAATAGATCTTGCCGTCCTGGTCGTATGTAATGCTGTTGCCCACGTCAAAGATCAGCGAGCTGTCGGCGGTATAGACTTTCAGGATGCGCATATCTTCGTCGTAGAAATATTTGATGGGCTTGATGCGCACCAGATACCGGTAGGAGATATACATGCTGTTGTTGATGCGGATGGGCATGTTGCTGCTGGTCATGCTTTTGATGAGTGTGTCATTGATAAACAGATAGACCAGGTCGTTTTTCGCCTGGATGGGGCTGCTGCCGGCCAGGGCCGGGAGCAGGAGCAGCAGGACCAGCAGGCCGGCCAGATGGCGGAGCGAGGACTGTATTTTCAAGAGGGACCTCCTGTTTTCCAGATCTTTTCCCGACGCATATACTGCACCAGGGGGGATCATCCTGTCTTTTTTCTTCAATATGCCTTCGGAACTTATGTCGGCGCTGGGTACCGTGCTGGGGTTTGCCTTTCTGGGCGGACTGGATGCCGACCAGCAGAACTCGCTGGGCAATTTTCTCATGCTCATCGCACAGGTCATGATCACCGACGCCACCCAGCAGCAGTTGCTGGACAACCGGCGGCAGACGCGGGAGAGCGCCGCGCAGGCGGCGGCACTGGAACAGCGTCTGGCCGCTCTGGAAGCGGCCGTCACGGCGCTGAAGGGCGGCAGCGGCGGGCCTTCTGCCGGCTGAACGTCCGTCAGAGCAGCTCCGCCGCCAGGTCTTCTTCTTCGGCTTCCGCCCGGCCCGTGCCGGAGGGGGCCTGAAAGATCATGCCCAGCTTGACGGCGGCCACGGCCAGCGCCAGCAGGTTGGCGGCCAGCAGGATCCGCAGGCTGCGCTGCTCGGGGCTTTCCCGGCACTGCCGCCAGGTATCTGTAAAATAGAAGACGGCCGTGGCCAGAAAAATCAGGCCGCTGATGCGGGAGAGTATGTCAAGATAGCTGTAATCTTTATTGGGAAAACGGTCCAGCAGACGGTCGATGGAGCCCTGCAGGGAGACCAGCACCAGAGCGCTGCCCACCATGGTGGCCAGCACGGCGGCGATCTGGGCCTGGACACAGCGGACCTGCCTGCGGGTGTCGTTTTTCTGTTGCGGCAAAGCCATCACCTCCGGGAAAAGCTTATGCCGGCGGCGGAGCGGTTATGTCCGCGGCTTGCGGTAGGCTTCGGAAGGCAGGACGCCGGACAGCTCGACCTCGACGATATCGAGGCCGCCGTACCATTCGATGCGGGTGCTGGAAAAGGTGCCCTGGCTGTCCTGGGTGATGGGCAGCGACAGCCGGCAGGCACGGCCGCCGTCTTCCCGGCCGGTGGTGATGAGCGTACCGCCCAGCTTGCGGGTGAGCATCGCGGCGATCTCCAGTTCGATGCCCTGCCCCGGAATGGTCTCGCCGCAGGGGGCCTCCAGCGGCATCCGGTCGGGCTGCCGGCTGCCCCGGAGCTGCATCGTGACGGTCATCTCCTCCGGTGCGCGTTCGACGCGGATATGCAGGCCGGGCTTTTTGCAGACGCTGACGTCCAGGTGAAAGGCGATCAGATTGAGCAGGATGCGCTGGACGGCCGTGCGGTCGTAGACGGCGGGCGCCGCTTCGGTCCCGCCTTCATCCAGCTGCAGGTCGGCGAAACCGGCGCACATCTGCCGGGCGCGGCGGCAGATATCCCGGATATCTCCGGCCAGGTCGCCGCTGCGCGGATCGAGGAGCAGGCAGCCCTGTTCAAAATCGGCTTTGGCGGCCACGTTTTTGGAGATGCGGCTCAGATTGAGGATGCCGCGGGTCAGCATGGCCAGGGACTGGGCAGGATCTGCGGTCTGGGTCAGGGTGTGCAGGGCGATGTTCATGCTCTCCAGATTGCTGTTGATCTCCCGGCTGAGATAGCGCACCAGCTCCAGGCTGCTGCTGCCGGGGTCATCGGCCGACACCGGGCTGAAGACCAGCACCATGCTGCCGCTTTCCGAAAGGCGGCTGCCGCAGTCGTAGGCCCGGCCGCCGAGCACACAGTCGAAGCGGTACACGTTTTCCGCCGATACGTGCAGGATCAGATCGGACACGACGCGGTCTTCCATCACGTCGTTCAGATTGCGGCCCACCAGGTCGGCGCCCAAAGCCGCGGCCAGGGAAGGGGAAACGTGCAGCACCCGGCCGCTGCGGGAGGCGACAATATAGAATTCTTCCGGAGAAAGGGCAGAAAGAAGGTTGAGTTCGGACAATATATTCACCTGCTAACCATTTGTTTCTTTGCCGGCGGACCGGCGGGACAAATCAATTCTATTGTAAACGAAAACCGACTGGATGACAAATTATTTTTCTTTTTTCTGTTTTTCCGTTTCTTTACTTGTTTTAAATATTCATTTCGCTTATAATAAAATTGTGCGAGTAAATGCGCCGTAAATGCCTATTGAAAGAAAACAACATTTTGGAGGTCCCCATCATGTCTATCAAAGTCGCAATCAACGGTTTTGGCCGTATCGGCCGTCTGGCTCTGCGTGCCGGCCTGGAAATGGACGAGCTGGAGTTCGTCGGCATCAACCATCCCGGCCGTACGCCCGAACTCATGGCCTATATGTTTAAATACGATTCGGCCCAGGGCGTGTTCCCCGGCGAGGTCGAAAGCGATGAAAACTCCATCACCATCAACGGCAAGCGCATCCCCATTTTTGCCTGCAAAGAGCCCAAGGATATCCCCTGGGGCGAGATCGGCGCGGAGTATGTCATCGAGTCGACCGGTAAGTTCCTGACCAAAGAACTGGCACAGGGCCACATCGAGGCCGGCGCCAAAAAGGTCATTCTGTCGGCGCCTTCCAAGGACGATACCCCCATGTTCGTTATGGGCGTCAACCATACCGAGTACACAAGCGATATCGACATCGTTTCCAACGCCTCCTGCACCACCAACTGCCTGGCGCCGCTGGCCAAGGTCATCAATGACAATTTCGGTATCGAGTCGGGCCTGATGTCCACGGTACATTCCATCACGTCTTCCCAGAAGACTGTCGACGGCTATTCCAGCAAGAACTGGCGTCTGGGCAGAGCTTCCTCGGCCAATATCATCCCCTCGACCACCGGCGCTGCCAAGGCGGTCGGCAAGGTCATTCCCTCCCTCAAGGGCAAGCTGACCGGCATGGCTTACAGAGTGCCCACCGTCGATGGCTCGGTGGTCGATCTGACCGTCAATCTGGTCAAGCCGGCTACTTATGAAGAGATCTGTGCCGCCGTCAAGAAGGCTGCCGACAACGAGCTGAAGGGTCTGCTGCAGTATACGGAGGATCAGATCGTTTCTTCCGACGTCGTCGGCAATCCCCACGGCAGCGTTTTTGACGCCAAGGCCGGCATCGCACTGACCGACCGCTTCGTCAAGCTGGTCTCCTGGTACGACAATGAGTTCGGCTACACCAATATGCTGCTCAAGCTGGTCTGCCACATGGCTTCGGTCGATCACAAATAAGCGACAACAACAGGCAAAGGCCTTTGATATTCTCCGGCATGTGCCGGAGAATATCCCGGCCTTACGGCACATCCTCTATTTTATCCCGGAACGGCTTCTTTTTTTGCCGTTCCGGCGCACCGGAAAAAATTCGTATTCTTTTGAAAATTATGCTTGCATTTTTCGCAGAGCTGCGGTATAATAACTTCTGCCGTGATTAAGCGGTATATCACACGGGCCCTTAGCTCAGTTGGTTAGAGCATCCGGCTCATAACCGGACGGTCCCGGGTTCGAGTCCCTGAGGGCCCACCAAGCCTTCTATCATCTTTATCATATATCAGTTATGGAGCAGTATCGAAGAGGCCATAACGAGCACGATTGGAAATCGTGTAGCCGTGATGAGCGGCTCGAGGGTTCGAATCCCTCCTGCTCCGCCACAAGCCCCAAAGGCAGATGCCTTTGGGGCTTATTTTTTACCTGTTTCTCATCCGCTGCATCCGGGCTTTTTCTGTGTTCTGAATTTTGTGAACAAATTGATAATTTGTATTTTAAATTATATAATTCGCTTGACAAATTATTTCTGCGTGGTACAATATAAGCCAAGAGAAAAGAGGGAAGACTATGAACAAGAGCGTTTACAGCATCGTACTTTCCGATGATGTTGTGGCAGAGATCGACCGTCTGGCCTATCGGGAAGGCACCAGCCGTTCCAACATGATCAACCAGATCCTGGCCCAATATGTTTCTTACACCACGCCGGAAAAGCGGCTGAGCGATATTTTTTCCAAGGCCGTCGAGCTGGTGGACAGCATGGACCAGCTGCAGGTCATGCTGCAGCCCTCCGATACCCACCTGGCCCTCAAAAGCGCCCTTCGCTATAAATACAACCCCACCGTCAAATACAGCGTGGAGCTGTATAAAAACAGCGACGCCCTGGGCGAGCTGCGGGTGACCATGCGCACCCAGAGCCGGGATCTGATCGACTGCATGAACGGCTTTTTCACCCTGTGGGCCGCGGTGGAGCGCAGCTTTCTGGCCTTTGAGCCGCCCTGCAGCATCGGCGCCGGCCGCTACAGCCGCACCCTGCGCCGGCCGGAAACGCCGCAGACGGGCGAAGCCCTGGGGCAGGCCATTATTGATTACGTCGAAACGCTGGACAAATGCATGAAGCTTTATTTTGCCGCGCTGCCGGCGGACAGCGACCCCACCCGGAAGATCGCCCAGACCTATGAAGATTATATGAATAACCATCTGCTTCTTATGTGAGGAGGAGTCTGTATGAACACCAATAAATTAACGGAAAAAACCATCGAAGTCATTCGCCTGGCCCAGACGACGGCCAGCCAGAACGGCAATCCCCAGATCGAACAGGAGCATCTGCTCTGCGCGCTGCTGGGATACGACAGCAGCCTCATTGCCCAGCTGCTGCGCAAGATGGGCGTCGACGACCAGGCCGTGGCGCGTGATGCCCAGGCCGCCGTCGACAAGCTGCCCAAGGTCTCGGGCGGCGCCCGGGAGATGGATAAGGTCTATATTTCGCAGGGCGCCGACCGTGCCCTGACCGAGGCGGAGGCGCAGGCCCAGCGCATGTCCGACGAATATGTTTCGGTGGAGCATGTATTTCTTGGCCTGATCGAGAAGGCCGAAGACGCTACGCGGGATATTCTGAAAAAATACGGCATCACCAGCCAGAACTTTCTCGTGGCCCTCAAGGATGTCCGCGGCAACGCCCGCGTGACCGGCGACAATCCCGAAGGCACTTATGACGTTCTGAAAAAATACGGCCGTGACTTGGTGGAAATGGCCCGGGAGCAGAAGCTGGATCCGGTCATTGGCCGCGACAGCGAGATCCGTTCGGTCATCCGTATCCTTTCGAGAAAGACCAAAAACAACCCCTGCCTGATCGGTGAGCCGGGCGTCGGCAAGACGGCCATCGCCGAAGGCCTGGCCCAGCGTATCGTCAAGGGCGACGTGCCGGCCGGCCTGCGCGACCGGCAGATCTTCTCGCTGGATATGGGCGCCCTCATCGCCGGCGCAAAATACCGCGGCGAGTTTGAAGAGCGCCTCAAGGCGGTGCTCAACGCCGTCAAGAGCAGTGAGGGCAAGATCATTCTGTTCATCGACGAGCTGCACACCATCGTCGGTGCCGGCAAGACCGAGGGCTCCATGGACGCCGGCAATCTGCTCAAGCCCATGCTGGCCCGGGGCGAGCTGCACTGCATCGGCGCCACCACGCTGGATGAATACCGGAAATATATCGAAAAAGACGCGGCGCTGGAGCGCCGGTTCCAGCCGGTCACCGTTGATGAGCCGACGGTGGAGGACACCATTTCCATTCTGCGCGGTCTGAAGGAACGCTATGAGGTCTTCCACGGCGTCAAGATCCACGACAGCGCCCTCATCGCCGCGGCTACCCTGTCCAACCGCTATATCTCCGACCGTTTCCTGCCCGACAAGGCCATCGATCTGGTGGACGAAGCCTGCGCCATGATCCGCACCGAGATCGATTCCATGCCGGCCGAGCTGGATGAGATCTCCAGAAAGATCATGCAGAACGAGATCGCCGAGGCCGCCCTCAAGAAGGAGACAGATAAGTTGTCTCAGGCCCGTCTGGAGGAAGTGCAGAAAGAGCTGGCCCAGCAGCGGGAGCAGTTCGGCGAGATGAAGGCCCGTTGGGATAACGAAAAACAGGCCATCGTCAAGGTCCGGGAGCTGCGCGCCGAGATCGAGCATGTCAACGCCCAGATCGAGCGTGCCGAGAACGAATACGACCTCAACAAGGCCGCCGAACTGAAATACGGCCGCCTGCCGGAGCTGCAGAAGCAGCTGCAGGCCGCCGAGGAGGTCAGCGCCAAGGGCGGCAGCCTGCTGCGCGACACGGTGGGCGAGGAGGAGATCGCCCGCATCATCGGCCGCTGGACCGGCATCCCGGTCTCCAAGCTGATGGAGGGCGAGCGCGAGAAGCTGCTCCATCTGGAGGAGATCCTGCACCGCCGGGTCATCGGGCAGGACGAGGCCGTCACCAAGGTCTGCGACGCCATCCTGCGCTCCCGCGCCGGCATCCAGGACCCCAACCGGCCCATCGGTTCTTTCCTGTTCCTCGGCCCCACCGGCGTCGGCAAGACCGAGCTGGCCAAGACGCTGGCCCAGGCCCTCTTTGATGACGAAAACAGCATGGTGCGCATCGATATGAGCGAATATATGGAGAAATTCGCCGTATCCCGTCTGATCGGCGCGCCTCCGGGATATGTGGGCTATGAGGAAGGCGGCCAGCTGACCGAGGCCGTGCGCCGCAAGCCCTATTCGGTGGTGCTGTTTGATGAGATCGAAAAGGCCCACCCCGATGTCTTCAACATCCTGCTGCAGGTGCTGGACGACGGCCGCATCACCGACAGCCAGGGCCGCACGGTGGATTTCAAGAACACCATCATCATCATGACCTCCAACCTGGGCTCCCAGTATATTCTGGAAGAGGCCGGCGAAGGGGTGCTCAGCGACAAGACCAAGGATACGGTCACGGCGCTGCTGCGGCAGCAGTTCCGTCCGGAATTCCTCAACCGCATCGACGAGACCGTCTTCTATACGCCGCTGAGCAAGAGCCAGATCTCGGCCATTGTCGATCTGATGCTGGATTCACTGCGCCGCCGTCTGGAGGAAAAGCAGCTGTCCATCGAGGTGACCGACGCCGCCAAGGCCCAGATCATCGATGGCGGCTACGACCCCATCTTCGGCGCCCGTCCCCTCAAGCGCTATATTCAGCACCATGTGGAAACACTGGCCGCCCGTCTGATCATCCGCGAGGATCCCGCCCCCGGCGCCGTCATCTGCATCGACGCCCAGGACGGCGAACTGACCGCCAGACTGAAATAACAAAAACAACAAAGCGCTGCCTGCATAAAACAAGCCCCGCGCATCGTGCGAGATACGATGCGCGGGGCTTTTGTTCTATTTATGCGGTTTTTGAAGTGGATCAGCAGGTGGCCTTGCTTTCCAGGTGGAGAGGCGCCGCCAGGATCTCTTCCTTGCGGGCCAGCACGTCGTCGCTCTTGAGCTGGGCGATGAAGTTGTCGGTGCCGATGCGCTCGATGAACATGCCGAAGCGCTCGCCGGTCTCGCCCTGCTCACGATAGAGCAGCAGCGCCTTTTCGATCATCTTGAACAGCTCTTCCTTGGTGTAGATCTCGTCGATGACGGTGGCCAGGCGCTGGCGCTTGCCCCAGATGCCGCCGACCATGATCTTATAGCCGGCCTTGGCCTCGGAGACGCAGTCAAAGTGGCAGGCTTCGATGCACTTGCCGCAGTTGTTGCAGGCGGCGCGGTTGATCTCCATCAGGCCGTCGTCGTTGATAAAGGCTGCCTTGACGGGGCAGACGTCGACGACGCCGCACTTCTTACATCCCGAGCAGTCGTCCATGTCGTAGGCGGGCATGCGCTGGCCCATGATGCCGAAGTCGTTGAGGCCCGGCTTGATGCAGTTGTTGGGGCAGCCGCCGATGCCGATCTTGAACTTGTGGGGCAGCTTGACGTCATACCAGCCCTTGTAGAAGGTCTCGTGCAGCTCCCGGGCCAGGGCCTGGGTATCGATCAGGCCGTGGACGCAGACGGTCCCCTTGCAGGGGACGATGGGGCGGACGCGGGCGCCGGTGCCGCCGGTGTAGAGGCCGGCTTCGCTGATGAAGGCGTCAAAGGCTTCGATATTTTCATAGGGAATGCCTTGGACTTCGACGGTCATGCGCGAGGTCATGGCGACGACGCCGCTGCCGAAGCGGCGGGCAGCCTCGGTGATGCAGGCCATCTCGTCGGCGTTGAGGGTGCCGTCGATGGTGATGATGCGGGCGATGAAGTGCTCGCCGTCGTTGGTGATGATGTAGCCGCGGCCCTTGAGGGCCTTTTTTTCCTGTGCGGTGAGATTGGCCATGGGGAAAATCCTCCTAAATTATGAAAAATGGTTGATGACGAATTATTCTTCCAGCAGGCTGGGGGTAAAGGTGGTGCCGCCTTCCAGCACGCGGGTATTGGTATAGCCGAAATGCTTGAGACGGTTCTGCAGCAGATAGGCGCGGCGGCCCTTGTTGCAGACGATCAAAAGCTTCTGATCGGGGGCAAAGCCCTCCACCGGGCCGCAGACCTGGGTCAGATCGATATAGGGACGGCCGGGCAGGGCGGGATTTTGGGAAGTATCGACGATGGTATAGCCTTCGGCGGCGCCGTGCATATATTCGGCCGGCGTCATGGTCTCATAGGCGCCTTCCAGCTTGTTGAGCAGGATGTTGACGGCCGTTTCAAAGGGGTGAATGGCCGTGGAGAAGGGGGGCGCGTAGGCGAAATCACAATACTGCAGGTCTTCCAGAGCGGCGCCCAGCGAGATGGCGGTGACGGCGATGTCGGTGATCTTGTCCACATTGCCCTTGCCCAGCACCTGCAGGCCCAGCAGCTTGTGGCTCCGGCGGTCGGCGATCAGCTTCATGATAAAGGGATTGGAGCCGGGGTAATAGTGGGCCTTGTCGTCGGAAACGGCCACGACGGTCTCCACGTCCATGCCGGCAGTCCGGGCCTCTTTTTCGGTCAGACCGGTGCGGCCCATGTTGATGCCGGGCAGGCGGGCCACAGCCGTGCCCAGAACGCCGGGATGGGGAGCGCAGTCATGGCCGGCCAGACTCTTGGCGGCGATGCGGCCGCAGATGTTGGCCGTCGAGCCCATGGCCGACCAGCGGCGTTCGCCGGTCAGACGGTGGGTGACGATGGCGCAGTCGCCGCAGGCGTAGATATCGGGGTCGCTGGTGCGCATATGGCCGTCGACCACCAGCAGGCCGCGGATCATTTCCAGGCCGCTGTTTTCCAAAAAGGCCGTGTTGGGACGGAAGCCCAGGGCCAGAACGCAGGCGTCGGCCTTCATGGCGCGCCTGGAGGTCTGCACCTTTTCCACCCGGGTCTCGCCCAGAATGCCTTCCAGACCGACGCCGGTAAAGGGCATGACTCCTTCGTCGGCCAGCCGGTTTTCCACATAGGCGGCCATTTCCTCATCCAGCAGGTTGGGCAGCACCTGGGGCGCGATATCAATGACCGAGGTCTTGACGCCGCGCGCGTTCAGATTCTCCGCGGCCTCCAGGCCGATCAGGCCGGCGCCCACCACGATGGCCCGGCGGATCTCGCCGCTGTCGACTGCCGCCTTGAGGGCGTCGGCGTCGGCGGGAGAGCCCAGATAAAACACGTTGTCCAGATCCCGGCCGGGCACGTCGGGCCGGATGGGGGAAGCGCCGACGGCCAGCACCAGCTTGTCATAGCTGTGGACGGTCTCCACGCCGCCGCATACGGCCGTCACCGTCTTGGCGGCACGGTCGACGGCAACGACCTCGGTATTGTTGCAGACGCGGGCGCCGGTCAGCGCCTGGAAGCTCTCGGGCGTATTGACGAAGAGCTGGCTGCGCTCGGGGATGACCTGGCCCACATAATAGGGCAGGCCGCAGCCGGCGTAAGAGATCTCCTGGGATTTGGTCAGAATGACCACTTCGGCGTCGGGATCCTCACGCCGCAGCTTGGCCGCGGTCTTGGTGCCGGCAGCGACGCCGCCGACGATGAGAATTTTCATAAATATCGATCCTTTCTGTATCGGCTCTGTATCGGTCTTCCATACATCTGACACGGGCATTCCGGAAAAACGGACAGAATTAATTTTATCATAGCATGTTTCGGCTCTTTTGCAAATTATCAAATCGGCTTAGGCGAGAATAAGAAAATGCTTATACATGCCGGGGCAGGAAGCAATACTGGGTCTGACCTTCGGGCAGCGTCACCCGCTGCACGGCGACACCGAAGACCTGCTCCAGCAGGCCGGAGTCGTAGACCTGTCCGGGGCTGCCGTCGCACCGGATGACGCCCTCCGCGTCCATCAGGCAGATCCGGTCTGAAAAGGCCATGGCGTCGGCCAGGTCGTGGAGGGTCATGACCACCGCGGCGCCCCGGGCGCACAGTCGGCGGGCGATCTCCATCACCTCAAAGCGGCTGCCGATGTCCAGATAGGTCCCAGGCTCGTCCAGCAGCACCAGGCCGGTCTCCTGGGCGATGACCATGGCCAGATAGACCCGCTGGCGCTCGCCGCCCGACAGCGTTTTCAGGCTCTTGTGCCGCAGTCCGTCGGCGCCGGCCAGGTGAATGGCGTCTTCAACAGCGATGCGGTCGCGCTCCGACAGCCGCCTGGAAAACCCCAGATGGGGGAAGCGGCCGTGGGCGATCAGCGCCTCTGCCGTAATGTCGGGGACCTCGCGGGACTGGGGCAGATAGGCGACGTGCAGCGCCAGCGCCCGGCGGCGGTAGCTTTGCAGCGGCTGCCCGTCCAGCAGGATCTCGCCGCCCCGGGCGGGCAGCGCCCGGGCAAGGGTGCGCAGCAGGGTGGTCTTGCCGCAGCCGTTGGGGCCGATCAGCGTCAGCAGCCGTCCCTTTTCCAGCCGCAGGGACAGGTCGCGGGAAACGACGCGGCCGTCAAAGCCGGTCTGCAGATGGCGAAGTTCGATCATGACAGCCGCCCTCCCTTGCGTTTGAGGATCAGGAAGATGAAGCCGGCCCCGCCGATGACCGACAGGACGATGCCCACATGCAGCTCAAAGGGGGCGAAGAGGGTGCGTCCCAGCAGGTCGCAGAGCAGCAGGGAAATGGCCCCCAACAGTGCCGACGCCGGCACGGCTATCCGGTGGTCGCTGCCGAAGAGCATGCGGGCCATATGGGGCACCAGCAGCCCAACAAAGCCGATCAGTCCGCCGTAGCTGACAGCGGCCCCGGCCAGCACGGCGGCCAGGCAGATGAGCAGGAAGCGATAGGCGCGCACCGGCAGACCCAGAGCGCCGGCAGTCTCCTCGCCCAGGGCCAGGATATTCATATCGTGGCGGACCAGCATGACGGCCAGCAGCGCCGGCAGGGCGTAAACGGCCGCCCATTTGACCTGGTCCATGGTCGTATTGGCCAGGGAGCCCACGGAAAAGGTGGCGTAAGACAGGGAGAGCTCGGGGAAAAAGGTCTTGATACAGGCCGAAACGGCGTTGATGATGCTGCTGATGGCAACGCCGGCCAGGATCAGCGTGGTGCGCGACGCGCCTGAAATGGAGGCGACGGCATAGATGAGCAGGGCCGTGAGCAGCGCGCCGAAAAAGGCCGCCATGGGCATCCATTGGACGGCAAAGGGGGAGATGGACATGACGATGAGGGTGCCCAGGCCGGCGCCAGCATTGACGCCGATCACATTGGGGCCGGCCAGAGAATTGTTGAGAACATTCTGAAGCAGCGCGCCCGAAACGGCCAGGGAAGCGCCGGCAAGCAGGCCGCCCAGCATCCGGGGCAGGCGGGCGTAAAAGAGGATGCGGTAGGCGGCGCTGTGCGGATCGCGCAGTCCCTGATATAATTCAGAAAGGGACAGCCCGGCGCTGCCCAGACAAAGGGAGGCCGCCATCACCAGCAGCAGCAGAAGGGGCAGCGCCCGGAAAAGCCGCTGGCGGGGAAAGGAAAGATCACGCATGAATGCCTCCGTTCTCCTGTTCCAGGGTGCCGCACAGATCGATAAAACGGCGCATGGCGCCGGTCATCAGCTTGTCCTTATGGAAGACCAGGTCAAAGGTGCGGGTCAGGTCGGCGCCGGTGATGGCGCAGCTCCAGAGGGTGCTGCCGCAGCGGCCCTCCACCAGCCGGCGGGAGATGACGCTGGCGCCGTGACCGTACTGTACGGCGCTCAGAATGGCTTCGGAATTGCAGCATTCCCACAGGCCGTTGAGGGGCAGGCCGCGCTGCTGCATGGCGCTTTCCAGCTGTGCGCGGGTGCCGCTGCCCGGCTCACGCAGGATCAGAGGCAGGTCGGCCAGGGCTTCGATGGGGACCGAGGGACGGCCGAAAAAGGCGTGGCCGGCGCCGCAGATCAGCACCATTTCATCGCCCATCACCGGCTGGGTGACCAGATCGGGATGGATGATCCGCCCTTCCACCAGGCCGATGTCCAGCTGGCTGTGCAGCAGCTTGTCCTCCAGCTCGTGGGTGTTGGCCACCGTCACCTCAGCGCGCAGGTCGGGCTCCTGCTCCTTGAGCCTTGCGGCCAGCGGGCTGATCAGGCAGGTCCCCACGGTGACGGTGGCGCCGATGCGGATGCGGCGCATCTGGGAGGTGTCCCGCAGGAAATCCTCCATTTCCCGGTGGAGGCTCAGGGCTTTTTTGGCATAGATCAGAAAATCCCGGCCGGTCTCGGTCAGATAAAGGCTGCGGGAAAGACGGTCGAACAGCCGGACGCCGTATTCCCGCTCGATCTCGGCGATGGCCTGGCTGACCGACGATTGGGTGATAAAAAGCGTGCGGGCCGCGGCGCTCATTTTGCCGCATTCGGCCACTGCGACAAAGATCTCCAGGTTGCGGTTGGTCATAAAATATGGGTTCCTCCGGCATCTGTTAAGCATTAGGGAAATATAATGACTTTTTAGGATATATTAGTATTTTACAAATGCATTGTCAAGTGTTATGATAGAAAAGCAAGAAAAAACCGGGAGGTTATCGTTTTGAAACACAATATGGGAAAATTTGCGCTGCCCCTGCTGCTCTGCCTGCTTCTGTCTCTGGCTGCCTGCGGCGGACAGACGCCGGACGCCGGGCAGGCCCAGTCCGGAGAGAGCCAGACGGAAGAGCCGCAGAACGACGCCGGTGAAACGCTGACCATCGAGGATGCCGCCGGCGATACCCTGACCTTTGAGGCGTGTCCCGTGCGTGTGGCTTCGCTCAGCGGCTCCTTTGGCGAGATCTGGCTCAACGCCGGCGGCACGCTGGTGGCCACCACCAAGGACGCCGTCACCGAGCGGGATCTGGACCTGGGAGAAGACGTGCAGATCGTCGGCACCATCAAGGACCCCGACCTGGAGGCCATTCTGGCCGTCGAGCCGGATTTTGTCATCCTTTCGGCCGATACCAGCAGCCACGCCGAGATCGCCGTTACGCTGCGGCAGGCCGGCATTCCCTGCGGATTGTTCAAGGTCGAGTATTTTGAGGATTATCTTGACCTGCTCGGGCAGTTCTGCCGTCTGACCGGCCGCGACGACCTGTATGCCGAAAAGGGTCTGGCCGTGCAGCAGCAGATCGAAGATGCGCTGGCGCAGGCGCCCGACCTTTCGGGCAGCACCGTACTGCTCATCCGTGCCTACAGCACCGGCTTCAAGGCCAAGGACAGCGAGAACATGACCGGCATCATGCTGTCGGATTTCGGCCTGGAGAATATTCTGGATAAATACGACAGCCTGCTGGAGGAGATCAGCATCGAGGAGGTCATCCAGTCCGACCCCGACTATATCTTTGTCACCACCATGGGCTCCGATGTCCAGGCCGCCCTGGACAATCTGGACAAGGCGCTGACCGGCAATCCGGCCTGGAACGGCCTGACCGCCGTCAAAGAGGGCCGGTACTATATCCTGCCCCAGGATCTCTTCCACTATAAGCCCAACGCCCGTTGGGGCGAGAGCTACGCCTATCTGCTCGACCTGCTGGCCGAGTGATCAGAAGATACCCGTGCAAAAAACGGCTCCGGTTTTCCGGAGCCGTTTCTTTATGCGTCCCTCAGGCGCGCACGCCTTCGATGTGAATAAAACGCAGTTTGTGCATGGTTATGTAGGAGCTGAGGGGGCGGCAGTCGACATCGCCGGTGTGGGCGGCAACATAAATGGTGCGCAGGCTGGGCGTGCCTTCGATGGAAACGATGACGGGCGTATGGTGGAAATCGGGGCGGATGGTGGCCAGCTGAACGAAATCGCCCGGTTCCACCTGGCTGATATCGGCATCAAAGCCGAAAGGACCCACGCCCTGGTTGCGCGTGAGAAAATTGTAAAAATACGGAACGCCGGTCCAGGCCGGCGCACGGTCGTTGGCATTGCGGTAATACCAGCCGTAGACCGGGGTAAAGTTCATAACGCCGCTGCCGGCGTAAAGACACTGGCTGGCAAAATTGGTGCAGTCGCCGCCGATCTCCTGAAAATCGTAATAGGCCGGATTGCGGAAATAGGCCCATTTGTGGGCGTAGGCCACGGCGGCATCGCGGTCGTAGGGCAAAAGCTGGGGCAGGGGAGAACACCTCTTTTCCTGGGATCTATGCCAGTGTATGCAGAAAAGGGGTGTAAAGTTCGTCTCTTTACAGCGGCTTTGAAAAAAGCGCGCAGCGCTTGCCTTCCAGTCAAAAATATGCTATGATACTATAAAAATATTTTTGAAAGGAAATCTCAAATGCACTTTTTCGGTAAAATCAAAAATTATCTGATCCTGTTTTTCGGAACGTCCATTCTGGCCTTCGGCCTTTATAATATCCACGCCCGCTGCGCCGTCACCGAGGGCGGCGTTCTGGGCGCCGTGCTGCTGCTGGAAAACTGGTTCGGCTGGTCGCCGTCGGTCACCAGCCCCGTCCTCGACCTGCTCTGCTATGCCGTGGGCTTCCGGTATCTGGGCTGGGATTTCGCCCGGTATTCTCTGGCGGCCAGCGCCGGGTTCGCCCTCAATTACCGTTTGTGCGAGTTCACAGGCCCGCTGCTGCCTGACCTTTCCGGCATGCCGCTGCTGGCCGCCGTGCTGGGCGCCTGCTTCGTCGGCCTGGGCGTCGGGCTGTGCGTGCGCATCGGCGGCGCGGCCGGCGGCGACGACGCGCTGGCCATGGCCATTTCCAAAACCACGCATATGGATATTTCCAACGCATATTTATTCACAGATGTTCTGGTGCTGACCCTGTCGCTCAGCTATATTCCGGTGAAACGCATCTTCTATTCGCTGATCACCGTCACCATTTCCTCCAAGCTGATCGGGCTGATACAGAAGATCGGCTCCGCCCAAGCGTAAGCTGATCGGTCATTCAAAAACAATCCCATAGAAAAAGTCCGGCGATCGCCGGACTTTTTCGTCAGCCTCCACAGGGGCCTTACCGGCCCCTGTGTTTTTCTTTTCGTTTTTGCTGTTTCAAGGCGAATCGACGCTCTTTTTCAGCCTCTTTCTGCGCCTTGCTGACCGACCGGCGCTGCAGCTTTCCGGCTTCGCGCTGCAGCTGCAAAGCCTGCTGGGATCTTGTCCCGGCGTGCATGAGCTGTTTTTCCGCGGTCCGGCGCGCCCGCTTGGGATTGGGCGGCAAAGCGCCCACCGCCGCGTCAACAGACGGACTGAAGACCAGCCGGCGATAGTTTTTCAAAACGAAGTCCCAGATCTCGCCGTCCTTCGGCTCGGCGCCGAAGGTGACCTTGCAGGCCGACAGCCTTCCGTTTTCCGTCCGCGAAAAGATGCCCACCCAAAAGGGATCTTCAAAAAATACCGTCAGCGTTCCCCATACGGTGTCCATAAACGAAACCCTCCTTATAAAGATTCCGCAAAGAACGGACAACCCGGAGGGGCAGGTTACTTACCCGGAGACAGGCTCCGGACGGCCGGGCTACCAACCGGCTCTGGCGCATGGGCATGCGCGATGCGTTTTTATCTTTGCGTTTATATAAACCACGCGTTGCGTGTTCTATATCGGTTATTCTTCCAGTGAGATCTGCCGCTCCAGCGCGTCCTCCGGCTTGATGAGGGCGCCGGCGCCCGGCAGCGTCCGGGTGCGGTAACGGGAGGGATTGTGGATATCGGCGTCGGCCGCACGGCGCGCGGCCGTCACGGTCTGCCCCTTTTTGAGGGCGAAAACAGCCACGCCCTGGGAGGCGCGGGTGGCCTTGGGGGCCAGCAGGGCCGAATCGAAGAGCAGCAGGCGGCTCTGGGTGTAAAGGGCGACCTCGGCGTCCTCCGGCAGGTGGAGCACGGCACAGAGGGGCGATTTGTCGCTGTAGGCGCCGGTCAGCCGGCGGCGGTTGGATTTGGTGTTGTAGGCGGCCGCTTCGATCCTGGCGGCTTTGCCGTTTTCAAAGCAGAAGAGCAGGCTGCCGCTGTAATCGCCCGGCAGGAAGAAAAAGACCGGCACCTCGCCGGCGTCCATGCCCAGCTTCTGGGGCAGGTAATCGCCCAGCAGGCTGGCCTTGTGGTCGTCGAACTCGTGCAGGCGCGCCTTGTAGGCGCGTGCCTGGTTGGTCAGGAAGATGATCTTCTGCCGGTTGGTGGCCTGTGCCGTCTGGCGCAGGGCGTCGCCCTCCTTGAACTTCTGTTCGCCGCCCATGCGCAGCGAGAGGGGGGTGATCTTTTTGAAATAGCCCTCGCGGGAGAGAAAAACGTGGACGGGATAATCTTCGATCTGTTCGGTCTCGTCGAATTTTTCGATCTCGTTTTCCGGCACGATGGCCGTTTTGCGCTGGGTAGGGTATTTTTTAATGACCTTTTCCAGCTCGTCGATGATGATGCCCTGGATCTTTTTGGGATCCTTGAGGATGCCCTGCAGGCGGCGGATCTCCTTTTCCAGGTTCTCGGTCTCCTTGAGGCGGGTCAGGATATGCTCTTTGTTGATGTTGCGCAGCTTGATCTCGGCAATGAACTCGGCCTGGGTCTCGTCGATGCCGAAACCGATCATCAGATTGGGGACGACCAGCGCGTCCTCCTCGGTGCCGCGGATGATGGCGATGGCCTTGTCGATATCCAGCAGGATGGTCTTGAGGCCCAATAGCAGGTGCAGGCGGTTTTCTTTTTTGCGCAGGTCGAAATAGATGCGCCGGCGGATGCACTCGCCGCGCCAGGCGCTCCATTCCTGCAGGATCTCCCGCACGCCCATCACGCGGGGAGTGCCGCCGATGAGGATATTGAAATTGCAGGAGAAGCTGTCGGTCAGCGGCGTCATTTTCATCAGCTTCTGCATCAGCTTGTCGGGATCAGTGCCGGCTTTGATGTCGATGGCGATCTTGAGGCCCTGCAGGCCGGTCTCATCGCGGACGTCGGCCACCTCGCGCAGCTTGCCGGCCTTGATCAGCTCGGTCATTTTGTCGATGATGGCCTCGGCCGTGGTGGTGTAGGGGATCTGGGTGATCTCGATGATGCGTTCCTTTTTGAGATAGTTCCACACGGCCCGCACCTTGAAGGAACCGCGGCCGGTCTGATAGATATCGGCCATCTGGGCCGGGTTGTAGATCAGCTCGCCGCCGGTGGGAAAATCGGGGGCCGGCAGGGTGGAAAGGATATCGTGATCGGGATTTTTCAAAAGCTCGATGGTGGTGCGGCAGACCTCGTTCAGGTCGAAACCGCAGATGTTGCAGGCCATGCCGACGGCGATGCCCAGATTGGGATTGACCAGAATATTGGGAAAGGCGGCCGGCAGCAGGGTGGGCTCCTTGAGCTTGCCGTCGTAATTGTCGACGAAGTCGACGGCGTCGCTGTCGATGTCGCTGAAAAGCAGCTCACAGATGGGGGCCAGCTTGACCTCGGTATAACGGGGGGCCGCGTATTCCATATCGCGGGAATAGACCTTGCCGAAATTGCCCTTGGATTCCACAAAGGGCACCAGCAGCGATTCGTTGCCGCGGGTCAGACGGACCATGGTCTCGTAGATGGCCGCGTCGCCGTGGGGATTGAGCTTCATGGTCTGGCCCACCACGTTGGCCGACTTGGTCAGCGCGCCGCTGAGCAGGCCCATCTTATACATGGTATAGAGCAGCTTGCGGTGGGAGGGCTTGAAGCCGTCGATCTCAGGCAGGGCACGGGAGACGATGACGCTCATGGCGTAGGGCATGTAGTTGGTCTCCAGCGTTTCGGCGATCTCTTGTTCGGAATAATATTTCTTGCTCATGTTTCGTGTGCCTTTCGTGTCAGCTGATATCGGCCATGTCGAGGTACTTGGCGCCGTTTTCGGCGATAAAATCCTTGCGTCCGCTGAGGTTGTCGCCCAGCAGGATGTCGAACATCCGGGCGGTCAGGGCGGCCTCGGAGGGCAGGATCTTGATCAGGCGGCGGGTCTCGGGATTCATGGTGGTCTGCCACATCATCTCCGGTTCGTTTTCGCCCAGGCCCTTGGAGCGCATGATCTCGTATTTTTTGCCCTCCAGCTTTTTCAGAATATCGTCGCGTTCTTTTTCCGAATAGGCGAAATAGGATTTCTCCTTGCAGGTGATCTCAAACAGCGGGCTTTCGGCGATATAAACATATCCCTCCTCGATGAGGCGGGGCGTCAGGCGGTAGAGCATGGTCAGCAGCAGGGTGCGGATCTGATAGCCGTCGTAATCGGCGTCGGTGCAGATTATGACCTTGTTCCAGCGCAGATTGTCCATATCGAAAGTGGCCATATCCTTGTTCTTGCTTTTGATCTCGGCGCCGCAGCCCAGGATCTTGATGAGGTCGGTGATGATCTCGCTTTTGAAGATCTTGTCGTAGTCGGCCTTGAGGCAGTTGAGGATCTTGCCGCGGATGGGCATGATGGCCTGGAATTCGGGGTCGCGGCCCTGCTTGCAGGAGCCCAGGGCCGAGTTGCCCTCGACGATGTAGACCTCCCGGCGGGAGACGTCCTTGGAGCGGCAGTCGGCGAAGCGCTGGATGCGGTTGGTGACGTCCATGGTGCCCGAGAGCTTTTTCTTCAGGTTGAGGCGGGTCTTTTCGGCCTGCTCCCGGGAGCGCTTGTTGACCAGCACCTGGTCGCAGACCCTGTCGGCCTCGTCCTTGTTTTCGATGAACCAGATCTCCAGGGTCGATTTGATGAAATCGGTCATCATATCCTGGATGAACTTGTTGGTGATCGACTTCTTGGTCTGGTTTTCGTAGGAGGTCAGGGTAGAGAAGCCGTTGGTGATGAGGATGAGGCTGTCGGAAATATCGTTGAAGCGGATGCGGCTCTCGTTTTTCTGATATTTGCCCGACTGCTTGATATAGCCGTCGAAGGCCGAAACGAAGGCCGAGCGCACGGCCTTGTCGGGGGCGCCGCCGTATTCCAGGAAAGAGGAATTGTGGTAGTATTCCACCACCGGGTTGGCGTTGCAGAAGCAGAAGGCCGCCTCTGCCTTGACCCTGTATTCCGGCTTGTCGGCGCGGTCGCGGCCGGTTTTTTCGGTTTTGGCAAAGCGGACGCCGGAAATGGCGTCGGCGCCGGCCAGCTCGGTGACGTAATCGACGATGCCGTTGGGATAGCAGATCTCCTGTTCGGCAAAGCGGCCCTTTTCCTCCTCGATGCGCAGGATAAAGCGCAGGCCGGCGTTGACCACCGCCTGCTTTTTGAGCACGGCGGCAAAATATTCGTGGGGAATGTCAATGTCGGTGAAAACGTCCAGGTCGGGCAGAAAATGCTGGATGGTGCCGGTGCGCCGGCCGCCGTAGGGCTCGCGGATCAGCCGGTCTTTGCCGGGGGTGACGTTTTCGCCCCGCTCAAAGCGCAGGCTGTATTTGAAGCCGTCGCGGTAGGAGGTGACTTCCATATAGCGGGACGCGTATTGGGTGGCGCAGGCGCCCAGACCGTTGAGGCCCAGGGCGTATTCGTAATTCTCGCCGGTGTTGTTCTGGTATTTGCCGCCGGCGTACAGTTCGCAGTAGACCAGCTCCCAGTTGAAGCGGCCCTCTTTTTCGTTATAGTCCAGCGGGATGCCGCGGCCGAAGTCTTCGACCTCGATGGAACGGTCGGCATAAACGGTCACCAGGATGCGGTCGCCGTAGCCTTCCCGGGCCTCGTCGATGGAATTGGAAAGGATCTCGAAAAAGGCGTGCTGACAGCCCTCGATGGAGTCGGAGCCGAAAATGACGCCCGGGCGCTTGCGCACGCGGTCGGCGCCCTTGAGGGACGAGATACTGTCGTTGCCGTAAGACGGCTTGGGGGATTTGGGCATAAATAAAAACCTCCTGGAGGGGGGAAACTTTTGCGGATCTTTTTATATTCTCCCGCATAACGGGCAAAAATAACGCATAGATTCTACAAGGCAAAAACAGCCAGAAAAGGGAGGATACAGATGCAGCTTCTCAAGAGAAAAAAGCAGCACAACGACCTGGACGCATCCGAAAAGGACCTGCTGCGGCAGCTTTTTGATGCCAAAATGGCCCTGGACAGCGCGCGGCAGAAGTTTGAATACGTCACCGAGCCGGATATGGTGGCCTCCTGTATTTATGAAATGCACGCCGAGCAGGCGCGTTACACCCATCTGCTGGGGCGGGTGCGTGCCCAGGGCATTTCGCTGGAAAACCGCCGCCTGCTGGAGGACCAGGGGGAAAACCTGCGGCTCCGCATCGACTGACGCCGGCGGCGGATCAGTCGCCGCCTTTCGTTTTGCGGCCGCGGGGGTCGGTAGGCGCCCAGCCGTCCAGCGGCAGGCGCTGCATGGCGCCGAAGATGTGCTGGCGCAGGTCGTGGTAGTCGTGCTCCAGGGTGCGGAGCAGCTGCTTGACATCCTCCCGCTTGGTCTCTTTATCGACCGGACATCCGCTTTTGCAGATGGGCAGCGCCTGGCGGGCGGCAAAGTTGATGACCTCCCGCTCGGTCATATAGAGCATGGGACGGATGACGGTCAGATCGGTGCGGTCGAGATAGGTCACCGGCCGGAAGCAGCTCAGGCGGCCCTCGTAAAAGAGGGACAGCATGAAGGTCTCCACGGCGTCGTCAAAATGATGGCCCAGGGCCACCTTGCCGCAGCCCTGTTCCCTGGCAGCATCGTTGAGAGAGCCGCGCCGCAGCTTGGCGCACAGGGCACAGGGGTTCTTTTCCCTGCGTATATCAAATATAACCTGCTTAATATCGGTTTTTTTGACGATATAGGGTACGTCCAGACTCTGGCAAAGCCGGGCAATCGATGAAAAATCGGCGTTTTCATAGCCCATATCGAGGGTGATGGCCACCAGCTCAAAGGGCACCGGATAAAATTTGCGCAGCTCGGCCAGGGTGCGCAGCAGGACGAGAGAATCCTTGCCGCCCGAAACGCCGATGGCGATGCGGTCGCCGGGCTGGATCATGCGGTATTCGTCGACGCAGCGGCGCAGATGGGAAAGCATTTTCTGCATGACAGTTCCTCCTCATCGGTGCGATCAAGTGCCTGCCCGTGTCTTCGGCACGGGAGAGAAAAAAGGCATATAAAATATCATAGCATGGATCTTTTGTTTTTGCAAATCATTTTTAAGAACAAATGTTTGCATTTCGGCGCCCGCATCCGTCCGCCGGCAAATGTCAAAAAAACGCCCTCTCGGCCGAGAGGGCGTTTTTATCATTTGAAAAAGACAGATCAGTCTTCCGCGTGGTCGGCCAGGAATTTTTCATAGGCCGCCATATTGACCTGGGCGCGGCGGTTGATGATGCGGATAAAGCCGTCGTCGCACAGTTCGTTGATCAGCTTGCTGATGGTGACCCGGGCGCTGCCGACGATGGCGGCCAGCTCGTTGTGGGTCAGCTTGCTGGCCAGACCGTACCATTTGCCGTCTTCGATCTTGCCGGTGTCGACCTGGGAGCAATAGATGCGCATCAGACGGGTCTTGCAGGAATTGAAGGAGAGATTGTCGATCTCGCGGGTCAGATACTGGTCGAAATCGGCCTGCATGGTCAGCATGATCAGGGCGAAATCGGCCTGCTTGTGCAGCAGCTTCAGATAGGCTGCGCGCTCGACGCGGAGGACCGCCGTTTTTTCCAGCGCGATGGCGCGGACCTCGACCGTCCGGCCGTCGGCGGGGGAGAGATTGCCGAACACACGGCCGGCCGTCAGATGGTAAAGCAGCTTTTCATCGACACCGTCGGTGATATAGTGGGCAGTCTTACCGGATTTGAGAAAATAGACATATTTGCCGCTGTCCTGCAGATCGCAGACAACCTGTCTGGGGGCAAATTCGAGAAGTTCTGCGATCGGTGCCAGGAGCGTTTCGAGCTTTGCGGCTGTGTCGGGACTGACGGGAGCCAGAGCAAGGGAATAAGAGTAAGTGTTCATTGTGTACATCTCCTAAACTTTTCAGAATCGCCATTCTCACTTGATGCATATGACACTATTTTAGCATTTTTTATTTGGATTGGCAATAAAAAAGTCTGAAAAAAGAATATAATAGAAACGATTTATGCAGATTTTATAGAGAAGGCGGCAAAAATGGCTTTTTTTCGACTGCACTTCGGCATTTTAACCAATTAGCGTAAGAAAACGCACGGTCTTCGGCGGCAGTGCGCGGACTTGCAAACGGCGGATGATGCGGGTATAATGTTAAATGGTAAAGAATCTGTAAGAAAAAAGTAAAAGGAGAGATTGTGTTTTGCGCAGTGTTCCGTTGAAAAAAAGCAGCATGGACCTGACAGAAGGCAATATCGTGCGCCTCATCGTCACCTTTGCCATGCCCATCCTGGTGGGACAGGTCTTTCAGAATTTGTACAACAGTGTTGACGCCATCGTGGTCGGCCGTTATGTGGGCACGACGGCTTTGGCAGCCGTATCGGCCAGCGCGGACATCTCGCAGCTGCTGATCGGCTTTTTTTCCGGCCTTTCGGTGGGCTGCGGCGTTCTGCTGGCCCGGTATTTCGGCGCCAAAAACTACGAGCGCCTGAGCGACGCCATCCATACCTCCCTGTGCTTTGCCCTGGTGCTGGGGCTGGCCATGGCGGCGCTGGGCATCCTGTTCACGCCGGCGCTGCTGCACGTCGTCGGCTGTCCCGATGACGTTTACGGCGAGGCGGCCTCCTATCTGCGGATCTATCTGGCCGGCATTCTGTTCACAGCCATTTATAATGTCAGTGCCGGCGTGCTGCGCGCCGTGGGCGATTCCCGGCATCCGTTCTATTATCTGGTCATTTCCAGCTGCGTCAATATCGTTCTTGACCTGACTTTCGTCGTCTGGCTGCGGATGGGTGTCATCGGCGTCGCGCTGGCCACCATCATCTCGCAGGTCACATCGGTGCTTCTGGTCTTCCGGCAGCTCACCCAGACCGACGATGTCTATAAAGTGACCCTGCGCCGGCTGCGGATGGAAAAGGAGCTGGTGCTGGAGGTGATCGACCTGGGCCTGCCTTCGGCCATTCAGTCCAGCATCGTTTCGGTTTCCAATCTTTTCGTCCAGCGTTACATCAACAGCTTCGGCTCGTCGGCCATGGCCGGCATCGGCGCCGCCAAAAAGATCGACAAGTTTGTGGGCCTGATCGCCCAGTCGGTCGGCCAGTCGGCCACCACCTTCATCAGCCAGAATTACGGCGCCGGCAAGCTCGACCGTATTTTCCGGTCGATCGCTTACTGTATGATGATCAATTTCACCATGATCGCCATCATCGGCACGCCGGTCTATTTCCTGGCCGATAAGCTGATCACCTTTTTCACCACCGATCCCGACGCCATGGCCTACGGCGTCGGCATGGTCCACGTCATGATGCCCTGCTATTTCATCCAGTCGCTCAACGCGCTGTTTGCCAATGCCACCCGCGGCTTCGGCAAATCCAGGGTCGTGATGGTCCTGTCTATTTTCGGTATGGTGGTCTGCCGCCAGATCTTCCTGGCCGTTACCATGTCGGTCCATTATGACGTCCGCAACGTCTATTTTGGTTATCCCTTCGGCTGGTTCTGCGCCGCCATGGGCGTGATGATCTATTTCTATTTTGCCATTTTCCGCAGGCTTCGCCGGGAGCAGAGCCTGAAATGAGCGGCGGGCCGTATCTGACCACCGAGCGGCTGCTGCTCCGCACGGCCGAACCGTCGGATGCCGACCGCGCGCTGGCATGGCTGGGCGATCCGGAAGTCATGCGGTATATCGAGCCGCCCTTCGACCGGGCGCGGGCCGAGGCCTTTCTGGCTGCCTGCGGCGCCTGCCGGCCGCCGCGCATCTATCTGCTCTGCCGCCGGGAGGACGGCGAGCCGGCGGGGCACGTCATCTGGCATCCCTGGCCGGGCAGGCCCGGTGTATGGGAGCTGGGCTGTGTGCTGCGGCGGTCGTGCTGGGGGCTGGGCTATGCCCGCGAGATCAGCCTGGCCCTGCTGGCCCTGGCCGCCCGGGAGGGCATCGGACGCGTTCTGCTGGAGACCGTGCCGGAGAATACCGCCAGCCGCGCCTGCATCATGGGACTGGGCGGTGTCTGGGAGGGCGCGGAGGACGGCCTGCAGGTATGGTCTGTGACGCCGCCGGGCCCGGGGGAGGCAAAAAGCGGTTGCGCCACCGGAAGACCTGTGTTAAAATAAAACAAAGAAGAAAAAGCTCGCAGTCGGGAAGATTGAGACTGTCGAAAAAGTCCGGCTTTGGCCGGACTTTTTCTATGAAATTGTTTATTTCACGGACATGTGCCGGGAAAAACACCGCAGCCTGCCGTCCTGCAGGGCGGAGCCTGACCTGCCGAAAAATCCCGGATGCGGATTTCGGCAGCCGCATTTGCGGGCTTTTTTACGCGCAGAAATCACGCGGCGCGGCGTATGGAAGGAGATAGACTATGGATCTTTGCAATCTCGATGTGATCAGAGTGCTGCTGGCCAAGCACGGGTTTTCCTTTTCCAAGGGGCTGGGGCAGAATTTTCTCTGTGAGCCGTCGGTGCCACGGGATATTGCCGAGCTGGCCGGCATCGATGAAGAAACCTGCGTGCTGGAGGTCGGCCCCGGCATCGGCACACTGACCCAGGAATTGTGCAGGCGGGCCAAAAAGGTGGTGGCCATCGAGCTGGACAAGCGCCTGCCGGCGCTGCTGGCCGACACCATGGGGGAGTTTGACAATTTCACCCTGCTGTCCGGCGATGTCCTCAAGGTCGATCTGCCCCAGATCGTCCGGACCCACTTCCCGGATGCCCGGCGGATCGTGGCCTGCGCCAACCTGCCCTATTATATCACCACGCCGGCCATTTCGGCCCTCATCGACAGCCGGTGCTTTGATTCCATCACGGTCATGGTGCAGAAAGAGGTGGCCGACCGGATCTGTGCCGCCGCCGGCACGGCCGATTACGGCGCCTTTACGCCCTATATCGCCTATCACGCCCAGGCCCGGACTGTGCTGGAAGTGGGCCGGGAATGCTTCGTCCCGTCGCCCAAGGTCGATTCGGCCGTGGTGCGCATGGATCTTTATAAAACGCCGCCGGTGGAGGTCTGCGACGAAACCCTCTTTTTCCAGGTGGTCAAGGCGGCCTTTGCCCAGCGGCGCAAGACCCTTCCCAACTGTCTGGGCACCGGCTTCGGCAGCCGGCTGGACAAGGGGCAGCTCCGCGCCTGCATGGAGAGCTGCGGCATCGATCCCGGCGTGCGGGGCGAGCGGCTGGACATTGCCGCCTTTGCCGCCCTGACCAACGCCATCGGCGCGGCATTGGCCGAGGGTGCGGAAAAATGATCTCTGTGCCGCAGATCACCAAAAAGCAGGCGGCCCGTTATCTGCTGCTGCGCCACGGATTGCTGGGCAGGCGGCAGTATGCGGGCAAGAATGGCGTGCGCGCCCTTTTTGATACCCTGGGCGCCATCCAGTACGATCCGGTCAGCATCTGCGGCCGCAGTCCCGAATTGACCATCCACGCCCGCGTGGCCGGATACCGGCCGGAAATGCTGTGGGAGCTGCTGTATAAAGACCGCGTGCTCGTGGATTATTTCGACAAATGCATGTGCATCCTGCCGGCGGAGGACTTCAAATACTTTGGCCGCACCCGAAAGCGGTATGCCGAAAACGGCCGCAGCCGAGAGGAGATCGACCGGGTCATCCCCCAGGTGCTGGCGCTGGCCGCCCGGCAGGAATGTATCTCGGCCAGAGATATCGGGCTGCGGGACAAGATCGACTGGCCCTGGGGCCCCACCTCGGTAGGCCGGGCGGCGGCCGAGCGCCTCTATCACGAGGGCCGTCTGGTCATCCACCACAAGGAAGGGGTGGTGCGCTGGTACGCGCTGCCGGAAAAAGTGGGCCTGGAGGAGCAGGTCACGGCGCCCGACCCCCATCCCGACGACGCGGATTTTTACAAGTGGATCGTCCGCCGGCGGCTGCGCTCCATCGGCATGATGGAAAACCGGCCGGGCGACGGCTTTTTGGGCCTGCGCGGCCTGACCGGCCCGCTGCGCCGCGCCGCCTTCGCGGCGCTGGAGGCCGAGGGCGCCATCCTGCCCCTGGAGGTGGAAGGGCGTCGGTATTATATCGACAGCCGCGACCGTCCGGTGCTGGAAGCGGCCTGTGCGCCTGGCCTGCGGGTCCCGTCCCGCTGCGAGCTGCTCGCGCCGCTGGATAACCTGCTGTGGGACCGGCGGCTGGCGGCAGATATTTTTGATTTTCAATATAAATGGGAGATCTACACGCCGGAAAGCGACCGGAAATACGGCGCTTATGTGCTGCCCGTCCTCTACCGTGACGCGCTGGTGGGCCGGGCCGAGCCGGTGGCCGACGCCAAAAGCGGCGTGCTGACCCTGCGGCGGTTCTGGCCCGAACTGGGCTTCCGGGATTCGGCCGCCTTCCGCGGCGCCTTCGAGGGCGCCCTGCGGCGGCTGGCACGGCTCAACGGCTGCCGGCAGGTGGAGATCCTGGAATAAAAAGAAAGTGGTTATGATGCAAGTATCTGTACGGGAACTTGTCTGGTTCTGGCTCCTGCTGATCAACGCGGCGGCCTTTGTGCTCTGCGGCATCGACAAGCGTCGGGCGCGGCGGGGGAAGTGGCGCATTTCCGAAAAGACCCTTCTGCTGTCGGCCGCCCTGGGCGGCAGCGTCGGGCTTCTGCTGGGCATGCGCTGTTTCCGCCATAAGACCAGGCACCGCAGGTTTACCATCGGCGTTCCTCTCATTCTGTGCGCGCAGATGGGGCTGGCGGCCTTCTGGCTGCTTCGGAGGTAAACAGGCATGGGCAAAAAGAATATAGATATGACCCAGGGCAGCCTGATGCGCAGCCTTGTGGCCTTTTCGGTGCCGCTGGCCCTCAGCGGCCTGCTGCAGCAGCTGTACAGCTGGGCCGATTCCTTCATCGTCGGCAATATGGAGGGCGAGGCCGCGCTGGCCGCCGTCGGCGCCAGCGGCTCGGTCTCCCGGCTGATCACCCTGGTCATCACCGGCTTTACGGCCGGACTGGCCGTATGGGCGGCGCAGCAGTTCGGCATGGGCCGGCGGGAGCGGCTGCGGGAGATCCTGGCCGCCTTTGCGCCGCTGTGCGGTGCGGTGTCTGCCGCGGCCGCGCTGGTGATGGGAGCGGGCGCCGTGCCCATGCTGCGCCTGTTTGACACGCCGGCCGATATTTTTACCATGAGCGCGGCGTATCTGCGGTTTTATCTGATCGGCACGCCCTTCATGGCCGTTTATAACGTTTACGCCGCCGTTCTGCGGGGCATGGGCGACAGCCGCGCCCCCTTTCTGGCCATCGTCGTTTCGTCGGCGGCCAATGTGCTGCTCGATCTGCTTTTCGTCGGCGTTTTCGGCTGGGGCGCCGCCGGCGCGGCGCTGGCCACCTCGGTCTCGCAGATCTTAATGACGGTTTTCGTGCTGGGATATACGGTCAGAAAGTATCCCGGGCTGTCGTTCGACCCGCGAAAGATCCGGCCCGATGCGGCTGTCCTGCGGGAGGGCTTCTTTTTCGGTCTGCCCATGGCGCTGTCCTCCAGCATCCAGTCGGTGGGTTCCATGCTGCTGCAGGGATTTCAGAACAGCTTCGGCACGGCCACCGTGGCCGCCATATCCACCGCCTACCGCATCGACAGCGTCATGCTGCTGCCGGTGATGAATCTGGGCCACGGCGTTTCGACGGCGGTGGGACAGAATATCGGCGGCGGGCATCGTGCGCGGGCCTCCCGGACCCTTTGGGTGGGCCTGGGCATGATCAGCGCCGTGTCGCTGGTGCTGACGGCCGTGGTGCTTTGCTTCGGCGGCAGACTGATCGCCCTGTTCGGCGTGTCGTCCGAGGCCGTCGACATCGGCCGCCGCTTTTTCATCGCGCTGGGCAGCTTTTATCCGGTCTTCGCCGCCGGCACGGCCGTGCAGAGCTATCTCAAGGGGCTGGGTGACATGAAGTTCACCAGCGCCGTGCAGATCGCCGTGCTGGCTCTGCGTCTGGCGACGTCTTACGCCATGAAGCCCCACTTTGGCAATATGTCCATCGCCTACGCCGAAGCCGTCTGCTGGACGGTGCTGCTGCTGGTCTGGAGCCTGCGCGCTTTTTGGCTGAAACGGACATCCGGCAGAAATGCCGGGCGGGACTGAGCTCGGAACAGGAAAAAAGACGCGTACCGTGTGGTACGCGTCTTTTTTGATGTCCTGCCGGAAGGCAGGCTATTCGTCGTATTCGGCCAGAATGGTCTGAAAGGAAAAGCCGGCGATGGCCTCCAGATCCCGCAGCAGGGAAGGCGGGATGCGCGGGGGATCGGCCACGTCGATCTCAAAGCAGGAGAAAGCGCAGGGCGCCCGGTAGATCAGCTTGTCCAGCCGGGAGGGCCTGCCGCAGCAGGGGGTGACGATGTCCAGTGTCGTAAATCCCTCGTCGTCGTAGGTGGCGTCCATGAGGATCGACCAGTCTTCACAGTCGATGGCCTGCCGGCAGAGGGGGCAGGTGACGGCCTCCAGGCCGTCGCCGCAGTCGACGAACTGAGGCATGTCGCTCTGGGCGTCGGCGATCTCACAGCCGGGAAAGGCGGCCACCACATGATCGACCAGCCGGGCATAGACCTCGGATCCGGGCAGGATGAAGGGGTCTTTGGGAACGATCTTGAGAATGATCATAAAATATCGATCTGGCAGGCCGCCATGGCGCGGAGGGCGGTTGCGTGGCTTTCGGGCGTGACGCCGGCGCAGCAGGCGGCGTTGACCGAAATGGGAATCTCGGGCAGAGCGGCCTTGAGCAGCAGGGCATTGGACAAAACGCAGATGTCGGTGCAGACACCCACCAGCTCAACGGCGCCGAATTCGCCCGCATCGGCGGCGCGGCGCAGCCGGTGAGCCAGCTCGATGGAGCCGAAAGTGGGCTTATCGACACAGGGAGCCTGGCGCGCCTGACGCAGCGCTTCCAGGGCGGGCGCCAATTCCCAGCCGGGCGTACCGGCCACACAGTGGGGCACAGGCAGCCGCTTGCCCTCCTGGGTGTTCAGATAGCCGGCATCGTGGGTATCCCGTGTAAAGATGACAGGCCCCCTGTGGGCGCGGATGCGGGCTTCCACGGCCGGCAGGACGGCCTGGGCTTCGGGTGTGCCCAGTGCGCCGTCGATAAAATCGTTCTGCATATCAACGACCAGAAGAAGTGTTTCCATTTCTATTCACCAGTGCTTTCTTTGGAAATGACCTGCCGGGCGCTTTTCTCCGCCTTCTGGCGGGAGATGAGAAACTCGTGGCCGCAGCCCGTGCAGCGCAGACGGAAGTCCATGCCGACGCGCAGGACGGCAAATTCAAAGCAGCCGCAGGGATGGGGCTTTTTCATGACCAGAACATCGCCGATCTTGATCTCCATGGGACACAGACCTCCTTGGTTCCGGCTTTTGCCGGAGGTTTCTCAAACAGTATAGCAGGAAACCGGCGAAAATACAAGCAACCATCGTGCCGCTGCTGCATATACATATCATTAGAAACGAAGATCAACAGATGAAGGAGGAGTGCGGATATGCCGCAGGGAGAATACCTGCCCGAAGGACGGCGGCTGGAAAGCCCGCGCAATCAGAATTATACGTCCTCTCATGCCGGCATGGCCCGGGCCATGGCCGACGGCGCCGTGCTGGAGGGAATGGCTGTGGCCTGCGAGCCGGGCCGCGAGCTGACCGTGCAGCTGGGGCCGGGCCTTTGGGGCACCATTCCCAGGGAAGAGGGGGCGCTGGGCATCGATACCGGCCGGGTGCGGGAGATCGCCCTGCTTTCCCGGGTGGGAAGACCCGTTTGTTTTCACGTCATCGACCGGATGGGAGATCGGTATATCCTCTCCCGGCGCAGTGCCCAGGAGGCGGCGCTGGACTGGCTGTTGGAAGAACTGGCGCCGGGGGAGGTCATCGATTGCACGGTGACTCATCTGGAGCCCTTCGGCGCGTTTGTCGATATGGGCTGCGGGCTGCCTTCCCTCATCGGTATCGAGAATATCTCGGTCTCCCGCATCGCCCATCCCCGGGAACGGTTTGCGACGGGGCAGCAGATCCATGCCGCCGTACTTGAGGCCGACCGCCGCCTGGAACGGGTAACGCTGACCCATCGGGAGCTGCTGGGCACCTGGAAGGAGAATCTGGAAGGCATCACGGCCGGTCAGACCCGGGTGGGTATCGTGCGCGGCGTGCCCGACTACGGTGTATTCGTCGAACTGACACCAAATCTTTCGGGGCTGGCCGAGGCAAAAGCAGGACTGACTGTGGGTGACAGCGTTTCGGTTTACGTCAAGTCGATTCTGCCCGACCGTATGAAGGTCAAACTCATCGTCATCGACCGCCTGGAGCATCGCCGGCGGCGCCTGGTCACGCCCGATGATTACTACATCCGCAGCGGACGCATTGAGCGATGGGTCTATTCGCCATCCGAATGCCGGGGCAAATATGTGGCCACGCATTTTGCGTAAACTTCCATAACAAAAGACGCACGAAGGACTTTCGTGCGTCTTTTGCGTCTTTTCTATATGTTCACTTCAGATCACAGGGCCTTGAAAGCCGCCACGCGGGCAGGAACGTCGTCAGCGCCGAAGACAGCCGAACCGGCCACCAGAATATCGGTGCCTGCCTCGATGATGTCGGGGGCGTTTTTCAGATTGACGCCGCCGTCGATCTCGATGGCGCAGCTGAGGCCGCGGGCGTCGATCTCGGCGCGGAGGGCGCGGACTTTATCCAGCATGTCCGGCATAAAGCTCTGGCCGCCGAAGCCCGGCTCCACCGACATGACCAGCACCATGTCCAGCTTGGGCAGGTAGGGAAACAGAACGCTGGCCGGGGTGGCCGGCTTGATGGTCAGAGCCGCCTGCTTGCCCAGGGCGTGGATGCGGTCGATCAGCGCGTCCATATCGCCCTCGGCTTCGTAGTGGATATTGATCAGGTCGGCGCCGGCCCTGGCAAAGGCGTCGATGTATTTTTCCGGCTGGGAGATCATCAGATGGACGTCAAGAAAGGCGTCGGTGGCCCGGCGCAAAGACTGGACAACGGGCACGCCGATGGAAATGTTTGGGACGAAATGGCCGTCCATAACATCTACATGGATCATATCGGCGCCGGCGTCGTGAACGCGGGCCACATCGCGGCCCAGATTGGCAAAATCGGCGGAGAGGATAGAGGGAGAAAGCTTGGCCATGGTCGTAAGCTCCTTGTGTAATGATTCTTGAAAAGATTAAAGAATGGGCCGCGCGGTATGCAGGTATGCAGTGTCACCGGCCGGGGGCGCGGCATATTGTAGATAATAGGTGATGGCCGGCAGCGGCCGAAAGGCCGGCCGTCACTTGAAATAGGGGAGATGCATCTCCCCAAGAGGATCCCATGGATCCTCTTGGGGTCCCCCAAAATTCCATAGATTTCCGGCGAGTGGATCGCCGGAAATCGGCGCCGGACTGCCGGCGGAGCGCAAAAGCGCACTTGCGCGAGGATCCCATGGATCCTCTTGGGGTCCCCACAAATTCCATAGATTTCCGGCGAGTAGATCGCCGAAAATCGACGCCGGACTGCCGGCGGAGCGCAAAAGCGCGCTTGCGCGAGGATCCCAAGGATCCTCTTGGGGTCCCCACAGATTCCATAGATTTCCGGCGAGTAGATCGCGGTGTTCCGCGTTTAAAGAGGCCGGAAATATCTGTTAATAAAGGGTGCTGACCAGGGCGACAATGACCGGAATGCAGGCCATGCAGCAGATCAGCGAGAGGGCCAGACCCTTGGCGGCGGCTCGGTCGTCGGCACCGTACTGGCTGGCCATGATGACCGTCTGGTTCATGACCGGCATGGCGCTCAGCACGATAAAGACGCCGGCGGCCAGCTGGGGCACGCCCAGCAGCAGGCAGAGGCCGGCGGCCAGCAGCGGGCAGATCAGGCATTTGCCCACCAGGGCTGTGCGCACCAGCTTATCGGTGCGGAAAGCGTCCTTGCCCATGGTGGCGAACAGATGGCCGACCATCATGGCCGACAGCGGCGTCGTCAGATTGCCGATGTATTTGGCGGCGCTGAGCAGAAAGCCGGGCAGGGGAATGCTCAGCAGACCAACTACCGAGCCCAGCAGGAAGCCCCGCACCTGCTTGGAGAAGGAATTCTTCAGGCGCTGGAGCATGGAAGGAGCTTCACCGCTGCCGTCCCGGGCCAGCAGAGGAACGGCCAGCATCCAGAAGCAGGTGGTGTTGGCCAGATAAAAGGCCATGACGTAGGGCGTGCCGGCGTCGCCGAAGATCTCGGTGCAGACCGGCAGGCCGATGAAGATGGTGTTGGCCATGCTGAACATGGCGGTAAAAACGCCGCGGCGCTTTTCCTCGATGCGGAAGAGCTTTCCCGAAAGAATGGCAACGCCGAAGGAAAGGATCTGCACAGCGAAGGGGACAAGCAGCAGCAGGCCCATTTCCCGGATGAAAGAAAGGGTCATGTTGCGGGTGGCGTTTTCGAAAAGCAGCACCGGGATGGCATAGCCGGTCAGCAGCTTGGTGCAGAAGGCGTAATGCTCGGGCGTCAGAACCTTTTGCTTTGTGGCCAGAAATCCGGCCGCGAAAAGCAGAAAGATCGTGAAGATGCCGCTGAATGCGCCAAAGACGGACATGTTGATCACCTCATATCGTTTTTTTAAACCAGACTTAGTATACATCAAAAAAATTTTTTTGAACAGGGTGGAACAAATAAAAATGTTTTCGGTCTAACAAACAAAGGCTTAATATATTTGTAATAATTAAGGAGGAATTTATGAAACATCCCCTCAAAGGCATCCTTGCCGTACTGCTGGTCCTGCTGATGAGCATCGGCATGACGGCCTGCGGCAGCAGCAGCTATAAGAGCGATTCCGCAGCGCCGACAGAATCCGTCACATGGGATAACAGCGCCGGACAGGCTGTGGACATGGAAACGACGGAAAACATGAAAGGCGAGGAGCTGGGCCTGCAGAACACCGCCGAAGCCCTCGGCCAGCGTAAGATCATCTATACATATAATGCCGAGCTGCAGACCCTGCAGTTTGACGAGACCCTCTCGCAGATCGAGATGGCGGCCGTCCAGGCCGGCGGCTATATCGAGCAGAGCAGCCGCACCGGCAGCGGCGCGGTCGATTACGGCAGAGTGTACGCCCGTACGGCCAGCTATACCCTGCGCATTCCTGCCGCGGCGGCCGGGGACTTCGTCCAGAGCCTTACCGCCTGGGCCTCGGTCACCCAAAGCAGCAAGGGCACCGATGACGTTACCGATTATTATTACGATTCCGAGGCACGGCTCAACAACCTGCGGGTGCAGGAAACGCGGCTCCTGGAGCTGCTGGCGCAGGCTGAGAGCATGGCCGATATGATCACCATTGAGCAGGCGCTCAGCGACGTCCGTTATGAGATCGAGAGCATCGATGGCACGCTGCGCCGGCTGGACAACCAGGTGGACTACAGCCGGGTGGAACTGTATATCGAGGAGGTATTCGAGCCCGACCAACTCCGGCAGGCGCCGCTCAGCCTGGGCGAGCGTATCGCAGCGCGGTTCAGGAGCAGCATGGTCACCATCCGGGATATGGTCAGCGACCTGATCGTCTTCCTGCTGGGCGACAGTCTGCTGCTGATCTTCTGGGCGGCTGTCCTGGCAGCAATTGTGATTATAGCCAAAAAGATCTATAAAAAATTAGGCAAGAAGCACGAAAACATAGAACCGGATAAAAAATAACCCAACACCTTGAAAAAGGCGGAACACCGTGTTAGATTATGGGCACAGGCCGTGAGACCTGTGCCCTGTACTTTTGCTTTGGAAAATGTTAAAATAGACCGGAAATGATTCTGCCGCCATGCAGACCGGAGGAAAATTATGATTGTTTACCTGATCCTGACCGTTTTGCTGATCGCCGCCGATCAGCTGATCAAATACTGGGCCGTCACAGTGCTGCGGCCGCTGGGCAGCCTGCCCCTGCTGCAAGGTGTTTTTCATTTGACCTATGTGGAAAATACCGGCGCTGCCTTTTCCATGCTGGAGGGGCGGCGGGGCTTCTTCATCGTCATCACACTGGCCGCCTTTCTGGTTTTTGGGTGGCTGTATAAAAGCGGTATGTTCCGTGGGCATCTGGGCCATGCCTGCATCGCCTGTATCGCCGGCGGAGCGGTGGGCAATTTTGTCGATCGGCTGCGTCTGGGATATGTCATCGATATGTTTGATTTCCGGCTCATCCATTTTCCCGTTTTTAATTTTGCCGATATCTGTATCACCGTGGGCGCATGCCTTTTTATCCTGGTGGCCTGGCGGGATTACCGGGCCGAGCAGGCACGGGAGCAGTCACAGAAAGGGGAGAACGGCCGATGAGCGAACGGGAGCTTTTCACCATCACGCCGTCGGAGGCCGGCACGCGGCTGGATCAGTTCCTGGCCGACGCCATGGAGGAGCTTTCGCGCAGCCGTGTCCAGAGCCTGTGCGCCGCCGGGTATATCACGGTCAATGGGACGGCGGCCAAAAAGAACCAGAAGCTCCGGCCCGGCGACCGGGTCGAGGCCGAGGTGCCGCCGCCGGCGCCCGCAGAGATCCTGCCTCAGAATATCCCATTGGATATCGTTTATGAAGACGCCAGCGTGCTGGTCATCAACAAGCCAAAAGGCATGGTGGTGCACCCGGCGCCCGGCCATCCCGACGGGACGGTGGTCAACGCGGTTATGTATCATTGCGGCGACAGCCTTTCGGGCATCGGCGGCGCGCTGCGCCCCGGCATCGTCCACCGGATCGACAAGGATACCAGCGGGCTGCTGATGATCGCCAAAAACGACCGCGCCCATGCCGCGCTGGCGGCGCAATTGAAGGACAAGAGCCTGTCGCGGATCTATGAGGCTATTGTCCTCGGCCGCATGCGGGAGGACGCCGCCACCATCGACGCGCCTATCGGCCGCAGCGTGCGCGACCGCAAGAAGATGGCTGTGGTGCCCGACGGCCGCCGGGCCGTCACCCATTACGAAACCGTCGCCCGATATGTGGGCTACAGCCATGTGCGCTGCCGCCTGGAGACCGGGCGCACCCATCAGATCCGCGTGCATATGGCCCATATCGGTCATCCGCTGGCTGGCGACGCGGTCTATGGGCACGGCCGGGAAAAGACCGGGCTGGAAGGGCAGTGCCTGCATGCCGGGCGCATCCGGTTCATTCATCCCGACTCGGGGGAGGCGATGGAGTTCAGCTGCCCGCTGCCTGCCTATTTTACGGAATTCGAAGCCAGACTGCGGGAGGTGAGCCAATGAAGCGGTTTTCTGGAGTATGGATCCTGACCGATATGGACGGCACGCTGCTGGACAGCCGGGGGGAGCTTTCGCAGGCCGACCGGGCGGCTGTCGATCATTTTATTGAAGAAGGCGGGCTTTTTTCGGTGGCCACCGGCCGGGCGCGCCGTTCGGTGGAGCGGTTCCTGCCGCAGCTGCGCACCAGTGCGCCCTCCATTGTGGACAACGGCGCCTGGATCACCGAGCTGGACAGCGGCCGCACCCTGCGGCAGGCGGCGCTGGGTGTTGAGGCAGGGGAAATCGTGCGCGGCGTCGTCGAGCGCTTTCCCATGGTGGGCGTCGAAGTCTGCCTGCCGGGTGTGCAGTATGTGGTCAATCACAACGCCTACACCGAACGCCACCACAGGAATGTCGGGCTGGAACTGCGCCGACGGACGGCGGAGGAGATCCCGCTGCCCTGGCTCAAGATCAATTTGCTTGAGGAACACGAGGTACTGCTGGACGCCATGGAGTATGTGACACGGCAGCATAATGGCCGCGTTTTTGCCCAGTTTTCCCTGCCGCATATTTACGAGATCACGGCCGCCGGGTTTTCCAAAGGGGACAGCGCCCTGTGGCTGCGGGACTGGTTGGGAGTCCGACCGGCGGATTTCTACGCGGTGGGTGACGGCACCAACGACCTGGAGCTGCTGGCCGCGGCCGGTCCCAACGCCTGCGCTCCCTGCAACGCCCGTCCGGCCGTGCTGGCCCGGGCCAGATGCGTGCTGCCGGAAAACGGCGCCGCCATCGCGGCGCTGGTCGCGCAGCTGGACAAAAAATATCCGTGATCCGGATAGCAAGTGAAAGAACGGAAAGAGAAGGTATTTATCATGCAAACCAAACAGAAAAGCCGCCTGCTGGGGCTGCTGAAGGATTATCTGCTGATCGTCGTCGGCTCGGTGCTTTATGTCATTTCGGTCAAATGTTTTGCCGCGCCCATGCAGATCCCCTCGGGCGGCGTTTCGGGCATCGCCCTGCTGACCAATTATCTGTGGAAGCTGCCCATCGGCGTTGTCACCATGGCGCTCAATGTGCCGCTTCTGCTGGCCGGGTTCAAGGGCCTGGGCCGGGATTTTTTCTGCAAGACCATGTTTATGATCATTTTCAGCTCGATCCTCACCGACCTGGCCGGTTTTCTGCCGGTTTTTGAGGGCGATATCCTGTTGGCGTCGGTCTTCGGCGGCATCCTGAAGGGTGTAGGCTACGGCCTGATCATCCGCACGGGCGGTACTTCTGGCGGCGTCGATGTCATCGGCAAGTTCATGTACAAACACTTTTCGGTGCCCATGGGTACCACCAGTATGGCTGTCAATGTCTGCGTTCTGCTGGGCAGCGCCGCGGCGCTGAAGAGCATGGAGCTGCTGATGTACGGCATCATCATGCAGTACGCCGTCAGCAATATGACAGACGCCGTTGTCTACGGCAGCGACCATCAGAAAAAGGCACTGATCATTACCAGGAAGCCCGAGGAGACGGCCAAAGCGCTGATGGAACGGGTGGGTCACGGCGTCACCGCCCTCCACGGTATCGGAATGTACACCGGCGAGGAGCGCGAGGTGCTGCTGTGCGTCATCCGCCGGCATGAGGCCAACCAGGTCAAGAAAATGATCCTGGAGATCGACGACACGGCCTTTATGATGCTGTCCGACGTCAACGAGGTACTGGGCCGGGGCTTCAAGCAGCTTCGGGTGGAATAAGCTGATTTACAAAGATTTACAATTTCTCCATTGACAGCCCATGGACCTTTCGGCTAAGATGAAGATGACAATACCCGTTTTCCGGCGAAAGGAGTTTACCATGAAAAGCAGGATATCGGCTGTGCTCTGCGCTCTGCTGCTTCTGACGGCCGCCGCGCCTGCGGCACAGGCCGCTGACCTGGCCGCCCAGACGTTGACCAAAGGCATTCTGGGCACCCTCAACGCATCGGGCGCCAGCTACGAGGCGCGGATGACCCTCCCCGGCTATCTGGGCCAGCTGGAGATCGATACCACCGTCGACGGAGAGGAAGAGAGCCTGTCGGTGTCGGTGGTGCGCATCGCCAAGGGGGAGAGCGCTTCGGTTTCGGTCGCCCTCAGCCGCTTCGACGGCTGCATTTATCAGGCCGGCCTGACGCCAGATCAGCTGATTTATAAGCAGGGCGTCGGCTTTGCGCGGCAGGAAGCCAAGCGGGCCTCCGGCAGCTCCGACAAGACGGGCGGCAGCCTGGACCTGGGCAAGCTGAGCGGCCTTTATACCGGCCGTATCTATTTTTACTATTCCATGGAGGACCTGGGGTATAAGAACATCGACGTGATCCCAGATGAGAAATGGACCGAGCTGTTCTGGTTCAATCTGGGGGTCGATTACGTTCTGGTGCTGACGGAGGCCGACGCCGCGGAATTTCTGGAGACCGGCGAGCTGGGCGGATACACCTGGCCGGGCCTGCGCCGTCTGCTGACCGGCGAGAGCGACCTGGAGATCTACACAAGCGGCAGCTTTGACAATTTCCGCACGGTCAATACATATGAAAACGGCGTCTTTTCCGATGTTTCCACCCAGTGGTACGCTCCCTATGCCGGCCGTGCCTACGAAGTCAATCTGATGAAGGGCAATGCCGACGGCACCTTTTATCCCCAGGGGCAGGTGACTGTGGCTGAGGCTGTTACCATGGCCGCGCGCCTGCATAATATTTATTATGGCCGCTCGGGCGATTTTCTGCAGGAAAGCCCCTGGTACAGCGTCTATGCGGGATATGCCGTGGAGCGCGGCATGATCGACAGCGATACCTTTGACGCGGATGATTACGAGCGTCCGGTCACCCGCAGGGAGATGGCGCTGCTGCTCAGTCGTGCCGTCGATCTGACGGAGCTGCCACGGACGATCACGGTGGAGTCCATACCCGATCTGAAAAAGAACGATACCGATTACGCCGCCGTTCTGGCGCTTTACGAAAGCGGCGTGCTGACTGGCAGCGATGACGAGGGCAGCTTTCTGCCCGACCAGCCGCTGATCCGTGCCGAGGCCTGCACGATGATCGCGCGGCTGGTGACACCCGAGCTGCGGGCGGCACCGCAGACACAAGACTGAACCGGCTCCAAGACCGCCCGCTGGGCGGTCTTTTTGCAGATCCGCATGTCGGCAGAATCAAAAACAGAGGGGCGTCGCATGTGAAAAAGAAAAAAAGCTGGGATCATAAATGGTACACCGATGAGTTTCTGCGGGCGCTGCAGGCCACGGCGCGGGTGCGGGTGGAGCATGGCCTGGAGATCGTGGAAAAATACGCGCCCGACGCCGGCAGCGATATTGCCATCGATCCGCGCCTGCTGGGCGGCCCCATGGGGCGGACAGCCAAACGCATGGTCCTTTTGCCGGATTTTCTGCTGGACCGTCTGCGGATGCGTTTGAACGAACGGGGGCTTGCCGATTTTCGTCGGGGCTGCGACCGTATCGCCAGTGCCGCCTGCGGCACCCGGGATATTCAAATGGAGGATGGGTATGTGACGGCGCAGGACGCCTTTCCCATCCCCATCCGCATTTACCGAAGCGGCGCGTGTGCGCCGGGCTGCGCCTGCCTGTATTTTATGCACGGCGGCGGCTTTGTCGGCGGCAGTATTCCGCCCTACGACGAGGCGTGGAAGGTGTTCGTCGAAAAATTCCACATGGTGGTGGTCAGCGTCGCCTACCGTCTGCCGCCCGAGCACCCCTATCCTACTCTTTACGAAGACTGCTGGCAGGTGCTGATGTGGATTGCCCGGAACGCCGGGCGGTTGGGCATCGACCCGGCGCGCATCTTCGCGGCAGGCGACAGCGCTGGCGGCAACCTGGCCCAATACTGCGCCTATCGGGCGCGCGGCACTGGCCTGGTGCGCGGGCAGCTCCTGCTCTACGGCGCCCTCAATCCCTTTGGGGTAGAAGACCGGTATTATAGGGCAGGAAGTGCGGACTTTATTTATGAACCGCGCCAGCGCCGCCTCTCCCGCTGCATCACGCGCCAGACCGAGATGCTGGCCGGCAGTTTTGAACAGCTGGCCTCCATGCTGGGGGTGTCCGGCCCGGATCTATGGTGCAGTCCCTATACCCGGGACCCTGCAGGACAGCCGCCGGCTTTCCTGTCGGCGGGCGCGCTGGATTATCTCAAAAAAGATACCCTTGCCTGGGCCCACAAGCTGCGGGACGCCGGCGTACCGGTGCGGGTGGTCCTTTACAACGGTATGGGCCACGGCTATCTCAACGCCATGGGCGTCTTTCCGCAGGCGGAGGACGTAGTGGAAGAGATGGGCCGCTTTATCCGGCAATACAGCTGAAAAACACAAAAGAAAACAGGTATGGGTAAGGCTCGGTGCTCATAAAACTGTCACGGCAGGTCATGCTGTGGCTGTTCCTGTGCCTTTGTGTTATATGCGTATAAACAATCAATATGGAGCCAACAGATCTGCAAACCGGTGTTTGAAAGGAAAACTGAAATGCCAAAAGTAAAGCTTACAATTACGGAAAGTAATTGCCGAAGTGGATATTTCAAAAAAGGTCAGGAGTACATTGTCGGGGATTTATGTCCTCCGTTATGTCACGAATTATGGAATGCTATCTATCCCTCTGTTTACGCGCTGCTGAACGGTGCCGAACTGGACTATGGAAATGCGCGTGCCCGAAGGTTCGATGCCAAATGTCCGGATGAATGCAGAGTAAGCATCCACGGAGAGATCATGGAAGACTGACGAACTTCCGTACATGAAGCGGGACAGATCTTAGTCTGCTCCCTTTGCGGCAATCCGCATATTGTAAAAGGCGTGACCTGTATGGTCACGCCTTTTATGTTTGACTGTCTTTCCAACGCTTCGTCAGAGCGCATACCTGTTTTTTGTGCAGATCAGCCGGCTGGCCGGCGGCATCAGTCGCGGATGGTGATGGTGGTGATGACCGGCATGTCGTCGATATTCTGGATGACGCCGTTGCTGTCGCAGATGACGCTGCCCGAGGCGATGACGTCGCAGATGGCGTCGACCACCTCCATGCCCTCGGTCACATGGCCGAAGGCGGCGTAATCGCCGTCCAGATAGGTGCTGTCTTCATGGACGATGAAGAACTGGGAGCTGGCGCTGTCGGGCAGCTGGGTGCGGGCCATGGAGATGCAGCCGCGGGTGTGGGAAAGGGGATTGTCGACGCCGTTGCTGGAAAACTCACCCTTGATGCATTCGCCGCTGCCGCCGACGCCGTCGCTTTCGGGCGAACCGCCCTGGATCATGAAGTGGGGATAGACGCGGTGGAAGCGCAGGCCGTCGTAGAAGCCCTCATTGGCCAGCTTGATGAAATTTTCCACCGTCAGAGGCGCCGCGTCGGCATCCAGCTCCACCGTGATGGTGCCGTAATCCTGCACGACGATGTCGGCTGTATATTTGCCGCTGACCGTCGGCACGGGTTCGTTGGCTTTATTGTAGATCTTTACGCCGATGATAACGGCCAGGACCAGCACCGTCATGATCACAATGGTTTTTTTCAGATCTTTGGACAATTTGGATACATCCTTTCGTTATTCTTGATTCTTCCGGTATTTGAAAAAACACAGGTTTAATCATATCAAAAACCCGTCTGATTTTCAACAGTCCGGTCATTTTTAATCAAATGACTAAAGTTTTACAAAATTTTTAATAAATTTAAATAATTCAATTGACTTATCGACAGACGTCATATACAATAATAGGACAAAACCTGTATTGTATAGCGCAGTCATTTTTCTGACACTGGCTGATGGCGCTCGGCGCTTTTCCGGTGTCGCGACTATGGGGAAAGAGGTATAAATCAAGATGGCAGAGATCAATTTGCGCAAGTATGGCATTACTGCCGTTACTGAGATCATGCACAATCCCACCTATGAGGTGCTTTTCGAAGAAGAAACCAGACCCGGCCTGGAGGGTTATGCTGCGGGGCGTGTCAGCGAGCTGGGCGCGGTCAACGTAATGACCGGGATTTACACCGGCCGTTCACCCAAAGATAAGTACATTGTTATGGATGATAACTCGCGGGACACTGTGTGGTGGACTTCTGATGCGTATCAGAACGACAACCACCCCATGAGTGAGGCTGTCTGGGAGAAGGTGAAGGATATTGCCGTCAAGGCGTTGTGCGGCAAGAAACTGTATGTGGTCGATGCCTTCTGCGGCGCCAATAAGGATACCCGCATGTCCATCCGTTTCATTATGGAGGTGGCGTGGCAGGCGCACTTTGTTGAGAACATGTTCATCAAGCCTACCGCGGAAGAACTGGAACACTTTGAGCCGGACTTCGTTGTTTACAACGCCTCAAAAGCGAAAGTGGAGAACTTTAGGGAGTTGGGGCTGAACTCCGAAACCTGTGTTGCCTTCAATATTTCCAGCTGCGAGCAGGTTATCATCAATACCTGGTACGGCGGCGAGATGAAAAAGGGCATGTTTTCCATGATGAACTACTATCTGCCTTTGAAGGGGATCGCCTCCATGCATTGCTCCGCCAATACCGATATGAACGGCGAGAACACCGCCATCTTTTTCGGCCTGAGCGGTACCGGCAAGACCACGCTGTCCACCGACCCCAAGCGGCTGCTGATCGGTGATGACGAGCACGGCTGGGATGACAACGGCGTCTTTAACTTCGAGGGTGGCTGCTATGCCAAGGTCATCGATCTGGATAAGGACTCTGAGCCCGATATCTACAATGCCATTAAACGCAATGCCCTGTTGGAGAACGTGACGCTGGATGAGAATGGCAGGATCGACTTTGCCGACAAGTCCGTTACTGAAAATACCCGTGTTTCCTATCCTATTGACCATATTCGGAACATTGTTCGCCCTGTGTCCTCTGCGCCTGCGGCCAAGAATGTGATCTTTCTCTCTGCTGACGCTTTCGGCGTACTGCCTCCCGTCAGTATCCTGACACCTGAACAAACCAAGTATTACTTCCTTTCCGGCTTTACCGCCAAGCTGGCCGGCACCGAGCGCGGCATCACTGAGCCGACTCCCACCTTCTCCGCCTGCTTTGGTCAGGCGTTTCTGGAGCTGCATCCAACCAAATACGCCGAAGAACTGGTCAAGCGAATGGAGATGAGCGGCGCCAGGGCATATCTGGTCAACACTGGTTGGAATGGCACCGGCAAGCGTATTTCCATCAAGGATACCCGAGGTATCATCGATGCCATTCTTTCCGGCGCGATCAATACGGCATCCACCAAGATGATCCCCTATTTCAACTTCGAGGTGCCCATCCAGTTGCCCGGCGTTGATCCCGCGATCCTTGATCCTCGCGATACTTATGCGGAAACTGGCGAGTGGGAGAGCAAGGCGCAGGATCTGGCCTCCCGCTTTATCCGGAATTTTGCCAAATATGCCACCAATGAGGCTGGTAAGGCGTTGATCGCCGCCGGCCCCAGGATCTGAAAGCAAAGCATATATCTGTTGTCAAAAAGAGGACGAAACATGTGTTTCGTCCTCTTTTCTTCGTTGTGGCAGCGGCATGCTTTTTGGCCGCGAAAAAACAGAAAAGCGGCCCGGGCGCACCGGGCCGCTGAAAAACGCGGTAGCGAAGATCATTCGCCGCAGCGGCGGCGTTTTTCCTCGGCGCACAGGGCGACGAAGGATTCAAACAGCGGGGTCATATCCGGGCCCTCGGGGGGTTCGGGGAAATCGCCGCGCATGCGCTCTGGATGCCACTGGCAGGCGATGACCGGCAGGGTCTTGTGCTCAAATGCCTCGATGACACCGTCGGGCGAAGTGGCCGTCACCACCAGCTCGGGCGCCAGTGTGCCGATCTTGACGTTGTGACGGCTGTTGATGTAAAAGCCGGTGCCGAACAGGCGGCGGATAAGGGAGCCCTCCGCCGTTTCGATGGTGTGCTTGGTCATCATATGCTCCACGCCGTCCTCCAGCTTGAAATTGGGGTGCAGGTCGCCGCCGAAAACGACGTTGAGCTGCTGCAGGCCCAGGCAGATGCCCAGGATGGGTTTGCCAGCCTGGAGAAAGGCGCGGGCGATGGCCTGCTCGAACTGGTTGCGCTCGGTGTGCAGGCTGTCGGAAAGCAGGCTGGGATCGGGGCTGAAGCCCTGAGAGCCGGAAAGCACCAGGCCGTCGGCCATGGCGGCGTATTCGTCAAAGGCATCGAAATCCAGCGCCAGTGTGGGCAGGCCGCCGCCGGCCGTCACGGCCGCGGTATAGGTTTTGTTGAGGGTCAGGCTCTTGGAATGAAACTGGCGGTCAAAGGCGTAGCCGCCGGTGATGCAGATGATCGGTCTCATTGGATCGCCTCCTTGCAGAGATGCACAAAGTGGGTAAAGAGACGGCCGTCGCAGGGCAGGCTGCCGGCCGCGCGTTCGGGGTGCCACTGGACGCCGAAGCAGGGCAGGGTCCGGTGCTCGATGGCCTCAATGATGCCGTCGGGCGCGGCAGCGGCGGCGATCAGGCCGTCGCCCAGCGTGCGCACAGCCTCGTGATGGCAGCTGTTGACCTTTTCCACCGGATCCAGAATGCCGGCCAGCCGGGTGCCGGGCTGCACCGAAACGGTGTGGAAGGCGAACTGCGCCGGGGCGGTGGTGGCGTCAAAGCCGCTTGTGGGCGCGCCGGCGTCGGGATGAGGGCTGCCGGTCTCGCGCGCGATATCTTTATACAGGGTGCCGCCCAGCGCCACATTGAGCACCTGCATGCCGCGGCCTACGCCGAATACCGGCTTGCCGGCCTGCAGGAAGCGCTGGCACAGGGCAAAGTCCAGATCGTCCCGGGTGCGGCTGAAGGGCGTGATCTCGCTGCGGTCGCGGTAGATCTCGCCATAGCGGTAACAGTGCATATCGGGGCCGCCGGTGAGGAAAAGGCCGTCGGCCATGTCGACGTACGCGTCAGCGTGCAGGACGTCGAAGGCCACGAGGGGCAGCCCACCGGCCTGGGAGATCGCCTTGCCGTAGTCCAGACTGATGACGAAATGTCCGGTATCCATGGCAAAGCCGTCTTCGCTGACGATCAGGATCTTGGGTTTCATTTGTTTTCACCTGTTCTTTCTGCAATTCAGATTGCCGTATTTGCGGGTCAGCATAGGAAGAAATACTTTGGGAATAGAATAAGTATAGCAAAAAGGCGGCCGGTTGTAAATCCTGCCGCCGGCGCTTTTCCTGTGTACGGCCGCCGTATTTTGTGATATGATAGAATAAAAGATGGAATAAAAGCAAACGGACAGTGAGAATAAAAGCGCACACGCGCCTCCGCCGGGCTGCATAGTCTGGGGTAAACGGGAAAAGGGGGCGTGCGCCATCAAAAAAATACGAAAAAAGCGGCCGGTCATAGCGGCTGTTTTCCTGACGCTGCTGGCGGCCGCCGGGTGGAAATACCGGGCGGCGCTGTGCCGCGCGGCGGTGGTCCTGCTGGCGCCGACGGCCGGCGGATGGCACTCCGGCACCTTTGTCAGCTTCTTTCTGGCCGTCTGTTTCTGCGGCCGCCAGGCGCCTTCCGCGGCCGGCATCCATCTTGCGGAAACGGGAAAAATAATATATACTGAAAAAGTAGAAAATAAATTGTACACGGAGGTAAGACAAATGCGTCTTGTGATCCTGACGGCGCTGAGCATTGGCGGCGCCACCGTTATTGGAGCCCTGCTGGGCTTTCTGTTCCGCCGCATCCCCGAAAAATGGAATGACGGCATGATGGGCTTTGCGGCCGGCGTCATGCTTTCGGCTGCCATGACCGGTCTGATCCTGCCGGCCGTCGAGCTGGTCCCAAAACAGCAGGTGTGGGTCATCGGCCTGGGCATGTTTCTCGGCGCGGCCTTTCTGAATCTCATCGACGTCGCCGTGCCCCATCTGCACCGGATGTCGGGCATCGATTCGGAAGACCATAAGCATAACGAACAGATCAATAAGATCCTGCTTTTCGTGCTGGCCATCGCCATACATAATCTGCCCGAAGGCCTGGCGGCCGGCGTGGCCTTCGGCGGCGGCGATATCACGGGGGCCTTTTCGGTGGCCATCGGCATCGTCATTCAGAATATCCCCGAGGGAATGATCATCATTTCGCCCATGCTGATGGCCGGCATCCGGCCGGGACGCACCTTCTTTCTGGCGCTCTGCACCGGCCTTGTGGAGGTCATCGGCACGCTGATCGGCTATTCGGCGGCCATGCTGTCGCAGGCCATTCTGCCGCTGGCCCTGTCCTTTGCCGGCGGGACCATGCTCTATATCGTCGGAGATGAAATGATCCCCGAGACCCACAGCCGCGGCCATGAAAAGCTGGCGACCTTTTCCATGATGGCGGGCTTTTTCGTAATGATCGTTGTTGACCGCCTGCTGTGACCGGCAGGCTCTGTGTGAGGAGGTGGGTCATGTCCGGGACCGGAACGGTATCGGTGTTCAAATGGACCGGCGGTGAGAAGCTGCGTGCCCAGCCGCTCTTTTTCTTCATCGGCGCCGACGGAAAAGAATATCTTGTCTACGCAGAGGAAGACGGCGCTGCCTGCGCCGCGCCGATCCGAAAGGGACGCGCCGGCTGGCGGCTGCAGCAGCGGCCGGTGCCGGCGGAAGTGCAGGCACATATCCAATCTTTGCTGGAATGGGCCGACTGCGCGGGCGAAGCCTATCGGCTGACAGATCGGGATGGCGCGCAGGGGTACCGCCGCATGCGCGGCGCCCACCGGCTGGAGATGCTGGAAAAGGGCGCCGGACGGCGCTGGACATATGTACTGGCAGCGGCGCTGTGCCTGCTTCTGGCCGTGGGGCTGACCTGGCTTTGGCAGGGCGCGGGCCCCGTGGAAAGCCAGACCGACGCCGGGTTTGAAGCGCGGCTGGCGGCGCTGCCCGATGAAGAACAGTATCTTGCCGGCCTGCTTGACGTGTTGAACGAGGAACGATGGGCCGGATTGAGTGAAGCCGAAAAGCTGGGCGTGCTTCAGCAGGTCTGCGACTGGGAAACGACGGCCGTGCTGGGCTGTTCGGCCTGTACCGTGCAGGTGGACGATCTGGAAAGCGGCACGCTGGGGCATTATAATAAAGCAGACGAGGCCATCGCCGTCAGCCGCACGGCGCTGGCGCAATACGATTGGCAGACCATGGTGGGCGTCATCTGTCACGAAACGCGCCATGCCTGGCAGCGGGATATGATCGCGCTGCTGGAACAGATGGAAAAGAATGGGAAGAGCCCGCTGCTCCATCTGAATATTTTCAGCCAGGCCCGCGATTTCCGGGAAGCCTGGCTCAATTATACCAGCGGACTGTACGATTATGAGACCTATTACAATCAGGTCATAGAGAGCGACAGCCGCCAGTGGAGCGAACAGCGCATGGGTGAATATTACCTGCCGATGATCTTCGGATAAGGCCTGTAAAAAAGATCGAAAAGGCTGAAAAAAAGTGTTGACAAGCGGAGAAAAAGTGTTATAATAGCTTTTGTCAGTTGCGGATGTGGCGGAATCGGCAGACGCGCTAGCTTCAGGTGCTAGTGAGGGCAACTTCGTGGGGGTTCAAGTCCCTTCATCCGCACCAACTGAAAAAGTCGCTCCAATACAGCGGCTTTTCTTTTGCCCAAATACTGCGGCCTGCGATGCTTCAGATCTGTCGCCAGCAGTCGAGTTTTCCAGAGAAGACCCTCAGAAGCAGCGCAGTGCGGGACAGTTTTTTATAACAAAGAATAAAGGTCCAAGTTGTCAAAGATATTTGATTGCTGTTTGACCCAAGCATCTTTATTCTGCTGCACATCCAAGACGCCCTCGGGCGTCTTTTTTCTTGCGCTTTATGAGAAAAAAGCCGCGGACGATGTCCGCGGCCCGCATGCGCCGGCAGCTTATTCAGGCTGGCTGGCGTCGGAAGCGTTTTTCTTGTTTTTTCCGTTTTTGTTTTTGCTATTGTTCTGCTCACCAGTCTGGCCGTAGGCGGCATTTTCCTTCTGGTTGTTTCTGTTCATGTGAAAGAATCTCCTTTTTCATCTGAGTTTGTATCGATAGTATGGACGGAAAAC
>CAMEZQ010000001.1 GCA_945947915.1 uncultured Clostridia bacterium | reverse complement strand
TTGTGACCACTGCTGAACTGAGAAAACGACTCTCGCAATCAAGGAGACTATCAGATCGTGCTAATGCTAATCTACAACGGCTGCCGCATCTCGGAGTTCCTCAACTTGAAGAAGGAAAACGTGCATCTGGAAGAACAGTACTTTGATGTGATTGCCAGCAAGACCGAAAACGGCCTGCGGAAAGTTCCCATTGCCGACAAGGTGCTGCCATTCTACAAAGCGTGGTACGAAGGTTCTCAGTGTGAATATCTGCTCCACACGCCGGATCAAAAGCACTTTGATTACAGGAACTACTACGACAGTTACTTCACACCCCTGATGGAGCAGCTTGGATATGACCAGACGCCACACTGTACCCGGCACACCTGCATCTCCATGCTGACAGAGGCCCATGTAGACCAAACCATGATCAAGAAGATTGTGGGACACTCCGGTGCCATGACGCTCACCGAACGTGTCTACACCCACCTGGATATTGAAACACTGGTGGAGGCAATCAACAAGATCTAAAAGGAAGAAGGAAAAGCCGTGCAGCACAAAAAAGCAGGAGATACGCTCCTTGCGGAACGATCTCCTGCTTCATAAGGCTTTTGTTTTCGCTTGCGATTCTTGTTCCTTGTGTGCTCCTTGCTTGCTCCTTACGAAGCAAAACGGAACACTTCTGAGGAACTCTCACAACTCCAAAACCATCCAATTTTCTGCAAAACAGCGTCCAAAGACGTACTGAGAAGCAGTGGAAATTATCTCTTGGGTAAGTGAGATTAGCGCTTGGAGAACTGAGGAGCACGACGGGCTGCCTTCAGACCGTACTTCTTGCGCTCCTTCATTCTGGAGTCGCGGGTCAGCAGACCGGCCTTCTTCAGAGTGGAACGGTAGTCAGCGTCAGCCTGCAGCAGAGCGCGGGCGATGCCGAGACGGATGGCGCCGGCCTGGCCGGTGAAACCGCCGCCCTGGACCTTGACGACGACGTCGAACTTCTCTTCCAGGCCCAGCAGGGTCAGGGGCTGCTTGACCAGGCTCTTCAGGGTAGCCAGGCCGAAGTAATTGTCCAGCGTGCGGTTGTTGATGGTGACAACGCCTGTGCCGTTGGGAACCAGCTTAACTCTTGCGACAGAGCTCTTTCTTCTGCCGGTGCCGTAAAAATATGCTTTCTTGGGTGTGTACATTCTCGTTGTCCTCCTTATTCAGCTGTCCAATACTCGGGCTTCTGTGCCTGCTGCTTGTGCTCGGGGCCTGCATAGACCTTCAGTCTGCCCAGCGACCAGCGGCCGACAGAGTTCTTGGGGAGCATGCCGCGGACGGCCAGCTTCATAGCCAGAGTGGGCTTTGTGGCCATCAGACGGGAGTACTGTGTCTCCTTGAGGCCGCCGGCGTAGCCGGAGTGGGTGCGGTAATACTTCTGGGTCAGCTTCTTGCCGGTCAGAACGGCCTTTTCGGCGTTGATGATGATGACATAATCACCACAGTCGGCATGGGGGGTATATGTGACCTTATGCTTGCCCTTCAGCAGAGAAGCGGCCAGCGCGGCGGTGCGGCCCATGGGCTTGCCGGCTGCGTCGAGCACATACCACTTGCGCTGAATGGTTTCATTCTTTGCCATTGTTGTGGACATGATGGTTCCTCCGTTTTATGATAGAAAAATTAATGATTTCAGCTTTCTCATTATACCCATCTGTCCCCTGCCTGTCAACAACTTTTTTCGAAAAAATCAATTTAGATTTTACGATCTTTGATTTGCTTTGTTTTTCTCCGATTTTCTTTGATTTTCGAAAAAGGCAATTCACTTTTTCAAGTCTCTGATCCCGGCCGTCCCCACAGTTTTTTCACAGGAATTTCAGCACGGCAAAGCGCTTGGGCTGCCCATGGTAAAGGGATACAGCTTGCCAGGCTGTCTTTTGACAGCGCCGTCCTGCTTTCGCTGTACCGGCAGGCCGGTTTATGCTATAATAACGCCATACCCCATCCCGCAGGGGATGGAACAAGGAGGAATCTCATGTATCAGCCTCTTGCAGACCGTATCCGCCCCACCGAGCTGGACGACGTGGTGGGCCAGCGCCATATTCTGGGAGAAAACGGCATCCTGCGCCGCATCATCGAGAGCGGCCATATCCCCAATATGATCTTTTACGGCCCCTCGGGCATCGGCAAGACCACGCTGGCCCAGATCATCGCCGGCAAGACCAGCCGCCGGCTGTATAAGCTCAACGCCACCACGGCTTCGGTCAATGATATCAAATCCATCGTTTCCGAGCTGGACACTCTGCTGGCGCCCAACGGCATCCTGCTCTACCTGGATGAGATCCAGTATTTCAACAAAAAACAGCAGCAGTCGCTGCTGGAATTCATCGAAAGCGGCAAGATCACCCTGATCGCTTCCACCACCGAAAACCCCTATTTTTATGTGTACAACGCCATTCTCAGCCGCAGCACGGTGTTCGAGTTCAAGCCCATTACGCCGCAGGAGACCGAAAAAGCCGTCCGCCGCGCCTTCACCCTCTGCGCCCGGGAACTGAAAAAGCCCATCGTGCTGGAGGAGGGGGTCGTCAGCCACATCTCCTTTGCCTGTGGCGGCGACGTGCGCAAGTCCATCAACGCCGTGGAACTTTTATGCACGGCCGCCGGTCAAAGCGGTGAGGAACTGCACGTCACCCTGGAGGACGCCCGGCTGGTCACCCAAAAGTCCTCCGCCCGGTACGACCGAGACGGCGACGCCCACTACGACATCCTATCAGCCTTTCACAAATCCCTGCGCGGCTCGGACGTCAACGCCTCCCTGCACTATCTGGCCCGTCTGCTGACCGGCGGCGACATCGCCTCGGCGGCCCGCAGGATGCTCTGCGTGGCCAGCGAGGATGTGGGGCTCGCCTATCCCCAGGCAGCCTCCATCGTCAAAGCCTGCTGTGACAGCGCCCTGCAGCTGGGCCTCCCCGAAGCCCGCCTGCCGCTGGCCCAGGCCTGCGTCCTGCTGGCGACGGCACCCAAATCCAACTCGGTCTCGTCGGCCATCGACGCCGCCATGGCCGACATCCAGGCCGGGCGCACCGGCGATGTCCCCGCCCATCTGAAAGACGCCCATTACGACGGTGCCCAGAAGATGGGCCGCGGCCTGACCTACCAGTATCCCCATGATTTCCCGGGAAATTGGGTGCCGCAGCAATACCTGCCCGCCGAAATGAAAAACGCCGATTATTACCACGAAGGCATGAACAAAGCCGAACAGCAAGCCAAACAATATTGGCAGAAGATCAAGGAGCAAACTCATGCGTAAACTCTCACTTCTCCCCGTGCTCAGTCTTTTTCTCAGCCTTTCCCTGCTTTTTTCCGCCGGCTGCGCCCAGCAGGATGCCGGCCTGCTGGTGGACCCGGATCCGCCGTCTGACGGAACGGAGGCCCCGCCGGACGATCTGCCGGATGACCTGCCGGCAGCAGATCCGCCCACCGATCCGCAGACACCGGCGGGCGAAGCACCGGAAGCCGCCGTGCCCAAGGCCGTTGACCTGAGCTGGATCAGCGGCCGCGGCGCCACCGTCGAATCGGTCTGGGCGGCCAGCGACGAGCTGCTCTTCGTTTTTACCGCTTCTCTTTCGGGCGGCTACGTCAGCGAAAAGATCGACCTGTATCCCTATTCCCTGCGGGATCATGCCTTCACCGGCGACTGGATCCCGCTGGGGGTGGTCGGGCAGTACCCCCAGAGCCGCATGGAAGACGGCACAGTACAGGTGCTGATCCGCAGCAGCGAGACCTATGAATACGAAAGCATGCTGTTCATCGATCCCGACACCCTGGCCTGCACCCAATACGATCTGCGCGGCATAGAGGGGCTGAACGCCGTGCTGGTCTCCCCGGACAAAAGCCGCGTGGCCCTTTCCACCCAGAGCGGCCTGCGCGTCACCGATCTGACCTTTGAAACGACCTATGCCGAATACCCGGGCTTTCTCCCGGAAAACGGCGATCCCGACCTGGATCTGCATCTGCCCTGCGCCTTTGGCTGGCTGCCCGACGGCACCCTCGCCGGCGGACTGATGGGCTGGGAATGGGTCTATTATCCCTTCCTGATGGCCCGGGACGGCACGGTCACGCCGCTGGACCAGCTTTCCTACCGCATGGCCGCGCCTTTCGGCGGCGACCTGCTGCTTTACGACTGCCAGTCGATCCTGCCCCTGTCCGTCCGCAATACGGCGGACGGCACGGTGACGGAACTGCACCTGCCCGGCCTGCCCGACGACTGGAACGAAGCCTATATCTCGGCCTTTGCCGTCGATGCCCAAAACCGGCTCTTCGGCCTGTCGACCGTCGATTTCCAGAATCAGCCCGTCTGCCGTCTGACCATCGGCCGGGACGACCGGGTGCTGACCGAGACCGAGCTGCACGGCACGGGAGAGATCCCGCCCGCCTTTGACCAGATCACCTTTACGCCGGACGGCCGGACGGCCGTTCTGCTGACCAGCGCCACCGTCGAGCAGGCCCGCGCCCTCTATACCCTTCCCCTGCCGGAATAAACCGCAAAAAAGAAGCACGGCCCCCAGGCCGTGCTTCTTTTTATCTCTGCGGATCTTTTTATTTCAGATTCATGGGCGTCAGCGCCAGATAGTCTTCCAGCGTGCCGTCGTTCAGGCAGCATTCGATGATCTTGCGGCCCAGCGGGTCCAGCTCATCGGTGAGGAACTGGCTGATCTCCTGCTTGAAGAAATCCACCAGGATCCTGGCGCCGGCGTCATAGCCGGCCTCTCCCAGCTTGGACTGGGTCTCGGGGCGCAGGAAGGTCTGACGGACGTACTGGCCGTCCAGCTTCATATCCAGCAGCGAATAGCCGAACAGCGGGCATCTGGCCGGCGTCAGATGTTTCATCTTGACGGTGCCGTTGTGGCGCGCCAGATATTCGCGGCTGATCCACTCGCTGACAAAGCCGATCCTGTAGGCGCCGATGTGCTGATTGGGGATCAGCACGTTGAGAGTATTGGGACAATCGAGGATCTGCCGGAGCAGCAGATTGGCCTGGGTGACTTTTTTGCCAGTGGAGAAAGGCCAGTAGGAGCCGACGCCTTCGCTCTTCATGGTGCCGCCGCCGTCGACGATGCTGGGATTCTTGAAGCCGCGGGGCGAGACCAGGCGCCACAGCCAGGCCAGCGAGGGCGGGATGATGTGCAGCAGGCCCATGACGCCGTAATTGGGCGCCGCCGCCGTCGAGGGCGGCATACGGACGCCGAAGCTGCGGACGCTGACCTCCTGCGGCTCCAGGGGCGTGATGTTGTCGATCATATCGCGGGGAATGATGACGCGGGGATTGGTGCAGGGCTGTCCATTGGAGTCCAGCACATGCTCCCAGATCAGGCAGGTGGCGCCGGGCACGCCGTCCATATTGAGGAAGAAAAGCGGACGCTGGGGATGGATGCAGATCTTTTCATAGGTGGGGCTGTTGCCGTAGGCGTTCATGCCGTCCATGCGCAGGAACCAGCCGTCCTCGGCATCCATGATCATCAGTTTGCCGCTTTCTTTGGACTGGATCTTGGCATAGGCGACAGCCATATCGTCGGCGATGGGATGGATCTTGCAGCTCTCGTTGAGGTTGAGATAATATTTTTCGCCCGTTACCGTATGGGTGCCCAGCAGCACGCGGCCGTCGCTCTCGTAATGGAAATCCTCCAGAAGCTCGCTCTTGCCGCCGCCGGAAGCGCCCTCGTGCATAAAGACGATCTCGTTTTCATAGGGCGTTTCCACCATGGCCGCCGACGAATGGCAGCAGACCCAGCCCTCGTGCTCGCCGATATCCAGCAGCACCGAGAAGACCCCCTTCTTTGCCGAAGGACCGGGATAGAGGTTGTAGGAAAAGACCTCGTGCAGCGTGTCGCTGCGGTTGTGCACGACGACCTGCCTGCCGCCGAAATGGGTGTGCCGGAAAGGCGGCGCCACATAGAAGATAGACCGGGGCACATAGTTGTCGTGGACCTCGTCGATGGGGATAAAGCCCTGCATATTGGCCAGCGACAGGGCGAAGAAGGCGGCGTTGGCCGGGCAGATCATCAGGCTCTCATAGCCGTATTTCGCGTCGCCCGCCTTGAAGGGCAAAAGGATCAGGCGCTGCTCTGCCAGCCAGTCGAAGGTCTGCTGGCGCAGGTCGGCAAACGGATAGCCGTACAGATCCTGAAAACGCGGCTTGTCGGTGGGCAGATCGTCGCCGATGACCATGGCGTTGGGATCTCTGCGGCGCATGTAGTCTTCCATATAATTGACCAGAACGCCGTTCTTGCAGCGAATGACCTCGGCCTCCTGCACGCTGCCGCGGCCGACGATATTGTAGACAACGTCGTATTTCGACGCATGCGCGGGGCCAAAGACCATTTCGTTCAGTTCTTCCTGGCTTTCCACATACCCGATGGACCGGCATTTGCGCAGTGCCTGGGTCAGATCGTCGGGAAGAACGAACCGATTGAAGTAATCATCCGTAAACATCCGATTTCCCTCCATTATAATAAGTTAGTATAGTCTTATGATAACAGGCTGAAGTCCGAAGGTCAATTAACTGGATGTTTCGGGATATTCATTTTTTCGATGCATTTCGGCCGTTCATTTCCCCTTCTGCCGCGGCATCTCTGTCCTGGCTTTTTTCGGCTTCCATCTCCCGCAGGATATAAACGGCCAGGATCTCGATAAACTGCCCGGCCGAGTGCTTGCGCTGCAGCGGATACCGCGCCATCTGCGCCAAAAGCGGCGCGTTGGTGCGCCAGACGATGTCCACGCTGGTGCGCAGGCTGCGCTCTACGGCCATCCAGCTGCAGCCGCAGGCCCGCGCCACCTCCGGATAGATCTCTTTCGTCACCGCCTCCAGCCGTTCCTCCTTTTCGATGGCCAGCCAGACGGCGGCCGCCGTGCGGCGGAAAATGGAAAGGCAAGACCGTTGCCGCCAAGACGCAGCAGCGCGGTTTCCATTCGGATACAGGCACAAAAAACGGCAGACCCGAGGGTCTGCCGTTTTTCCATTTGGCGCGGTTTCCCCCCACCGGAGAGGGAAGCGTAAAAAGGCAAAAATAAAATCCCGAATGCTTTCGCATTCGGGATCATTGGTGGAGACAAGGGGGCTCGAACCCATGACCTCTCGCGTGTGAGGCGAACGCTCTGACCAGCTGAGCTATGTCTCCATAATACAGACGATGGTAAAGTAAAACAAGGGGCCATCGTCTGACCCCTTGTCTTGTGGTGACCCGTACGGGAATCGAACCCATGTTTCCGCCGTGAAAGGGCGGTGTCTTAACCGCTTGACCAACGGGCCGAAATGGTAGCGGCGGTGGGACTTGAACCTACGACCTGCCGGGTATGAACCGGATGCTCTAGCCAGCTGAGCTACGCCGCCATATTCCATTTCGCACTCAGCTTTCCGCCCGATTCAGCGTTTCTCGCTGAGCACGAAATAAATTATAGAACATACTGAACGATTTGTCAACGATTATTTTAGAAATTCTTTCAACTTTTTTTCGTCGATGACCTGGCTGTCCGCCAGGCGCCGATAAAGGGGTGTGCCGCCGGCGTCATCGGCCAGCAGCGTCTGCAGGCTGGCATAGGCCATCATGCCGCGGTCGAAGGTCCGTCCCTGCAGCTCGGCAAAGGCGGTGCGGTCCAGGACCCCCAGGTCCAGCGCGTCCTGCAGGGCGCTTTCCCAGGCAAAGTCGCCCTCCGCATCACTGTATCCCAGCGCCCGCAGCATAAAGGTCATATAGTCCCGCGCCGTCACGTCGGTATTGGGCGAAAAAGTCGTGGGGCTGGTGCCGCGGGTCAGGCCCATGGCGTACAGGGCGGCAATATAGGGCGCGTGGTTGGGATTGACGTCGGTAAAGGGCATATGGAGCTGCTCGTAGGACGCCAGCGCCTCCTGCTCCATTCCCAGGAAGCGCACCAGCATAATGGCGGCTTCGGCGCGCGTGGGGCAGCGGTCCAGCTCCCAGCCCTTATCTGAGCCGCGGAACAGGCCGCCGACGCGGTTGAGGATGTAGGCACTGATGAACCGCGTATCCCAGACGGTATCGGTGACGCTGCGCACCAGCTCCCGGTCCCACTGATGGTCGGCTGCCAGGGCCTGCCCGGTCAGCAGAAAATACCGGTCCCGCGTGCCGCCGGTCAGGTCAAAGGTGGTGTCGATATACCGCACCTCCCCCTGCAGCAGCACGACATTCCACGAATGGTTCATCTCGGTGCTGGCCACATACAGGCAGGGCAGGCCGGCGCTGCGGCAGATCATGGCGAAAGCGGCGCTGATGCCGTCACAGACGGCCTGGCCGCCGCACAGCGCGCCGTAGGCCGAAAAGGCGTCCCCTGTCTCGACCGACTGGTTCAGCGCGGCGTGCATGTCGTACACGCAGTGATCGAGCAGGTATTCGTGGATGGCCCGGTATTTTTCCAGATCGGTCATTTCCTCCCGCAGAAGCGCGGCGGCCAGGCGGTCGGCCTCGGTTTCGGCCGCCGCGTGCTTTTCGGCGTCGTTATAAACGACCTTGATATAGGCGTTGGCCGGCGTGGGGATATATTCAAAAACATAGGCGTCACGATAGAACATGCAGAGATCCCGGTAGCAAAGCGTAAAATCAAACCGGGATGGCACACTGATCTGCATGTCTGTTTGGCCGTCCGCCAGCCGGTCGGCGAAGGCGCGGGCCGCCTCCAGTTCACCTGTAAAACTCAGCGGCGCTGCAAAGGCGGCCTGCGGCAGCAGAACCAGCAGAGCCAGCAGCAGAGCGGCGCTTCTGCGAAGCTTCTTCAACGGATACACCTCTTCTTTCACAAAAATCTTTTCATATATCTTTTGCCTGTTTTTTCCGGAATATGCGGGCGCTGCCTGCCGTTCGGGAAAAAAACAAGGGCAGAGACCACGCTCTGCCCTTGGCTTTGGTTCCATCAGATCAGCTTGACCGTAAAGTAGACGGCCATGCCGATCACCAGCCCGATCAGGGCGTAGAGACAATAATAGGCGTACGGTACGCCCAGGAAATAGGCGGCCAGCGCCAGCAGGGCCGTGCCGCCGTAAACGGCGCCGACGCAGGATGTGCGCAGATCCCGGTTATCAGTCAGCCGGATATGCAGCCCGCCCAGCGACAGCACGCCCCCCTTCCGGCCGGCCAGCAGGAAGAGGCAGAAGGCAGCGGCGCATATGGCCAGAATGGCCGCCAGCGCCGAAAGCTCCAGCGAGGGATTATATGTTCTGGCCATGATCCACATGAGATAGCCGATCAGCGAATGGGTGACGCAAAAGGAGAAAAACTCCCGCTGATAGCTGCTGTAGATCAGATGCAGGATGGCTATGCCGGGGATCACGACATACAGCACGCGCTGGGCGATGCTGGCGCTGTACTGGATCAGCAGCAGCGACGGCAGCAGGGCGGCGAAAAAGCAGGAGAACATGGTGCCGTTGCAGACGGAGTCTTTTTTATACGTTCCCTTGCGCACCGAAAAGATCCACCAGCCCAGGCTGGCGGCCAGGCCAAGGGCCGAAACGCCGATCAGGATCCGGTTGATGCGGATCGCCGCCAGCAGCGTGGCGGCCACATCGTAGGCCCGCCAGAGATAGCTCAGCCCCAGCAGCATCAGAATGGCGGCGGCAAAAACCACCATCACCCGGTTGGCAATATGATCTTCATTTTTACGCAGTTCTTCTTTTTCCCTGTTTTTCTTTGCGATCTGTTCTTTTTTCAAAACGCTCACTCTCCGACTCAAAATTCCCCGCGGGACGGCATGCAGGGCCCGGCTCCGTCGCCGGTCTCCCCCGGCATCCCGCGCGGCGATAAAAACATCCGGTGCGGTATCATGCGGACCGGATGCAGAAATTTCAGCATGACCGACCGATCTTTTTTCAGACCGGAACGGCGGTAAAAAAGTTCCGATTTTTTTGGAAAAAGCAGAATATTTCCGCGGCCCCGGCGGGATCCCCGCCGGCGGCAGCAAAAATACAACGCTTACACGGCTTACTGTTATAGTATTATACCAAAGTGCAAAAAGCCTGTCTATTCTTTTCCGGCGGCAAATTTCTTAATTATTTTTTAATTTTGCCCGCCGCTTATGCATGCGCCGCCAGCAGCATGGTCCAGCCGTCCCGCTCCACGCGGCGTTCGATGGAAAATCCGGCCTTTTTGAAATGGTCCTCCACTTCGTCGGCCCGCTCGTCGATGATGCCGGAAAGGATCAGCCGGCCGCCGGGGGCCAGCCAGCTGCCAAACAGCGGCGACATGGCCATCAGCACGTCGGCGACGATATTGGCCAGAATAATTCCGTAGGGTCCGTGTTCTGTCACGCGCTCCCGCACGGCGGCATCCTGGATGACATCGCCGCAGGCCGTTCTGCACAGGCCGGGGGCAATGCCGTTCTTTTCCATATTTTCCAGCGTGGTGCGGACGGCGTTTTCTTCAATATCGCAGGAAAAGACGTCGGCGCCGCCCAGCAGCATGGCGCAGCAGCCCAGAATACCGCTGCCGCAGCCCATATCCAGAATATGCTGTTCCCGGCAGTCGAGGGCATCCAGTTGCTCCATGCACAGCCGGGTGGTGGCGTGAGAGCCGGTGCCGAAGCTGGAAGCCGGGTCCATGACCAGCACGGTGCGCCCCTCGTCGTCGTCGATCTGCTCCCAGGAGGGCCGGACGTAAAGCCGGCGGCCCACCGGAAAGGGCTTGTAATACTGCTTCCAGTTGTTTTCCCAGTCGCTGCTCCGGACAGGCTCGGTCTCCCAGACGTATTCGCCGGGCAGGCCGGCGACGATGGCCCGGGCGCGTTCCATCTGCAGCGCGCCGTCCTCGGAATCTTCCATATAGAAAGTCACCGAAGGATCGCGGGCCGGATTATCGTACAGTCCCTCTTCAATATAGTCCCAGCGGCTGTTCTTATCGTTGACAAAATCGTCGATGACCGCCGGATCGTCGATCTCGAATCCCTGGGCGACGGCGTCCAGGGCGGCGCACAGCAGCTCGACGTCGCCGCTGCGGACGGTTACTTTAATTTTTATATAATCCAAAATGATCAACTCCCTAATTTATCATTATATCCAAAAGCCCTTGGCTTGTAAACGATAGATTTTCCGCCGCCTATGCCGGGCTGAATTCTAAACAAAATATAAACGAATGGAAAATAACGGCTGCCGGACCGCCCTGCCCCTTGCATATTTCGCGCCGGAATGATATACTTTTTTTAACTAATACTTAGTCCTGTAAATTAAAAAAACGCCTATCTGCCCCACTGCCGCGCACAAAAACGCGTGCATGGAGGCACGGGTGGTTTTTTGTTTTTTACTGAATCTGACGCCCAACGGCAAGGAGTATTCCCGTGGATTTCAAAGAGCCTTTCAAGGATTTCCTGATCGATTTTCCCTCCAGGCTGTCCAAGTTTGAACAGACGGCGCTGGAGACCGGATTTGATAAAAAGATCTCCATTTCGGAAATTCATATCATCAACAAGATCGGCCCCGAAGGCAGCGCCAAGATGAACGTCATCGCCCGCCGCCTGGGCGTTACCCAGGCCACGCTGACCGTCGCCTGCGACCGCCTGGAGGAAAAGCAGATGATCGTCCGCCAGCGCGACCCTGAGGACAAGCGCTCGGTGACCGTGCGTCTGACGCCGGAGGGGCTGGCTGCCTATTATTTTCACCAGGCCCTCATCGACAATCTGGCCGAGCAGTTCATCGCCGGCTTTTCCGACGACGAGCTCTCCCGCATCACCGCCCGGCTGCAGGCCATCAGCAGCCAATTCGACTACGGCAACGATTAGACCCTCTTCCCATCATATCCACCGGCCGGCTGCCGCCGCGCCGTCCAATGCAAAGGAGAATCATCATGTCTTTCAAGATCATCGTCGACAGCTGCTGTGACGCCCGCAGCCTCCCCGTGGAAAACATCCCTCTGATCCACGTGCCCCTGCGCATCAATATCGACGGCAAAAGCTATACCGACGACGGCACGCTCAACACCGTCTGGCTGATCGCCGCCATGCGCGGCTCCAAGGCGCAGCCCACCACCTCCTGCCCCTCTCCCCTGGAATACGCCGAAGCCATGAGCGGCGACGACGACTGCTTCGTCATCACCCTCTCGGCCAATCTCTCCGGCTCCTACCAGAGCGCTGTGGCCGGCACCGAGCTGAAAACCGGCAGCGGCCGGGTCCACGTTTTCAATTCCTGCAGCGCGTCGGCAGGCGAAGCCCGGCTGGCTTTTGAGCTGGCCGACATGATCGGTCGCGGCCTTTCCTTTGACGAGATCGTCACCCAGGGTGAAGCCTATCTGCACAGCATGCGCACCTATTTCGTGCTCGACAGCCTGGATTATCTCATCAAGGCCGGGCGCATTGGCAAGTTCTCCGGCCAGCTGGCCACCTTCATGCAGATCCGTCCCATCATGGGCGAAGACGGCAGCGGCAATATCCTGCCGCTGGGCAAGGTGCGCGGCATCAGCAACGCCCTGGCCCGCACGGTCGACCACGTCCACAGCCAGGAGCTGAAGATGGAAGCTGCCGGCCGGGAGAAAAAGCCCCTCTGCATCTCCCACTGCAACTGTCCCGAGCGCGCTCTGGAAGTGAAAAAGCTGATCCTGGAAAAGTGCCCCGGCATCACCGAGATCCAGATCCTGCCCACCGGCGGCCTCAGCACCTTCTACGCCTTCGACGGCGGCATCGTTGTGGCCTATTGATCCCGCATTCCATCATTCTTTATTGTATTATTTTTATATGAAGGAGGATCCGGCAATGAACCGTATCCGTTTCAACTGTGACTATAACGAAGGCGCCCATCCGCGCATCCTGCAGCGCCTGTCCGACACCAATTTCGAGCAGACGGCCGGCTATGGCGAAGACCCCCACTGCGACCGTGCCCGCGCGCTGATCCTGGAGGCCTGCGGCAACCCCGATGCCGACGTCTGGCTGCTGGTGGGCGGCACCCAGACCAATCTGACCGTCATCTCCGCCGCTCTCCGCCCCCACCAGGGCGTTTTGTCGGCCCAGAGCGGTCATATCAACATCCACGAAAGCGGCGCCATTGAGGCCACCGGCCACAAGGTCCTCACCCTGCCCTCCGCCGACGGCAAGATCACGGCCGCCCAGGTGGAAAAAGCCGTGGACAGCCACTTCAGCGACGAGACCCAGATCCATATGGTCCAGCCCAAGATGGTGTATATCTCCCATCCCACCGAGATCGGCACCCTGTATACCAAGGCGGAGCTGACGGCCCTGCACGAGGTCTGCCGGAAGTACGGCCTTTACCTGTACATGGACGGCGCCCGCATGGGCTATGGTCTGACGGCTCCGGGCAGCGACCTGACCCTGCCCGACATCGCCCGGCTGTGCGACGCCTTCTACATCGGCGGCACCAAGGTGGGCGCCCTGTTCGGCGAAGCGCTGGTGCTGTGCCACCCCCTGCTGCGGGAGGACTTCCCCTATATGATCAAGCAGAAGGGCGGCCTGCTGGCCAAGGGACGCCTGCTGGGCATCCAGTTCGAGACCCTCTTTGAAGACGGCCTCTATTACGAGCTGGGCCGCCACGCCAACGAAGCCGCCGCCGTGATCCGGAACGCCTGCATCCAGAAGGGCTACCCCTTCTTCTGCGACTCGCCCACCAACCAGCAGTTCCCCATCCTGCCCAACACGGTGCTCGACGCCCTTTCGGCCAAATACGCCTACGCCACCTGGGAAAAGATGGACGACGCCCACACGGCCGTCCGTTTCTGCACCAGCTGGTGCACCCGCATGGAAGACGCCGAACAGCTGGCCCATGATATCCTGACCTTCTGATCACCTGCGTTTTCAATCAAGACCGGACTGCCGCACTGGCCGTCCGGTCTTTCTTCTCCCCCTCCCCGCGCGCCGCCCTAAAGCGTCAGACTGCCGCCGTGCTCCAGCCGCACCACCGTCAGGCGTCCGGCAAGGGCCCGCACCAGTTCCCCGGTGTCGATCTCGCGGCTGAGCGGGGGAAAAGTGTTGTCGAAATGATCCAGCAGGACGGCTTTGGGCGCCAGCCGCCGGAGGACCTCCATGGCCGGCTCCAGCAGCCGGCTGCGGCCCTGATAGGGCAGGACCAGCAGATCGGCGTTTTGGGGATAGTCAAAATCCGGGTCCAGCCCCATGCTGCCCAGCAGCAGGACGCGCCGGCCGCCGTCGTCGATCTGATAGACCACCGTTTCTCCCCTTTCTCGGCAGCGCAGATGGGTGCGCAGCATCGGCAGGATATTATAGCCGTACCGCAACATTTCGGAGCTCCACAGGGTGTGCATCACCAGCGCCGGATCGAACCGGATGTGGCGGCCCGGGCAGCAGGTCACCTCCAGATCGCCGAAAGAAAGGCGGTCTCCCGGCGTCAGCCGGTGATAACGGGCGCCGGTCACCCCCAGCGCCTTCATTGCCGCGCCGGCCGCCGCCGTGCCCCACACCTCCCGGGGCCGGCAGGCACAAAGCGCTGGCAGGCTGGAAATATGATCGAGGTGGGCGTGGGTCAGCAGGATCTGCGTAAAAGCCCCGTAATCGCCGGGCATGATTTCGACTTTGCTGCCCCGCGCCGGCACAAAGGGGTCGAACAACAGCGCCACTTCGACCGTTTCCACCGCCAATGAGGCCGTGCCGTACCAGGTGATCTTCATAACAATATCTCCGTTCGGACAGAATATTTTCAGGTCCAGTATAACGCGGCGGGGCGCGCCTGTCCACGCGCCCGCTGCCGCGGCCCGACTTTTTCTTCCACACCCTTGCATTTTTTCTGGATCGGACTAAAATAGAAGGGAATAAAAAATGCATGTATGCAGAAAGGAAATCCATATGACAAGAATCGACATCGTCTCCGGTTTTCTCGGAGCTGGCAAGACAACGCTCATCAAAAAGCTGCTGGCCGAAGCGCTGCAGGGCGAGAAGATCGTCCTGATCGAAAACGAATTCGGTGAGATCGGCATCGACGGCGGCTTCCTTAAGGACGCCGGCGTTCAGATCACCGAAATGAATTCGGGCTGCATCTGCTGCTCGCTGGTGGGCGACTTCGGCAAGGCCCTCAAGCAGGTGGTCACTGAATTTGCCCCTGACCGCGTCATCATCGAGCCCTCGGGCGTCGGCAAGCTGTCGGACGTCACCAAGGCCGTTCTCCGCGCCGGTGAGGAAGTTCCCATGGAGCTGGGCAGCTCGGTGGCTGTCGTTGACGGTCCCCGCTGCAAGATCTGCCTCAAGAACTTTGGCGAATTCTTCGCCGACCAGGTGGAATACGCCGGCACCATCCTGCTCAGCCGCACCCAGAACATGACCCCCGACAAGGTCTCGGCCATGGTCGAGCTGCTGCGCCAGCACAACGAAAAGGCCCCCATCATCACCACCCCCTGGGATCAGCTGCCTGCCCAGAAGATCCTGGAAGCCATGGACGGCCATTCGCTGGCCGATGAAGTCCTGCATGAGCTGCAGCACAGCCATGACCACGAGCATGAGCACGAGGAAGGCTGTTCCTGCGGCCACCATCACGAGCATGATCACGAGCACGAGGAAACCTGCTCCTGCGGCCATCATCATGAGCATGAGCATGAGCACGAGCATGAGCACGAGCATGAGCACGAGCACGAAGAAGGCTGCTCCTGCGGCCATCACCACGAGCATGAGCACGAGGAAGGCTGCTCCTGCGGCCATCATCACGACCATGAGCACGAGCACGGCGAGACCTGCTCCTGCGGCTGCGGCCACGAGCATCACCACGCCGACGAGGTCTTCACCAGCTGGGGCTATGAATCGCCGCTGCCCTTCTCCAAGGCCGATCTGGAGCATATCCTGACCGAACTGGACGACAGCAAGCGCTACGGCATGGTCCTGCGCGCCAAGGGCATCGTCCCGGCTGCCGACGCCGAAAACACCTGGTATCACTTCGACTATACGCCGGGCGAGCCGGAGATCCGCACCGGCAGCGCCGACTATACCGGCCGCCTGTGCGTCATCGGCTCCAAGCTGGAGGAAGAGGCGCTGCAGGCCCTCTTCGCCCACAGAGCATAACCGGACGCCATGGAAATACCCGTATATATCTTTGCCGGGTTTCTTGATTCCGGCAAGACCCAGTTCGCCCGGGAGACCCTGCGCAGCAGCTTTACCGACGACTGCCGCACCCTGCTGCTCCTCTGCGAGGAAGGCATGGAGGAATACGATCCTCTGGAGCTGGCCGCCCACAACGTGGTGATGGAGACCATCGAATCGGAAGAGGAGATCAACGTCTTCCGGCTCAACGAGCTGGAGCGGGATTACCGGCCCGACCAGATCGTCATCGAATACAACGGCATGTGGTCACTGGCCAATTTCGAGCAGAACATGCCGGCCAACTGGGTCATCTATCAGCTGGTGGTCACCGTCGACGCCGCCACCTTTGACCTGTACGTCAAAAATATGGGCGCCATTATGATGGAAAAGCTCATGGGTGCCGATATGATCGTCTTTAACCGCTGCACCAAGGAGCTGGCCGCCGCCCTGCGCAAGCGCAACCTGAAAATGGTCAACCGCCGGGCCGAGATCTTCCTCTCCTACCGGGACGGCACCGACGAGGAATACGACGACGGCACCATCTGCCCCTTCGACCTGTCCGGCGACCGGCTGGACGTGGCCGATGAGGACTTCGGCTTCTGGTATGTGGATATTCTGGAACACCCCGACCGATATGCCGGCAAGATTGTCCGCTTCCTGGGCCGCGTGGCCAAGGACAAGCGCTTCCCCCGGGGCAGCTTTGTGGCCGGGCGACACGCCATGGTCTGCTGTGCCGAAGACATCAGCTTCTTCGGCCTGATCTGCATGGGGCCCGCCTATGTGGATAAAGTACACACCCGCGACTGGGTCTGGGTGACTGCCCGGGTGGCCGTGGAGGACATTGACCTCTACGAAGGCCGCGGCCCCATGCTCTACATCGAACAGCTGGAGCCCAGCCCCGGCCCGGCCCCCGACAAGGAACTGGTCACTTTCTGACCGTTTCCCTTCCGCCGTGATCCAAAGAACCGGCCTTCCGCAGAAGGCCGGTTCTTTTTCTATGCCGGTTTCCCATAGGAAACATCATATTCTTTCTGCCGCGGGGCGCTCCAGAAATGCGCAGATCGCTTCCAGGTGCTGTGCGCCCGCCGCGCGGCCCCGCTGATAAACGGCCCGCAGGCGTTCGGGATCCCGTTCGTAATGGCCGATTTCCAGCGGCGCGTCGGGATAGACGGCGTAAACGGCGCCCTCCCGCTGCCGCATGGCGATATAGGCCCGGGTCTCGTTATAGACCGTATGGCGGCGCGCCAGCGTCTCCGCCACCTTGGGGTATTGCCGCAGGGCGGCACGCACTGCCGGCAGCATCCGGTTCTTTTTCTTGACGAAGCCCTCGGGCTGAGTGAGAATGACCACATTGCGGCCGTAGCCCTGGTTTTCCAGGCAGCGAAGGGGAATGGAATCGGCCAGGCCGCCGTCCAGCAGCTTATAGCCCTCCACCTCCACAACGCGGGCGGCCAGCGGCATGGAGGCCGAAGCCCGCACCCACTCCACGCCGGTCTCGTCCATGACGTCGCACTTTTTATAGACCGGGCGGCCGGTGCGGACGTCGGTGCAGACCACATAAAAGGCCATGGGCGACTGCCGGAAGGTCTCGGCGTCAAAGGGATCCAGCTTGTCGGGGATCTCGTGATAGCAGAACTGGGCGTTGAAAAGATCTCCCGTGCGCAGCCAGCAGCGCAGACCGCCGTAACGGGGGTCGGACACATATTTGGTGAGATACCGCACCACCCGCCCGGGCTGGTTGGATTTGTAATTGCAGCCGAAGGCGGCGCCGGCCGAAACGCCGATCATGCCGTCGAAGGCAACGCCGTGCTCCATCAGAACGTCGATGACGCCGGCGGTGAACAGCCCGCGCATGGCGCCGCCCTCCAGGACAAGGCCGGTTTTTAAATTCTGCATAGCTGAATGCTCCGTATCCTAAGATTTTTCTTTATTTTACCATGACACGATCGCGGAATAAAGCGGGCAGTTCTAAAAGAATTCTAAAATTCTCCTGTTAATTTTTCTCTCCGCATTGCGCATCTCTCCGGTGAACTGTATAATAAAAAAATAAGGACCAAAAAGTCTCCCACCGGATACGCAGGAAAGGAGCTGCAGGAATATGGCAAACATCATCGCCGTCATCTGGGATTTCGACAAAACGCTGGTCAACGGCTATATGCAGGACCCGATCTTCAAAAAATACGGCGTCGATCCCAACGCCTTCTGGGCCGAGGTCAACGCCCTGCCCGACAAATACATGCGGGAGCAGGGCGTGCGCGTCAACCGGGAGACCATCTACCTCAACCACTTCATCAACTGCACCCGGCGCGGCGTCTTTCCTGGCCTGAACAACGCCATGCTGGAGGCCTTTGGCCGAGAGCTGGTCTTTTATCCCGGCGTTCCGGAGATCTTTGAGCGCACCAAACAGCTGGTGGCCGAGGACCGGGCCTACCGGGAGCACGATATCAAGGTCGAGCACTATGTGGTCAGCACCGGCATGGCGGCTGTCATCCGCGGCTCGGCCGTGATGCAGCACGTGGAGGCCGTCTGGGGCTGTGAATTCATCGAAGACACCACCGGCGGCGAACGGGTCATCAGCGAGCTGGGCTACACCATCGACAATACCTCCAAGACCCGCGCCCTTTTTGAGATCAACAAGGGCGTGCCGCAGAATCCCCATATCGACGTCAATTCCAAAATGCCGGCGGCCCTGCGCCGGGTGTCCTTTGAGAATATGATCTACATCGCCGACGGCCCCAGCGATATCCCGGCCTTTTCCCTCGTCAACAAAAACGGCGGCACCACCTTTGCCATCTATCCCAAAGGCGACCTTGCGGCACTGCGCCAGGTGGAGCAGCTGCGGATGGACGGGCGCATCCACATGTATGCCGAGGCCGATTACACCGAAGGCACGACGGCCGATATGTGGATCTGCAACAAGATCCGCGCCTTTGCCGAGCGTATTTACGAAACCGAGAAGCGCCGGCTGGACGCCTCCATTTCCCAAACACCGCGCCATCTTTGAGCTGTTTGCCCACCGCGCTGAAAGGAAAACATCTGATGCCTATTACTGATTTTTTGCCATTCTGGGACGAGCTGGATGAAAAGGACCGCACCCTGCTGAAGCAGCATGCCCAGCGCCTGCCGGTGGCCTCCGGCGCCGCCTTTCGGGAAACGGCCGACGAGCCGCTCGGCGTCATGCTGATCGAAAAGGGCCTGCTGCGCATTTATATGCTGTCGGCCGCCGGGCAGGAAATGACCCTTTACCGCCTGCAGGCCGGCGAAGTGTGCATTCTGCCCGCCGCCTTTCTGCTGCCCGATCTGCCCTTCGACATCATGGCCGAAACGGAGCGCGAAACGATCCTGTGGACCCTGCCGGCCCGGATCTTCACCCAGCTGGCGGAGCATTCCCTGCCGGTGGCCCGCTGGAACAGCCAGCTTCTGTCCGGCCGGCTTCTGACCATGACCGCCTGCATCAGCCAGCTTCTGTGGAAACATCTGGACAGCCGCCTGGCCGGTTTTCTGCTGGAGGAGAGCCGGATCGAACAGACCGCCTGCCTGCACATCACCCACGAACGCCTGGCCGGCCATCTGGGCACGGCCCGCGAGGTGATCTCGCGCATCCTGCAGCATTTCCAGCACCAAGGCCTGGTGCGCCTGACCCGCGGCACGGTGGAGATCCTGGACAGCGAGGGCCTGCGCCGCCTGTCGCTGCTCTGATTTTACGCAAAAGAGGCCGGATCCAGGATCCGGCCTCTTTGATTTGTTTGATTCTGTCTGTGCCTTTTTCCGTCCTTAGGAACGCGCCTTGCCGTCGACGCTCAGGACGACGCCCGTGATATAGGCGCCCTCGTCGGATGCCAGAAAGACGAAAGCATTGGCAATATCCTCAGGCTGCCCCAGACGGCGCAGCGGAACGGCGGCGATCAGGGGATCAATGACCTGCTTGGGCACCGATTTCATCATATCGGTTTCGGTGATGCCGGGGGCAACGGCGTTGACCCGGATGCCCTTGGGGCCCAGCTCGCGGGCCAGCGAGTTGGTAAAGCCGTTGACGGCCGCCTTGGAGGTGGGATATGCGATGCCGCTGGGCTGTCCGTGGAGGCTGACCATCGAAGAGGTGTTGAGGATAACGCCGCTTCCCTGGTCGACCATCTGCCCCACAACGGCATGGGTGCAGTTGAACATGGCCTGGACATTGAGGCCCATGACCTTGGCAAACAGCTCGTCTGTGTAATTGACAAAGGGTGTGCTGTCCGACATACCGGCGTTATTGACCAGAATGTCCACACGGCCGTATTTCTCGATGACCTTACCGAAAGCCTCCTTGACGTCGGCGTAATCGGTCAGATTGGGGATGATTCCCTCGACCACAGCGCCGGGAAACTCCTCACGCAGCTGGGCCACGGCCTTGTCGGCCGTTTCCTGCCGGCTGGCGCAGAGAATGACCGCGGCGCCCTCCCGCAGAAAAGCGCGTACGGTGGCAAAGCCGATGCCGCGGCTGCCGCCGGTGACGATCGCAACTTTATTTTCCAGTCTTTTCATAATTTCCCTCCATTAAATATTCTTTTCAGCATCAGAAACTTACTTTTTCTTATTTAGGATTATACACCTGACCCGCCGGCGTCAGTCTGTGATGAAAATCACAAAGCCGGGAATATTTTGCATCCGGCCGTCCGGCATGGTAAAATAGCCGCAGGACCCCTTTCCACCAACAATCCGGAGGATATACATATGAAAAAATGCCGCATCACCGTTATGAAAACGGCCCGCTACGACGATCTGATCGCCGCCTATGAAAACCCCATCCAACACGCCTGCGACCTGCGGGAAGGGCAGGTCTTTGTGGCCAACGGCTGGCAGCGGCCGGAAGGCCTCTGTCTCAGCGCCTGGGAGAGCATGTCGCCCTTTGTGATGGCCCTCTCCCACGGCGCGTCCGATCTTTACGACGGCTGGATGCGGTGCGGCCGCTCGGCCATGATCTCCTGCAACGACGGCTTCCGCCCGGTCAGCTTCCTCATCGAAGCCCTGGACGAAGACGCCGACTGATCGGCGCGGCGGAGATTGCGGCGGGCGTGCCGGATATGTTATACTATAGCTGCCGGTACCCGCCCCGACCCCATGGAGAATAGGAATGAAACAACACGCACCCCATCCCTTTTACGTCCGCACGCTGGCGCTCTGTGCCGCCCTGCTGGTGCTCTATACGGCCCTGTGGGCCATGCTGCCCCGCAGGCAGTACGCGCAATACCGGGCGGCCCTGCCGTCCGGCGCCGACCACATCGAGATGGAAGCCCCGGGCTTTTTCAGCTTTCACGGCGTCATCCGGATGTATGCCAGCGACTATGCCGCGCTGGAGATCCGTCCCCGGCTGCTGGGCGGCGCTTCGGTGTACGCCCTTTTTGCCGGCCTGCAGCAGGAATATCATATTCCCGTCGACCGGGAGCTGATCCCCCTTGAGGCCACCAACGAAGAATGTGAGATCCTGCTGGATGAGAACCGGCCGGTCCTGCTGGAATATCTTGCCCAGGCGGGACAGCTCTGGGGCTTCTGACGCGCGGATCAAAACGCAGAAATACGATCAGGAGAAATCGCTTATGAAATGGTTTATTGCGTCGGACCTGCACGGTTCGGCTGTTTACTGCCGCCGGATGCTGGAGGCCTACCGGCGGGAGGGCGCCCACCGCCTGGTGCTGCTGGGCGACGTGCTCTATCACGGCCCCCGCAACGATCTGCCCGAAGGCTACGCCCCCAAGGAGGTCATCGCCGCCCTCAATCCCCTGCGGGACGAGATCCTGTGTGTCCGGGGCAACTGCGACACCGAGGTCGACCAGATGGTGCTCGACTTCCCCATTCTGGCCGATTACGCCCTTATAGCCGACGGTGGTCTGACCATCTATGCCACCCACGGGCATGTATACGGCGAACAGAATCCGCCCCCTCTGCCCCAGGGCGCCATCCTGCTGTGCGGCCACACCCATATCCCGGCCTGCGTCCGACATGAGGGCTTTGCCTATCTCAACCCCGGCTCGGTATCCATTCCCAAGCAGGACAGCCGGCACGGGTATATGACCCTGGAAAACGGCCTGTTCATCTGGAAGGACCTGGACGGCACGCCCCTGCGGCAGGAACAGTTCTGACCCTTCAGGCGCGCTCCCGCGCCGGCGGTCACAGATATGATCTCATCCAATCAAAGGAGGTATCCTCTTATGGCAGAAATGAAAATTCAATGGCTGGGCCTTTCCTGCTTCCGTCTGGAAATGGGCGGTGCCGCGCTGGTGCTCGACCCCTATACCGGCGTGCGGGGCTATCCTGAACTGCACACCACGGCCAATGCCGTCTGCTGCAGCCACCTGCACGGCGACCATGGCTATATCGAGGCGGTGGAGCTGACCCCCTTCGACGGCCCCGTGCCCTTTACCGTCCAGAAGGTGGCATGCTTCCACGATGACTGCCAGGGGCAGAAGCGGGGCAAAAACACCATCCACATCATCGAATACCAGGGCCTGCGCGTAGCCCATTTCGGCGACCTGGGCCATCCCCTGTCGACCGGACAGCTGGCCGCCGTCGGCCGCCTGGACGCCGCACTGGTGCCCGTGGGCGGCTTTTACACCATCGACGCAGCCGGCGCCAAGGCGCTGTGCGACGCCCTGCAGCCCCGCGTCATCATCCCCATGCACTACAAGGACGGCCCCATGGGCCACGACGCGGTAGACGGCGTCGAGCCGTTCCTCTCCCTCTGGCCGGAAAACCTGTGCGTGCATTCGGCCGGCGACAGCCTGACCCTGTCGGACGACACGCCCAGGCAGGTCCTTCGCCTGACCTACGGCGGCCGGTAAATAATATTAAGCACGGCAAAAGACCGACGGCGCGCAGCCATCGGTCTTTTTTTACTTATTTGACGGCCTTTTGGGCAAAGCTGTTATCCACCAGCGTATCAAAATCCACCCGGCCGTCCAGCTCGCCGGCCGTTTCCATGACGGTCTCCAGACGCTCCAGCGCCTCCTGTTCCATGACCGGCGTCTGATTCCAGGCGTCGATGTCCTTATGGCGCTGGGTGACGGCCGTCAGCGTATCCGGGCTGCTGTCGGGGAACTGGGGCGCGATGACCTGGGCGATCTCGGCCGCCGTATGTTCCTGCACCCACGCCTGCCCCCGGGCGACGGCGTCGGTGAATTTCTGAATAACGTCGCCCTGGTCCCGCAGATAGCTCCTGGCGGCAAAGAAGGCCGTGTAGGGGATCTCGCCGCTTTCCTGGCCGATGGAGGCCAGGATATAGCCCTTGCCGGCCTGCTCGACCTCGGTGGCCGTCGGCTCGAAGAGGGCCACATAATCGCCGGTGCCGCCCGTAAAGGCGCCGGCCATCATGTTGAACTGCACCGATGTATCGACCAGCGCATCTTCCCCCGGCACGATGCCCTTCTGGCGCAGGACGTATTCCAGCGTCATTTCCGGCACGCCGCCCTTGCGGCCGCCGATGATATGGGCGCCCTGCAGGTCGGCCCAGTCGAAGTCCTCCGCCGGGCTGCGGCCCACCAGGAAGGAGCCGTCGCGTTTGGTCAGCTGCCCGAAAATGACGGGGTGATCCTCCCGCCCCTCTTTCAGGACATAGATGGCGGCTTCGGGACCGGCCAGACCGATATCCGACTGCCCGGCCAGCACGGCCGTCATGACCTTGTCGGCGCCGCCGCCGTTGGTCAGCTCGATCTCCAGGCCGGCCTCTTCAAAATACCCCAGCTCCAGAGCCGCATAGAAGGGCGCGTAGAAGACCGAATGGGTGACTTCGCAGAGGCGGACGGCGGTCAGCGTCTGGGGTGCCTCCTTTCCGCAGCCGCCAAGGGGCAGCAGCGCCAGCAGAAGCGCGACGGTCACAGCAAAGATTTTTTTCATATTGTCACTCCCATATATTTTTTCAATGCCTTCTCCAGCCACAGGATGCACTGATACATCAGCGCGGCCGCGGCGGCCAGGATCAGCACCGTTGTCATGACGAGATCCATCTGAAAGACCTGGGACCCGTAGACGATCAGATACCCCAGTCCGGCTTTGGACACCAGAAACTCCCCCATGATGACGCCGACCCACGACAGGCCCACGTTGACCTTGAGGGCGTTGACCATGGTGGTAAAATTGGCCGGCAGCACCAGCTTGAGGAAGATCTGCATGCGGTCGGCCCCCAGCGTGCGCATGAGCCGGATCTTCTCGGGGTCGGTGGAGCCGAAGCCGTGGTGCATATCCAGAATGGTGACGACGATGGAGATGGCCAGCGTCATGGCGATGATGGAGCCGGCGCCGGCGCCCATCCATACGATGAAGATCGGCCCCAGCGCCGTCTTGGGCAGCGAATTGAGCACCACGAGATAGGGGTCGAGGACCCGGGCCAAAAATGGGCTCCACCACAGCAGGGTGGCGATCAGAATGCCGGTCAGCGTGCCCAGCGTGAATCCGGCCACCGTTTCCAGCACCGAAGTGCCCGTATGCAGCCACAGATCGCCCGAGCCGGCCAGGCTGAACAGCGTCTGCCAGATGCGGCAGGGACTGCTGAAAATAAAGGCGTCGATCCACCCCCGCCGGGCCGCCAGCTCCCAAAGGATGAAAAAGCCGGCCAGCAGCACAAACCGCAGGCTCTGTACGGCCCACCGGGTGCGGCGGCGCTCCCGCAGCCAGCGCAGGCGTCCGGCCGAGGGGACGGGCTGCAGCCCGCGGTTGTTTTGCTCAGACATTGAGATCCAGCTCCTTCCACAGGTCGTTGAAATACAGACGGAAATCATCGTGGTCCCGGCGTTCCATGGGCGGCAGGCCCCGCAGGGAATCGAGGGTATGCACCGCCTTGATGCGTCCCGGCCGGCGGCTGAGGACGACGATGCGGTCGGAGAGGCTGATGGCCTCGGAAATATCGTGGGTGACCAGCAGGGCCGTCTTGTGTTCCGAACGGATGATGCCGTAAATATCGGCGGAAACGGCCAGGCGGGTCTGATAATCCAGCGCCGAAAAGGGCTCATCCAGCAGCAGCAGGTCGGGGTCCAGCGCCATCGTGCGGATCAGCGCGCACCGCTGACGCATGCCGCCGGAAAGCTGATCGGGGGTCTTCCCGGCAAATTCGGCCAGGCCGTAACGCTCCAGCAGGCCGCGCACATGGTCCCGCCTTGCCGGGGAGTTCTGCCGCCGCAGTTCAGGCCCCAGCAGGACGTTTCCCCAGATGGTGCGCCATGGAAAAAGCTGGTCTTTCTGCGGCATATACCCAATGCGCGGCGAGGGCGACAGGATATCCTCCCCGTCCAGCAGCACGGTGCCGGAGGAAGGGCGCTCGATACCGGCGATGATGGAGAGCAGGGTCGATTTGCCGCAGCCCGATGGGCCGACCAGACTGACAAACTCACCCTCCGCGATCCCGAAGGAAAGATCCCGCAGCGCCTCGATCTCTCCGTCCGGCGCCTGATATGTCAGGCAGACATGATTTAATTTGACGATCATTCCGTCGGTTTCTCCTTTCACGGGACATGGAAGTCCATGGAAAACTTCCTGTCTTATCTTATGAAAAAGCCGGCCATGTGTGACTGTCCGGCCGCAAAACCTCCGGTTGCTTTTATCCCCTTTCTCGTGTACAATAGAAGGGCCTTTGGCTCGCGCGCAGGTCCGCGCATGCCAAAGGCCCTACAAAAAACATCCGATCGTCTCGATCTGACAGACAGGAGCAAGTATATGTTAACCGTTTCCGACGTGAGCATCGCCTTTCCCGGGCAGACGCTCTTTAAAAACGTGGATCTGAAATTCACCGACGGCAACTGCTACGGCATCATCGGCGCCAACGGCGCCGGCAAATCCACCTTCCTGCGCCTGCTCTCGGGCCAGCTGGAGCCGACCACCGGCACCGTTTCCATGCCGCCCCACACCCGTATGTCGGTCCTCAAGCAGGACCACTTCGCCTTTGACGAATACACCGTCCTCGACACGGTCATTCTGGGCAACCGCGAGCTTTACGACATCGGCAAGGAAAAAGACGCCATCTATGCCAAGCCGGATTTTTCCGACGAAGACGGCATGCGGGTGGCCGAGCTGGAGACCCGCTTTGCCGAAATGGGCGGCTGGGAAGCCGAGAGCGACGTCTCCCGGCTGATCCAGGGCCTCGGCCTCAGCGAATCCATTCTTTACAGCCAGATGTCCACCCTGCCCGACAGCGACAAGGTCAAGGTGCTGCTGGCCCAGGCCCTCTTCGGCAATCCCGAGATCGTCCTGCTGGACGAGCCCACCAACGAGCTGGACATCGACGCCATCCGCTGGCTGGAGGATTTCCTCTTTGATTATCCCGGCACCGTGCTGGTGGTCTCCCACGACCGTCACTTTCTGAACAACGTCTGCACCCACATCGTCGATATCGACTACGGCAAGATCCAGATGTATGTGGGCAACTACGAATTCTGGTATGAATCGAGCCAGCTGGTCCAGCGCCTGCTCAAGGCCCAGAACAAGCGGGCCGAGGAAAAGATCGCCGAACTGCAGAGCTTTATCGCCCGCTTCTCGGCCAACAAATCCAAGTCGCGGCAGGCCACTTCCCGCAAAAAGCTGCTGGACAAGATCACCGTGGAGGAAATGCCGGCCTCTTCCCGCCGCTATCCCTTCGTCGGCTTCACCCCCACCCGCGAGCCGGGCAAGGATATTCTGGCCGTCAACAGCATCAGCAAACTGGGCGAGGACGGCCTGCCCCTGCTGCAGGACGTCTCCTTCCGCCTCGACCGGGGCGATAAGGTGGCCTTTCTCTGCGAGAATCCCCTGGCCGTCACCGAGCTGTTCAAGATCCTCAACGACGAGAGCCAGCCCGATGCCGGCACCTATAAGTGGGGCAGCACCATCACCGTTTCCTATTTGCCCAAGGACAACGGCCCCTATTTTGAAGACTGCGACTTGAACCTCATCGAATGGATGCGCCAGTACACCCCCACCGAAGACACCGAGACCTTCCTGCGCGGCTTCCTGGGCCGTATGCTCTTTTCGGGCGACGAGGTCTACAAGCCGGCCAAGGTACTGTCGGGCGGCGAGCGGGTGCGCTGCATGCTCTCCCGCATGATGCTTTTCGGCAGCAACGCGCTGGTGCTCGACCAGCCCACCAACCATCTGGATCTGGAAAGCATCACGGCCGTCAACAACGGCCTGCGGGATTTCAAGGGGGTCGTCCTCTTCACCTCCCACGACCACGAGTTCATCCAGACCATCGCCAACCGCATCATCGAGATCACCCCCACCGGCGTCATCGACCGGCGCTGCACCTATGACGAATATCTGGAAAGCCAGGCCCACCGCCATGCCTGATCCCCGGCCCTCTGAAGACTTGCGGGATACCCTGCCGGCGGCGGACGGGCAGCCCGGTCCGGACGGGCAGACAGACGGCGGCGGCTGGGATGACTGGGACGATCCCGACGCCTCCGACCGCGACCTGCAGGAGTTTGGCTTTTTTCAAAAGCTGGAGCAGAACGGCGGCAAGCCCACCCGCGGCTTTTATCTGAGCGGCTGCTTTTTTATCCTGCCTCTGGCCGCCCTGCTGTCGGTCCTTCTCTTCTTCCTGCTTGATCGTCTGTATTGAATCTCATATAAAAAAGAAGCACCCCGCGGGGTGCTTCTTTTTTGTGTCAACAGCTGCTTATTCGTTGGTATAATTGTCGAAATAGCCCTGAATATGGACGATGGGGGTGCCCTTGTCGCCCGAACCGGAGGTCAGGTCGCACAGCGAGCCGATCAGATCGGTCAGCCGGCGGGGCGTCGTGCCCTCAGAGGCCATCTTGCCCACCAGATCGGCGTCCTTCTGCCGGATCTGGGCCTGGATGGCTTCCTGCAGCGCCTTGCCCGACAGATGGGCAAAATCGTTGTCGGCCAGATACTTGAGCTTCAGCTCGTTGGGCGTGCCCTCCAGGCCAGCCGTGTAAGCAGGCGAGACCACGGGGTCGGCCAGCTCCCAGATCTTGCCGACGGGGTCTTTGAAGGCGCCGTCGCCGTAGACCATGACTTCCACGTGCTTGCCGGTCTTTTCCAGCAGACGCCGCTGGATCTCCTCCACCAGCACTTGGCAGTCCCGCGGGAAGAGCTTGATCTGGGTCTCGGTGGCCTTATTGGAGCCCAGCAGGCCGTACTGCTCGTTGCAGCCGCTGCCGTTGACCGGCGCGTTCATGATCTCGTCCAGGCCAAAGACGCAGGCAGCGCCGGCCGCCTTGAGCAGACGCTTGGTGCGGGCGCGGGTATGGATATCGCAGCACAGCACATGATCGGTATAGCTGAGGATGGCCCGGGGATCGTTGGCAAAAATGATCTCGGCCTCGGCGCCGCTGTCGCGGATCAGCTCTTCGTAATAGGCCACATAATCCACACCGGTGAAACGGTGCTTTTCATAGCCGAACAGCGCGCGGTACTGCTCCAGGCTCAGCACATCCTTGTAGGGATCGATGCCCTTTTCGTCCAGCGCGTCGAGAGAAACCAGATGGTTGCCCACCTCGTCGGAGGGATAGCTGAGCATCAGCACCACCTTGCGCGCGCCTTTGGCGATGCCCCGCAGGCAGATGGCAAAACGGTTGCGGCTCAGAATGGGAAAGATGACGCCAACCGTGCCGCCGCCCAGCTTGGCGCGGACATCGGCGGCGATATCGTCCACCGTGCAGTAGTTGCCCTGGGCGCGGGCGACGATGGCCTCGGTCATGGCGATGACGTCACGGTCGCGGATGCCGTAGCCCTCGGCTGCGGCAGCTTCCAGCACGGCGTCGGTGACGATTTGGGCCAGATCATCGCCCTGGCGGATGATAGGGGCGCGGATACCCCTGGAAACGGTGCCCACTGTACGACTCATTTTAAAAAACACTCCTTTATGATTCTATCCTATATTGTTTTATATTTGTACACACCAAGTATAACAAGGATCGGCGCCCTTGTAAATGACAAAAACGCCGCGCGCCGCATAATCGGCTCTCCCGCTTCATATCCATGGACCAAAGCGTATTTGAGATCATTCGGGAGGAAGAGGCATGAAAGGCAATCCAGAAGAACGCGCCGTGGCGCTGGCTTTATATATCACCGAAAACAACGCCACCGTCCGGGCCGCCGCCGCGGCCTTCGGCGTTTCCAAATCGACGGTGCATAAAGACGTGACCCGCACGCTTTACAAGATCAACCGTCCGCTGTATGAGGCTGTGCAGAAAGTTCTGCGGCAGAATAAGGAAGAACGCCACCTCCGGGGCGGTGAGGCCACGCGGCGCAAATACCTGGAGTGCCGGGGGCTTCCCATCAAGCCGGCGGCCGGCGCCCGGGCCGGACGCGTTGGACAAAATTACGATTCTGTTTATTGACAAAAAAAGAAAAAAACGATATGCTTTCCTCCATACAGCGGCCGTCCTTCCCGCGCACGGCCGGTAAAGGAAAGGTGTTTTATGCATATTCTGCGGCAATATCCGTTTTATCAATGGCTGATTTTCTTTTATATCTACTGCGTCTGCGGCTGGATCTGGGAGACCTCCTACGTTTCCGTCTGCCAGCGAAAGTTCGTCAACCGCGGCTTTCTGCACGGCCCCTGGATCCCCATTTACGGCTTCGGCGCCCTGACCATGCTGCTCTTTGCCATGCCGGTGCGGGACAGCCTGCTGCTGACCTATCTTTTCGGCATGATCGGCGCGACCCTGCTGGAGCTGTTCACCGGCTGGGCCATGGAGCAGCTTTTCAAAGTGCGGTACTGGGATTACAGCGACCAGCCTTTTCAGTATAAAGGCTATATCTGCCTGACCTCTTCCCTGTTCTGGGGCGTGCTGACCGTGCTGCTGATCCGCTGGGTCCACGCTCCCATCGAGCGCCTGGTCGCCGGTCTGCCCCAGCGTCCGCTGCAGCTGGCTGCCGGCCTGCTCTCGGCGCTTTTCATCGCCGACACCGCCGTCAGCGCCAAGGAGGCGCTGGACATGCGCAAAGTCATTCTGGCCCTCGACCGCGCCCGCGACGAACTGGAGCGGCTGCAGGCCGAGTTTTCCGAACGTCTGGAAGAAGACCGCAAAGCCCGGGAGATGCGCATGCTCAAGCGGCAGCTGCGCAGCGAGGAGCGCATCTCGGCCCTGCGCGCCCAGACCGACGCCTGGCTGGCTCAGGAGCATCCCCAGCTGGCCGAGCGGCTGGAGGAAAGCCGGCAGCGCACCCAGGAATCCCGCCGCCGCTGCATCGAGCTGGCCCAGCGCCTGCGCGCCGACCAGGCCCGCCTGCGCCGCCGCCATCCCTCGGCCCGTCTGAGCCGTCCTGCCAGCCTGGACAAGCTGGAAGACCTGCTGGAGGAACTCAAGTCCAGAAAATAACTCTTTACAGCCGTACAAACGCCGGCGGCCCGGAGAAATTCCTCCGGGCCGCCGGCGTTTTGATTTTATGAAAGCAGGAGACAGAGCATTCGGCTATTCTTCCGATTTTGCCTGCGTATAGACTTTTTTGTAGTTTTCATACCGCTCGACATAATGGGGATTTTCCTGCCACAGCCGTTCGGCCACCGGACGCCAGCCTTCCGCATAGGCGCGGCATTTGCCGCACAGATCTTCTACGGCTTCGGGCGACTGCAGGTCGGTGGAATGGGCGCCGGTCTTCTGGACCATACGCAGCAGATGCTCGGGGTTTTCCAGCATGGGACAGGGCCGCAGATGATTGCCATTGAAGGGCTGTCCGTCGCGGTAGGCCATAAACAGGGGCTGCTTGAGCGCCTCCAGCAGAGAGACCTCCCGTATATTAGCGCTGGAATAATGGACGAAAACGCAGGGCTCAACGTCGCCGCCCGCGTTGATATGCAGGAAATTGCGTCCGCCGGCGATACAGCCGCCGGTAAACTCGCCGTCGTTCTGAAAATCCATCGTAAAGATCGGCTTTCCGCCGCTGCGTCCGCGGATCTCACGCACCCGGTGATACATGTATTCCCGCTGCTCCGGCGTGGGCAGCAGCTCGACAGCGGCCTCGCTGCCTACCGGCATATAGTGGAAATACCAGGCAAACCGGCAGCCAGCGTCGACGATCTGATCCAGGAAGGCGTCGGAGGTGACGGCGTCGATGTTCTGCCGCGTATAGCAGATGGAAGCGCCGAAGAGCAGACCGTGGCGTTTCATGCGCGCCATGGCGTCCATCACGGCCCGGAAGTTGCCGGCGCCACGGCGGGCGTCGTTTTCCGCTTCAAACCCCTCCAGGCTGACCGAAACGGAAAAATTGCCCACTCGGCGCATCTCGGCACAGAAAGCGTCGTCGATGAGCGTGCCGTTGGTAAAGGCGTGGAAGGCACATTCCGGATGACGCTCACACAGCCGGATCAGATCGGCCTTCCGCACCAGCGGCTCGCCGCCGGTAAACATATAAAAATAAATGCCCAGTTCTTTGCCCTGGGTGACGATGCTGTCCATCTCCTCCAGCGTCAGATTGAGCTTGTGACCGTATTCGGCGGCCCAGCAGCCGGTGCAGTGCATATTGCAGGCGCTGGTGGGGTCCATCAGAATGAGCCAGGGTATATTGCACTGATGCTCGGCCCGCTTTTCCCGGATGGTTTTGGTCCCCAGATAAGCCGCCTGATAGCCCAGGTTCAGGGCCGTCATGCGAATGACCTGCGGGTCCAGCTCATCCAGGATCCGGTCGACATATCCGATCCATTTGCCATCCTGTTCCCGGATCAGCTCCCGGGCACCCGCATAGGATTCCGGCGCGAACATATCGCCGGCGATCTTCTCGGCCACGTCGACCAGCTTGAGCAGGTTGTTCCGCCTGTCCCGGTTGATATATCCAAGCACGCCGTCCAGGGCCTTGCCTGCCAGCGCGCGTTCGGCTTTCTCCTTGGTTGTCATGTTTTCTGCCTCCATTTCTGTATCTGTATTCATCTTATCCTACAAGCGAGCCGGAAGAAATATGCAGAAGATGTCATCTGTCTGCCGGCAAACGACAAAAAAGCAGGACTGCCGATCCAAACGACAGTCCTGCCTTTTTGTCATATTTTACGCCGGCTTTCCAGCCGCCTCGGCACAAAAATGCCCGGCAGTACCCAACGCTGACAGCTGGGATCAGATATTGCCATTCAGCAGATCATACGGGCTCTTCATCATCAGCAGGTCATAGATCTCCATGGCCATGTTGGTGGTCAGCTCCGGATCCCGCTGCCGCAGCCAGCGCACGACGATAAACTCCACCATGGCACTGAAATACCGGGCCATATTCTCGGTGGTATATAATCCGCGCTCCTGGCTTTTGATCTTATCTCCCATATAGCGCCGGACGCCGTCTACGGCCGTGCGACGCAGACAGTCGGCGAAAGAATTCTGGCCTTCAAACTGCGCGATCTCCCGGTAAAAGGCCTTATCCTTTTCCAGCTGCACCAGAAAGTACAAAACCGATTCCCGCAAAAAGCCCTTGTCCAGGAAGGGCCGCACCGGCTCGGCCACTTCCGTTTCAAAAATATATTCAATGATCTCGTATTTATCTTTAAAATATGTATAAAAGGTCGGGCGGGTCAGACCTGCGCGGTCGGTGATCTCCCGCACCTTGAGCTTTTCAAATCCCTTTTCCACCACCAACGCTTTAAAACACTCTGCAATGCGCGTTTTTGTATCCTGATTCACCGACTGCCGATCCATAGTCCTCCGTTCCTTTCCTCAAAACGACCGTTCCGCATAAATGTTTCATATCGATTATACCAAATCATTTCGTCTGATGTATAACGACACTTTTTTAAAAATGTCGTCCCGCTGAAAACGCCCTTTTCTCCTCGCGCCTTTTTATGGTAAAATAAATTATCCCCACGGGATCTGCGTCTGCCGTATCAGCGCGCCGCGGAACCGTCGGTTTCTTTCTGATCCGGAGGGCTATGTATGGAAGAGAGTCAGATCTTTCCCCGGCTGCGGGACCTTTATACCCGCTGCGTCAACAAAAACATCGTTACCAACACCGCCTTTCTCACGCCCCGTGAGCAGGCCGAGGCTCTGGAGGCCGCCCGCCGCCAATGGGGATGCACGCCGTATTTTTTCGGCGGCTGGCCCGATGCCGAGCGGCGCATGGCCTTCTTCCTGCCCGATTATCTGGACGCCGGCAGTTTTGATCCCTCCCCATATCTCCGGGCCATCCGGGCCCAGACGCCCTTTGCGGCCCCCACCCACCGGGATTACCTGGGCGCGCTGATGAATCTTGGCATCGAGCGGGAGTGTATCGGCGACATCCTGCTGCGGGATGGCGCAGGCTATTTTTTCCTGACGCCGGCCATCACGCCCCATGTGCTCGATTCGCTGGTACGGGTGGGCCGCGGCGGCGTTTCTCTTTCTGAAGTGACGCTGGACAGCCTGCCGTCCTTCGCGGCCGACTTGCGTGAAGTCACCTTCACCGTCCAGTCCATGCGGGCCGACGCCGTGGTCTCCGGTATCTTCCGCATCTCCCGCAGCGCCTGCCAGCCCCTGTTCCAGCAGGGCGAGGTGACGCTCAATTACTTTCCATGCCTGGACAAAGACGCGCCGGTGTGCGAGGGCGATATCCTTTCCCTCCGCCATCACGGCAAGGCGCGTATCCTCTCCTCCGACGGCCGCTCCAAAAAAGGCCGCATCTTCGTCACAGCCGGCATCTATCAATAATTTTTTACCCCATAAAAAACGCAGGCGCGCGCCTGCGTTTTTTTATTTGGCCCTGCGGTTCTGCAGCAGCTTCATCAGAATGTTGATGCACAAAATGACCAGCGACACGGCCACGGCGCTTTCGTAGGCGCCCTGGTCGTTAAAGGCCGTCACCTGCACAGCCAGCGTCATGGTCCGGGCCGTATAAAGCATGGAGACCGCCGAAATGGTGATCATGGCGTTGGTGAAAAAATAGGAAAATACATCGACGAGCAGGCGGCGGCTGGCCGGCAGGATGACATCGGTAAAAGTGCGCACCGGCCCGGCGCCCAGACTCTTGCAGATGTCCTCCAGGTCGGGATCGAGCAGGCGGAAATGACTGATGGTCATCATATAGGGCGAGCCGAAAAAATGCATGATATTGACAGCCACCAGGATGACCAGCGTGTTATATACCGCCGTTCCCTTGAAGAAAAGCGCAAAGGCCAGGCCCAGCGCCAGGCCGGGGATGGCCAGCGTAGCCGTGTACAGCCCATGGATCACCTTGCGTACCCCCTGCTGGCCAGAGCCGCGCACATAGAGATACCCGGCGGTAAAGGCAATGGCCGTGCCGCCCAGGGCCGTGCCCAGCGCCACCAGAAGCGATGTGCGCAAAAGGCGCATCAGCTTGCCGTTGCGCAGAATGACGGCGAAATGGCGCAGCGTGAAGCTGGGATCGTAAGGCCAGTTATTGGCAAAAGGCACCAGCACGATGACCAGGATGCACAAAGCAACGGCCGTCGTCAGCAGCACGAATCCAAGCTTCTGCAAAATATGAAAGCGCCCGGTCTCCAGACGCCGGGTATTTTCCGTGGAAGCCTGTTTTTTGCTGAACCAGAGGATATCCAGCAGATAGACCAGCACCGCCGGCACCAGCAGCAGCACGCTGTAGATGGCGCCGGTGTCGAAATCCAGACGGCCGATGACGTTTTTATAAAAAAGCACCGGCAGGATGGGATAGGTGCCGCCCACCGAAAGAGGCACGCCGTAATCGGTGAACACCATGGTAAAGCAGACAGCCATGGCCGAAAAGATGGAATAGCGGGTCAGGGGCAGCGTGATGTCGAAGAATCGGCGCACCGGCCCGACGCCCAGCGCGCGGGTATTGTCGAAAAGGCGGCCGTCCAGGCTGGCGAAGGCCTGGCTGAAGATCAGAAAAGCCGCCGGGAAGCTGTAGAAAAAGCTGCCGATGATGATGCCCAGCGGGCCGTAGATATCCACCTGCAGCCCAAGCAGGCTGGTGAAGATGCCGGCTTTGCCGAACAGATAGGTGATGACGATGCCGTGGGTGACGCTGGGCACCAGCATGGGCAGAATAGAGATCAGCCGGAAGGCCCGCTGCATCCGGCCGTGCAGCTTGAACTCCACGATGTAGGCGTAAAAATACGCGCAGGCCACCGACAGCGCTGCCGATACGAAGGCGATCCAGAGGGAGTTGAAAACGGCCTGCCGGGCCGTGGTGCCGCGCAATACCCGGGCAAAGCCGCCCCAGAAGGGCTCATAATCGACCGACCGGCCCAACAGCGTACAGAGCGGCAGCACCAGATTGACCAGCGCGAAAGCGCCCAGCAGGAGCAGCGGCAGCAGGATCATACGGCTGCCTGTTCGCCGCGGCAGAGGTCTCTTGCTTTTTTCCATACGCTCACCTCCGGAGCTGCATCGCGTGATGGACCCGGCGGTCGATCTGGTCGGCGAAAAAGCTCTTGGCAAAGCCGGTGTCGGCCGTCCGGTAAAGCTCGCCCGGACTGTCGTCTGCCACGATATGCCCCTCGTTCATCAGAAGAATGCGGTCGCTGAGCGAAATGGCGTCGATCTGGTCGTGGGTGACCATCAGCATGGTGATGCCGAAGCGCCGCTGCAGGCTTTTCAGCTCGTCGCTCAGCTCCACCTTGACCATGGCGTCCAATGCCGAAAAGGGCTCGTCGAGCAGCAGCAGCTTGCTGCCCGTGACCAGCGAACGGGCAATGGCCGCCCGCTGCTGCATGCCGCCCGAAAGCTGGGCCGGTGATTTTTTGGCCGCTTCCTCCAGTCCCAGAGATGCCAGTGCCTCGTTGACCCGGCTGCGGATCTGTTCCCGCGGCATCTTCTGCAGTCGCAGCGGATATGCGACGTTGTCAAAAATGGTCATATGGGGAAAAAGGCCGTAATCCTGAAAGACGATGGAAAAACCGCGCTTGTCACAGCGCTGGCGGGTGATCTCCCGGTCTTCCAGAAAGACGTGGCCGCTGTCGGGCATCTCCAGCCCCATCAGGCAGCGCAGCAGCGTCGTCTTGCCGCAGCCGCTGGGTCCCAGCAGGGAGATGAACTCTCCCTGCTGGATATCAAAACAGATGTTTTCAAACACCTTGTGGGCACCGAAGGATTTTTCCAGCCCATCCACCGAAAGATAAGGCTTGTAGTTACTCATAGCGTGCGCTCCACTGCTGCAGCACCTCAGCCTTGCGGTCGGGGTCGGAAATGCCGGTCATATCCATCAGATAGAACCCTTCGGGGTATCCCTCGGCGGTGTCTTCGCCTTCCACCACCGAAAGATTATAGTTGTTGAATACGGCGTTTCCCTCGGCCGACGTGATGGCCGCCATGACATCGAGGACAGCCTGGGAAGGCGCCTCTTTCCGCTCGATCAGCAGCGCCGTATCATAGTCGTAGGGCGCGCCCTCGGCGGCAAATACGACCTCCACCGGGCTGGTGGCGTCCAGCAGCTCCATGGCCTGGTAGTCGATGCCCAGCGCTATGGCCGCTTCGCCGCGCTCGACCATCGAGACCGGTGTGGAGCCCGATTCGGTGAAGAGCATGATATTCTCCTGCAGCGCGTCGAAATACGCCCAGCCTTCCTCCTCGCCGTAAAGATTGAGCAGGCCGTGCAGGAAGAAGTAGCCCGTCGACGAGCTGGAGGGGTCGGCCATAACGATCATGCCGCGATAGGCAGGGTCGATCAGCTCGGCGTAGGAAGCGGGGGCGGCAAGCCCCTTTTTGGCCAGCACATCGGTGTTGACCACGATGGCGCCGGCCCAGACGCCGTTGGGATGGATCTGGCCGTCGGGATCGGCAAAGCCGTCCTTGTAGGTCAGTTCCGTGTCGAAAGCGCGCAGCAGGCCGGCTTCCTTGAGCTGGCTGGCATAGCCGCTGGACAGCGACATGGCAATGTCGACCTCCGTATCGGCGCCCTCGGCCATCAGCTTGGCCGCCAGCTTGCCCGACGACAGATAGGTGATGGTGATTTCGTAATCGGGAAACTTCTCTTTCAGATATTCCAGCTCAATGGCGATCTCATCTTCGTAATTGGCGGAATAAATATTGACGGTCTCCCCTCCCGACTGGCTGCCGCAGGCCGCCAGTGACAGGCAGCACAGCAGACACAGCACGATTGCCGTGAACTTCTTCATGTTTGCTCCTTTCCAGTATCCATGACCCCGTCCACAGCCCGTGCATCGGCCGAACTCAAACCGCCGGCGGGATCATTCTTTCATAGCTCCGGACAGCAGTTTTTTCCGGAGCCGGATATAGGTATCGACCTCTTCGGGCGTCAGCACCTCCAGCATGGCGCCGATCTTTTCGATCCGCGCCGCCTTGAGCTGCCGGTTTTTTTCCAGTCCGCGCTCGGTCAGATGCACAATGACCCGGCGGCAGTCCGAAGGGTCGGTCTCCCTTGTGATATAACCGTCTCTTTCCAATCCCCGCAGGACCGTGGAAACATGGGCGGTGCTGGCCGCCATACTCCGGCTCAGATCCTTTGGAAAGGCACGGTTGTCATTCCTTGAAAGATACCAAAGAATGAAAGTTTCCATTTTGGCCGTGTGACCCGCCAGACCGTACTCGACGGTGCGGTTGGCCTGCAGGCCCAGATCATACAATTCCTCCGCTGCTTTTGAATATCTCATAAGCTAACCCCTTTAGCTAAAATATTTAGCTAATTTATTTTAATTATATGGACGGCTGCACATAATGTCAACCGATAATTTCCAATATTTACAATCCGTTCATTTATTTTGCCGGTATTCTCCGGTAATGCGCACAAAAGCCATACCCTTTTCCGGGTATGGCTTTTGTGGATATTGTCAAAAGATCAATCGTTGTAGATGGGATGCTTCTCGCACATCTCGGTGACGCAGGCACGGATGTAGTCGGCCTTTTCAGCAAACTGCTCGCCGGCAGCCAGAGCGATCAGCTCGGCGATCTTTTCCATCTCGGCTTCCTTGAAGCCGCGTGTGGTAACGGCCGGTGTACCGACGCGGATACCGCTGGTGACGGTGGGCTTGGCGGGGTCGTTGGGAATGGCGTTCTTGTTGACGGTGATATAGACCTCGTCCAGACGCTTCTCCAGCTCCTTGCCGGTGATGCCGAAATTGCGGACATCGACCAGCATCAGATGGTTGTCGGTGCCGCCCGAGACCAGACGGAAACCGTGCTCAGTCAGGCCCTTGGCCAGCGCCTGGGCGTTGTTCAGGATCTGCTGCTGATAGGCCTTGAACTCGGGCTTTAAGGCCTCGCCGAAGCAGACGGCCTTGGCGGCGATGGTGTGCATCAGGGGGCCGCCCTGGGTGCCGGGGAAGATGGCCTTGTCGATCTGCTTGGCCAGCTCGGCCTTGCAGAGGATCATGCCGCCTCTGGGGCCGCGCAGGGTCTTGTGGGTGGTGGTGGTGACCACGTCGGCGTACTCAACGGGGTTCTGGTGCAGACCGGCGGCCACCAGGCCGGCGATGTGGGCCATATCGACCATCAGATAGGCGCCGCATTCTTTGGCGATCTCCGAGAACTTCTTGAAGTCGATGGCGCGAGGATAGGCCGACGCGCCGGCAATGATCATCCTGGGCTTGTGCTCCATGGCCAGACGATAGACTTCTTCATAATCGATCTGCTCGGTCTCGGGATCAAGGCCGTAGGGAACGATGTTGAAATAAGCGCCCGACATGTTGACAGGGCTGCCGTGGGTCAGATGGCCGCCGTGAGCCAGGTTCATGCCCAGCACGGTGTCGCCCGGCTTGCAGAGGGCGAAATAGACGGCCATATTGGCCTGCGCGCCGCTGTGGGGCTGGACGTTGGCGTGATCGGCGCCGAACAGCTTGCAGGCGCGGTCGCGGGCGATATTTTCGGCGATATCGACCTTTTCACAGCCGCCGTAATACCGCTTGCCGGGATAACCTTCGGCATACTTGTTGGTCAGGCAGGAGCCCATGGTCATCATAACGGCCGGGCTGACGATGTTCTCCGAAGCGATCAGTTCAATGTTGCGGACCTGCCGCGCGAATTCCTGCTGAATGGCGCTGCCGATCTCGGGGTCGTACTGGGCGATAAACTCCATATTCTCTTTTACCATGTTCATGGCGCGTGACCTCCTGATTCTTTTTTCCAGTGATTCGTTTTTCTTAAACAGTCCGGAACGGACAAAAAACAACTGCTTATATCATATACCAGTTTGCACGGTTTGGTCAAGCCATTCCGGCCGGTTTTGAGCAATTATTCACAAATCACCAGCTTTGGCCGTCGGTCAAAGGGTTCCACCGGGATGCTGTCCAGCAGGAAGCGGCGGTAGCAGACGCCGCAGGTAAAGGCGTTCGTTTTTTCCATAAACCGGTCGTAATAGCCGCCTCCCTGCCCCAGCCGGTCGCCTGCCGCCGTATAAGCCAGCGCCGGCACCAGGGCAAAATCGATCTCGTCGAAAGAAATGGCCGGCAGGTCCTCCCGGGGCGCGGGAATACCGTACATACCGGGCGTCAGCCCATCAAAGCCATCGATGCATACGGCCTCCATGATGCCGTCAGACAGGCAGCGGGGTACAGCCAGCCGTTTGCCGGCAGCCAGTGCCTCCCGCAGGATGGCGCGGGTCTCCGGCTCGCCGCCATAGGAAATAAAGCAAAAGACCGTCTTTGCCTCCTGGTAGGCCGGCAGGGCCAGCACCTTTGCTGTGATGGAGGCGTCCCATGCCTTTCGCGCCTCGGCATCCAGCGCCCGGCGCCGGGCGCGGATCTCTTTTCGCAGCGCCGCCTTTTGGGCGCGGATATCGGAAATCTCACTGCTGCTCGGGATCATAGCTCCACCCCATATCGTTATGATAGATCATCTGGCGGGTCATGCCGCCGTCGACCACCAGATCCTGCCCGGTGATAAATCCCGCCGCCGGCGAGCAGAGGAAGAACACAGCGCCCACGATATCGCCGGGGCGGCCCACCCGGCCCACCGGATGCTGCAGCTTGTCGCCCGGCGTATAGTCGGGCGCGAAGCCGGCTTCGCCGTGGTGCCAGCCGCCGGTCTCGATCCAGCCGGGCGAGATGGAATTGACCCGCGCGACCCCTCGCAGGCTGACGCTCAAAGCGTGGGTCAGCGCCGCGATGCCGCCCTTGGCCGCCGTGTAGCTCTCGGTGTCGGCCTGGGACATGAGATGGCGGCTGGAGGAGATATTGACGATGGAGGCGCCGGCGGCGAAGTGATCGCGGAAAAGGCTGGCCAGCATATAGGGCGCCGTCACACCCAGCCGCAGGACATAATTGAAGTCCTCATAAGTGCAGCCGCTCAAAATGCCGCCGCGGCTGACGCAGGCGTTATTGACGAGGATATCCAGCTTCCCACCAGCCGAAACAATATCGAATACCCGCTGCAGGACATCCTTTTCGGTAATATCTCCCAAAATAAACCGGCAGTTTCCGCCGGCGGCCACGGCGGTCTCCCTGCCGCCCGTTTCGTCCACATCGACGAAAAAGACCTGGGCCCCCTGCCGGGCAAAGGCCAGCGTCAGAGCACGGCCGATGCCGCCGGCGCCCCCGGTGATGAGCACGCGGCGATCCTGAAAGGTTCTGGCCATGGCTCAGGCCCTCTGCAGCGTAAAGACGTTTCTGGCCTCGCCCACCACCAGGCCGTTGTCGTTTTTGATGATGCCGCTGTTGAGGCCCAGCAGCATATCATAGGTCTCCTGCCGGCTGTACCCCAGCTCGCGGAAGATGCCGGCGATGAGGAAGGGCCAGAGGTAATCGGTGCCGTCGGCGATCTTGAGGCTGATGCCCAGCCCCTCCTTCTTCATGCCGATGCCGTAAACACCCATGGCGCCGCCCTTGCCGATGAGGTTGGGATCGCGGTTGATGTTGCCGCAGATAAACCCACGGCCCCGCAGCATGATGGGATTGCGGTTGATCATGGGCACGAAGCGGGCAGCCGCCGCCCCCAGGCGGGCGTCGGGCATCTTTTCGGGGCAGGCCAGATTTTTAAAGGCGCAGGCGATGTTTTTGATGGGCACGGCAAAGACCGGCACGCCGCAGCCGTCGATGCCGATGGTGACCTGCTCCTTCTCCACCTCGCTGGCCGATGCCATGGCGGCCAGCACGGTCTGCTGGGCCGGCGAATCGATGCGGTGATAATCCTTCACCGATCCGGTCAGATGGCGCTGAAGCAGCATGAGGGAGAGATGCTTGCCCGAACAGTTGTGATAGATCCTGCGGGGCGGGATGCCGGCGCGGATGCGGTTTTCGTTGCTCTCCGTATCGGCGGGCACCGTGGGATTCATAATGAGATCCTCCTCCCGCAGTCCGGCCTTGTGCAGGATCCCCTCCAGCGCCGCCACATGAACGTCCTGGGCTGTATGGGACCCAGCCATGACGGCGCACTCGGCTTCGGTCAGGCCGTATTTGCGGTCCAGCTCCAGGGCGATGGTGGGCAGCGCCTGCACCGGCTTGGAGGCCGAACGGTAGTAGACCTTGGTATTGATATCGCCGGCACTGTACAGCACGTTGGAATCCCGGTCGACCACGCAGATATAGCCGTAATGGGTGTTTTCCAAAAGGCCGCCCCTGTATTCTTCGATCAGTTTTGCATAACCATCCATAGTTTTCAGCTCCGTTTTTCTGATTTCCCGCGCGCTCCTCCGGCCGGCAGCCATGGGGAGCGCCGCTATCTTTAAATTACCATACCCTGCCGGGATTGAAAAGATTTTTTTGCAAAAACCCCCTGCCGCTTGGGCGGCAGGGGGTGCATGATCTCTGTGCCAGCGTTATCCGGCGAAAGCCAGCAGGCTGCCCGCGTACAGATAGATGGCGCTGTAAACGGCGATGGTCAGCGGCTTGCCCGCCAGCAGGATGACGGTAAAGACATCGGCCCGCATATTGGTCAGCCCGGCCAGCAGGCAGAGGGTGTCGTCGGGGAAAAAGGGCAGCAGGATGGCCAGGGCGAAAAAGCGGGTAAAGCCCCGGCTGTTGTCCAGCCGGCCGATGTATTTCTGCCAGGTCTTTTCATCCACCAGATGCAGCACCAGCCGGTGGCCGTAGCGCCGCGCCATATAAAAATTGATGATCGAACCGGCCACGACACCGGCGTAATTGAGCAGGAAGCCGAACCAGGGCCCAAAGGCCAGCACCCCGGTCATCAGCGTGACGCCGCCGGGGATAAAGGGCAGCACCACCTGGGCGATCTGCAGCAGCAGAAACACCACCGGGCCCAGCGGGCCGGCGGCGGCCACGAAGGTACGCATGCTTTCCAGGTCACGGAACCAGCCCATATACCAGCCGAAAAAACCAAAGGCCACCAGCGCCGCCGTCAGGATGACGGCAATGGTATTGAGCAGACTGACTGTTTTCTGCATGGCTCCTTTCCCTCCTTTTGCGTTTTCTCTTTGCGCGTCCGGCTGTTTTCCGGCGTCACCGCGCCGGCGCCGCGGGCATTTCATCGATAAAGTCCAGCTGGTCGTCCAGCCGGTCGAAGGCCAGCGAGACCTTGAAGAGGTCGCCGTCGATCTCAATGGCCAGCCGCGCGTTCTGCAGCTCGGCCAGGCTGCGGGCGATATTGAGCCCCAGGCCGCTTCCCTCGGTATGGCGGGAGCTGTCGGCCCGCACAAAGCGCTCCATCAGCTCGTCGGCGTCGATATTGAGCCGATCGCGGGAAATATTCTTCATCTCCAGCACGGCTCTTCCGTGCCTGTCCACCAGAGAGATATACAGCCGGGTGCCCGGCTGGGAATACTTGGCGGCGTTGCTCAGCAGATTCTCGATGATGCGCCAGAGCAGCCGGCCGTCGGCCAGAATGTATTTGGGATGCTCGGGCAGCGCCACCACCGGTTCGATGCCGCTCTGCTCCAGCCGTTCGCTGTATTCTCCCACCGCCTGGTTGATCAGCTCGCAGAAATTGACCGGCACCAGCTCGGCGCGGATATTGCCCGTGGCCGCCTTGGAGGCCTCCACCAGATCCTCGGTCAGCTTTTTGAGCCGGTTGGCATGGCGCTCCAGCGTGTCGGCGTATTCCCGCGCCTTGCCTTCCAGCGGCTCTTTTTTGAGCAGGTCGACGTAATTGATAATAGAGGTCAGCGGCGTCTTGATGTCGTGGGAGACATTGGTGATCAGTTCGGTCTTCATGCGCTCGCTGCGCATGCGCTGCTCGACGGCGATGCCCATGCCGTCGGCGATGGAGTTGAGGTCCTCGCCATGGCGCTTGAGGATGCCGGCCAGCTTTGTCGTGTCGATCTTATAATCCACACTGCCGCCGGCGATGGCCCGGCCGCCATCCACCACCCGCCGCAGTCCGTTGGCAAAAAGCACGCAGAGCAGCGTGGCCGAAGCGCTCATGCAGAAGGCCGCCAGCAGCAGGCCGTCGCTGTAGGCGCCGTCCACCCAGAACAGCGCCAGGATATACAGAAATACCGCCACGCCCAGCGCCACCCGCCACTCCAGCCGCACGGCCAGCAGCAGATCCCGGCAGGCCCGCAGGCAGGCCGCCGCCAGACGCCAGCAGAAATGGCAGCTCCGCCAGATGACGGTGTTGCGCCACCATCCGCCCTTTTTGAAGCGTGTGGCCGTGGTCAGCAGCGCCGCCAGGCAGATGAGGGCTTCCACCCCCACCAGCAGGCCGGCCGCGACGATCACATAGAGGCCGCCGCTGCCCCACAGGTCTTCGGAATAGAGCTGCATGCCCAGGCCGGGCGGGATGCAGGCCATGCCGAAAACGGTCAGCAGATAGAAGTCAAAGGGGATCCGGTCCTGGGGATTGAGGCTGATGCCCTCCCGGCCGGCGTGATGCCCGGCGGCACAGCAGAGAAAGACCACGGACACGGCCATCAGCAGCGCCGAAATGCCGGCGATCCAGGGCAGGACGCCGCGCCAGGTGCCCAGAATACTGTAGGCCTTCCAGGTGTAATAAAAGACGTCGGTGCGCCGCAGCGCGCCCGGCAGGCTGCACCGTAGGGTCATGATCCGGGCATCGGCCTGGGCCGTGACCAGCTGGCTCTGCTGTTCGGTCTGGGCGTCCGCCCATTCAATGGCACCGTCGGGATAGACGGCGAACACATAAGAGATCGAAACGGCGGCGCTGTCGGGCGATCCGGTGGCGCAGACGATATTGCCGGCGTCGTCCGCCAGGGTAAAGCACAGGTTGGTGCGGGCCGGCGCATACCGGCTCTGGCCGCTGCGGACGGAAAAAATAAAATCGGCGCCTTCCGCCGCGTAGCCGTAGGCAACGGACATGGCGTGCTCCTGCAGCAGATCGGCACAGTTCTGGCTCTGGAACCAGTCGGGACTGTCGGCATAGATCCCCAGCTCGTTGGCCGCCACCGTGCCGGCGGCCCCCATCACCAGTCCGATGGCCGTGAAAAACACAACGAAGACCGCCGTGATCTTAACGGCAAGGTTTTCGGTCAGCTTCATGCTACATCTTCTCCATTTTATATCCCAGTCCCCAAACCACCTTGATATAGCGCGGTTCGGAGGGATTGATCTCGATCTTCTCCCGCAGATGACGGATATGCACAGCCACGGCGCTCTCCGAGCCGTAGGCCGCCTCGTTCCAGACGCTTTGGTAGATCTGGGCCGAGGAATAGACCCTGCCGGGGCTCTCCATCAGCAGCTTTAAGATATTGTATTCCATAGGCGTCAGCGAAATGGGCTCGCCGTCCACCGTCACCTGCTTTTTCTCGTCGTCCATCTCGATGCCGCCCACCGTCAGCGTGCCGCTTTTTGGCTTTTCCATGCCGCCCAGATTGGTATAGCGGCGCAGCTGCGACCGTACGCGGGCCTGCACCTCCAGCGGATTGAAGGGCTTGGTGATATAGTCGTCGGCCCCCAGATTGAGGCCCATGATCTTATCGTGATCCTCGCTTTTGGCCGTCAGCAGCAGAATGGGAAAATTGTGCTTTTCCCGGATCTTTTCCATGGCCGCCAGGCCGTCCATTTCGGGCATCATGATATCCATCAGCGCCAGATGGATCTCCCGGCTGTCGGCGATCTCCACCGCCTGCCGGCCGTTTTCCGCCTCGATCAGATTGTAAAGCTCGTTGGTCAGATAGATGCGCAACGCGGCGCGGATGTCTTTTTCGTCGTCGCAGATCAGAATGTTGTACATATCTCCTCATCCCCCCGTTTTTATTGTATCAAACTGAACCTTAAGATGAAAGCCGTTTCTTTCTTAAGATTTATTTAAGCGGATATTTTCAATATTCAGACGCGTGAAAGGCGAAAAAGTGCCGTTTTTCCGCCGCTGTTTTTAAGATTTTCTTAATCCCGCGGGCTTAAGCAAATCTTAAGGCTTTTCCCTGCCGGATTTTAAAAAAGGCCCTGTATGCTGAAAGCACAGGCAAATAAAGCCAAGTCCTCTCAAGGGATGTGAACTCCATGCCCGAACTGCTGCAAAAGCTGCTCTCCATGCCGGCAGGCATCCTGAGCCTTTATTTTCTCTGCATCGCGCTCTTTGCTTTCCGCCGGCCGGCGCCTTTGGCGCCCTGTCCGCCGCGCACCCGCTTTGCCGTATTGATCGCCGCCCGCAACGAAGAAGCCGTCATCGGCCGGACGGTGCGGAAGCTCCTGCAATGCGATTACCCGGCCGATTTGTTCGACGTCTATGTGCTGCCCAACGGCTGCACCGACAACACAGCCGCCGCGGCCGCTGCGTCCGGCGCGCGCATCCTCCCCTGCGGCCCCTCGGTGCGCAGCAAGGGCGCGGCGCTGCACCTGGCCGTGGCGGCACTGAAGGACAGGCCCTACGACGCCATCTGCGTCTTTGACGCCGACAACCTGGCGGACGCCGCCTATCTGCGCCGCATGAACGACGCCTTCTGCGCCGGCGCCCAGGTGGCCAAGGGCAAATGCCTGGCTTCCAATCCCGCCGACAGCTGGATATCCGGCTGCTATGCCCTCTATTTCGGCCTCTTCAACCTCTTTTACAACCACGCACGCCAGCCGCTGGGGCTTTCGGCCAAGCTCAACGGCACCGGCTTTGCCGTATCCATGGATCTGCTCCGCCGCCTGGGCGGCTGGAATACCCAGACCATCGCCGAAGACGCCGAGTTTGCCGCCATCTGTGCCCAGGCCGGCCAGCGGGTATGGTGGGTGCCCGAAGCCGTATCCTACGACGAACAGCCTCTGACCCTGCGCCAGTCGCTGACTCAGCGGGCACGGTGGTGCAGCGGCATCATGGCCGCGGCCCGGCTCCACCTGCCGGCGCTGGTGCGGTGCAGCCCGCGGGAACCGCTGTGCGCCGACTTCGTCTTTTTCCTGCTCACCCCCTTTATCCAGGGCTTTTCTCTGCTGCCGCTGCTGCTGCGCCTCTACACCGACCCCATGGGGCTTCTGGCGGCGCTGCTGGTCGGCTGGCTGGGCGCGGCGGCGCTGGCCGCCCTGATCGTCCGTCTGACCGGCATGGACCGGCGCGGCATGGGCAAGGCCGTCGTCACCTACGGGATCTTCATGGCCACCTGGGCGCCCATCTGCCTCTGGTGTCTGATCCGCCCTGTCCGGGTCTGGCGCGAAATGCCCCACGGTCTGGCCAGAAACACCGCCGCCGGGGTCTGAATCTTCCGCACACAGTTTCCTTACAAAACATAAATCACGCAAAGGCCCCTTGCCATAACGGCAAGGGGCCTTTGCGTTCTGCCGCCTTGCGCGCCGGGCTTTTCCGTGTTAGACTGAGTGTAAAGCACCAATCAAACACCATCTTGAACAAGGAGGAATCTATATGTGTCCGTTTTCCGCCCAGCGCACGGCGCAGTTTGACGCCCTGATCCACTCGATCATGGAGGCCGGCCAGGCCGCCGGTCTGGCCGCCGCCGTCACCGACCGGCAGGGCCATATCCTGTTTGAAAAATACTACGGCCTGCGCGACGCCGAAAAGAACCTGCCCATCGACGGCGACACCATCTTCGGCGTGGCTTCCATCACCAAATCCTTCACGGCCCTGTCCATCCTGCAGCTGGCCGAAAAGGGCCTTCTGCATCTGGAAGACCCCATTTCCCGCTACATCCCCGAATACGCCGACCCAGACCCCGGCGAGCCGGTGCGCATCTGGCATCTGCTCTGCCACAGCGGCGGCTTTTATCCCCAAAAGCGTATTCTGATGCAGGACGTGGCCCGGGAGCTGGGCTTTGATCCGGCCCGGGACGGCGACTATGCCTTCGACCCGGCCATTGAAGACCGCGGCACCCGGCTGGTGGCCCGGCGCATGACGGCCCAGACCGACCGCATCGACCTGCCCGGCCGGGCCATGAGCTATTTCAACGACGGCTTTGCCCTGCTCTCTCATATCATTTATCAGGTGTCGGGCGAACGCTCCTTTGCCGACTATGTGAAAACGCACATCTGCGCGCCCCTGGGCATGACCCGCAGCTCCAGCGAGTTTCTGGCCCCGGCCCGGGACCCCAACGCCGCCGCCATCTACGTCAAGGGGCCGGAGGGCCGCACCACTTCCGACAATCTGGACAACGCCTTCGTCCTCAACGGCGGCGGCGCCATGAAATCGACCCTCCACGACATGACCCGCTATGTGGCCATGTATCTGGGCGAAGGTCAGTTCGCCGGCGGCAGCCGTGTGGCCGCGGCCAGCAGCGTCCGCGAGATGATCAAGCCCCGCCAGACCAACGGCTATGGCAGCTATTACGGCTTCGGCCTCATGGTGACTCCCTGCGGCGGCTATACCCTGGTCCGCCACGGCGGCAGCCTGCCCGGCGTCTCCTCCCATATGGCCTGGTCCTACGAAAAAGAGCTGGGCGTCGTCATCCTGTGCAATACCGAAGGGGTAGCCGTATCGGCGGCCGCCGAAGCTCTGATGCGGCTGGCCGTTGGCGAAGATCCTGAGATCTGCCTGCCCGCCTATGATGACCGTCCCTGGGACGACGCCCTGCTGGCTTCGGCCTGCGGCCGGTATGCTTCCGACGAGGGCGCCGGCTTTGCCATCGAGGCCGAAAACGGCCGGCCGGTGGTGGTGGAAGAAGGCAGGCGCAGCCCCCTGATGACCATCGGCAGCCGCTATGCCGTGCGGCGCGGCCCCTTCGGCGACGTCAATTTCGAGCTGCTGTCCGACGAAACGCGGGGCGTTTACGCCATGCGCCAGGGCAGCCGCATCGTGAAAAAGGTGCAGTGACCTCCGCCATCCTTGAAAGGTAGATGTAATTTGATGGATATTTATGAACAGATCACCCAAGAGGCCCGCACCGCCGCCGCCGAGCTGCTGGAACAGGCCGGGCTGCGCCCCGGCCAGCTGCTGGTCATCGGCTGCTCCTCCAGCGAGATGGTGGGGCAGCACATCGGCCGCGGCTCCTCCATGGCGGCGGCACAGGCGGCCTTTGCCGGCATCTGGCCGGTACTGCAGGAAAAGGGCGTGCATCTGGCCGTCCAGTGCTGCGAGCATCTCAACCGCGCCCTCATCCTCGAACACGCCGACGCCGAGGCCCGGGGCTATGAGATGGTCAATGTGGTGCCCCAGCCCCACGCCGGCGGCTCCTTCGCCGTCACGGCCTGGAACGCCTTTTCCGCCCCCGTGGCCGTGGAGGCCATCGCGGCCGACGCCGGCATGGACATCGGCGGCACCCTCATCGGCATGCACCTGCGCCGGGTGGCCGTGCCCGTCCGTCTGTCGGTGAAGACCATCGGCCAGGCCATCCTGCTCTGCGCCCGCACCCGGCCCAAATACATCGGCGGTCCCCGGGCCGCCTATCGGGAGATGTGATATTTTGGACAGCACATTCCGTTCCCTCGACGCGGCGGTGGCCGACATCCGCGGCTGCATGGCCCGGGCCGCCCGTGCCGCCGGACGGCAGCCTGAAGATGTCCTGCTGTGCGCCGCCTGCAAGACCCGCACCTGTGAAACCGTCCGGGAAAGCGCCGCCCTGCCCATCGACCTCTTCGGCGAGAATCACATGCAGGAGCTGCTGCTTCACGGCGATGCCGGCGCCTATCTGGGCAAGCCGGTCCATTTCATCGGCCATCTGCAGACCAACAAGGTCCGCAAGGTGGTGGGCCGTGCCGCTATGATCCAGAGCGTCGACAACCTGCGGCTGCTTGAGGCCATCGAGCAGGAGGCCCTGCGGCAGGGGCTGACCCAGGAGATCCTGCTGGAAATCAATCTGGCCGGCGAACCGGGCAAATCGGGGATCTCCCCCGAAGCACTGCCCGCCCTGCTGGAGGCTGCCTGCGCCTGCGGCCACGTCCGTGTGCGGGGGCTGATGGCCATTCCGCCGGCCGGCGAGACCGGCGACGCCGTCCGCCGCCGCTTCGCCCATCTGCGCCGGCTGCTGGAGCAGTCCCGCGCGCGCCTGCCGGCGCTGCCGCTGGACACCCTCTCCATGGGCATGAGCGGCAGCTTTGAAGAAGCCATTCTGGAGGGCGCCACCATCGTCCGCATCGGCACGGCCATTTACGGCCCCCGGCCCAGTCACCGGTAAAAAAGCAAGGGTGCTTCCGTTGGGAAGCACCCTTATTTTTATTCCGCCTGAAAAACCGTCTGCCCATCCTTGATGGTGCGGCAGACGCGGATATCCCGCAGTTGGCCGGCCGGCGCAGTCAGCGGATCGCGGTCGAGCACCACCAGGTCGGCCGCCTTGCCCGGCGCGATGGAGCCCCTCTCCTTTTCGTCAAAATACTGATACGCCGCCCGGATGGTGACAGCCCGCAGGGCGTCATAGGTGCCGACGGCCTGCGACGGTCCCAGTACCCGGCCCGACCGGGTGCGGCGGTTGACGGCGCACCAGACGGTTTCCATCATATCGGGCTGGATGACCGGCGCGTCCTGATGGAAGGTATAGGGAATGCCCATGGCCTGCGCCAGCCCCGCCGGTGAAATATTTTCGGCGCGTGTTTTTCCAAAGTTGGCCATATGAACGTCGCCCCAATGCCAGACGTGGGCGACAAAGAAGGAGGGCACCACGCCCAGATCCCGGACCCGTGCCATCTGATCGGCTCCCAGCAGCTGGGCGTGGACCATGACCGGACGGACGGCCTCCGGGTCCAATCCGGCCTTCCGGGCACGCTCCACCGCCCGCAGGAACTGCTCGCAGGCCATGTCGCCGTTGCAGTGGGCCAGGATCTGCACCCCCTCGCGGCAGGCCCGGGCCACGGCGTCAAAGACGGCATCCTCCGTCATCATGCCATAGCCGGTATAGGTCCCGCCGCCGCCCAGATAGGGCTGCCGCATCCAGGCCGTGCGCCCCTGGGGCGAACCGTCGAGAAAGATCTTATAGCCGCCGATGCGGAAATTGCCGGAAAAGCCGCCGACGCACTGGGGCAGCGCCTGCCGCAGTGCCGCCATGCTGCCGGGGTCGGCATAGCCGGTGACCGACAGCCGCAGCCGGCGGTTTTCCACCAGCTGTTGATAAAGTGCCGGCAGATTTCCCTGCACGGCCCCCTCCTGGGCGCTGGTGATGCCATAGGAGAAATACCGGTCCTGGGCCTTGTCCACCGCCGCCATATAGGCTTCCGGCGCCGGGCCGGGGATGCGCGGGAGCTGGGCCAGCAGCGCGGCCTCCTCCATATATCCGTCCAGACGGCCGTCGCTGCGGCGGCCCATGACGCCGCCGGGCGGACAGGGGCTTTGGTCATCGATGCCCAGCGCCGCCAAACCTCTGGAATTGAACACCCCCAAATGGCCCGATTTGTGCTTGACCAGCAGCGGATGCTCGGGCGCCGCCTCGTCCAGCTGCCACCGGGTGATGTGGCGGCCGCCGGGCAGATCGTTGTGGTCATAGCCGCCGGCCGTCAGCCACTGTCCCGCCGGCGGCCGGTTGTCCCCGATCCACGCGGCGATGCGCGCCGCCACTTCTTCCGCCGACCGGCAGCCGTCCAGGTCGATCTGCAGCAGGCTGGCCGCATAGCCGGAAAAATGGCTGTGGGCGTCGATAAAGCCGGGCAGCAGCGCCCGTCCGGCCAGGTCGACCGGCTGGGCATCGGTCACTTCCCGCGCCGCCTCCCCGGTCAGCAGCGCCGCGATGCGTCCCCCTTCGGTCAGCACGGCGTCGGGGCCCGGCCCCTCGTCTTCCATCGTCCGGATGGGGCCGCCGAAATAAAGCTTTCTCATGGCTCTTCTCCTTCCCGCTTCCGGCTGTTGAAACGCCGGAAACATAGGCCTCTTTTCTGCATAGGATGGGCAGAAAGGAGTGATTTTTACATGGATCTCAGAAACGGAAACATCACCCTGGCCGAGATCCTGCGCAATCCGCAGGCGGCCGCCATTCTGCGGCAGAATTTCCCAGCCATCATGAACAACCGCATGATGATGCGCATGGGGCGCAATATGACGCTGAACCAGATCGTCGGTCACGCCCGGGGCCGCGTGCCGCCCCAGCAGATCAACACCGTCATCGAGCAGCTGCGCCGGGCATAGCCGCCGCCGGCTTTCGCCGCAGCGTCTGCAGCATGGCCTTGTCTGCCTTCGACACCCGCAGGGATTCCCGGCACTTCTGAATGGTTTTGTTGTGAGTGAAATCGTCCAGCCGGCCGCTTTGCAGCAGCGCCAGGGTCTTTTGGGGATAGTGTACATAACAGACCGAAAGGCCCCAGGCGACGGCCATCTTGAGATAATAGCCCTCGTGCGTCATCCGGCCGTAAAGCTCCAGCACCCGGTCGATATAGGCGTCGTTGACGAAATGGCAGAGCAGCAGCACGGCGGCGAACCGCATTTCGTATTCCCGCCCGCTGCCGCCAAAGGCACAGGCCAGGGCGTAATACTCCGCCTGCCGCTTCCGCGCCGCCTTGAGCCCGCCGCAGAAGCAGTCGCACACGGCCCAGTTGTCGATCATCGGCACGAAATCCCGCACCAGGGCCAGCCTTTCTTCTTCGCCGCAAGGGGCGCTGCCGATGACCATGGCCCGCAGCAGCCGGTCCTCGTGATACTGGTCGGGGCAGTTTTCCAGAAAGCTTTGCCAGTCGCCCGCCGTGACGCTGCGGGCCAGCGCCCGCAGCTGCGGCATGCGCACTCCCAGCATCTGCCGGCCGCCGGGGATCAGACTCTGGTTGAATACCCGGTATTTTTCATCGGATAAAGCCGCGAGGGCCTGGTGCAGGCCCTCGGCAGTCCGGAGATCGTATTCCATTGTTTATCTGCCGTGTACCACGCGGTCGTAGCCCACGGGATCGGTGGCGCCCTCGGTGGAGATGAGCAGGATGCGGCTGTTCTGATCCAGCCCCAGCGTATCGCGGAAGGCGGCCAGCGCCGGCTCCGACAGGATGCGGTTGACCAGCCCCAGGCCGACGGCGGCCGACTCGCCCGAAACGATGGCCTCGTCGCCCGGCACGGGGTTGGCGTACAGGCGCATGCCCTCCTCGGTCAGATCGTCGTCGCAGGCGATGTAATCGGTGGCCAGGTCGCGGATGACCGGCCAGACGCCGATGCTGGGCTGGCCGCAGTTGAGGCCGGCCATGATGGTGTTCTCGGCACTCTGCACGCCGTGGGGCTCGCCGTCGCCGATGCTGGCCGAATGGTAGAAGCAGGCCACCATGGTCGGCTCGACGATGATAAAGCGGGGGCGCCTGGGCAGCAGCTGGGCATAATAGCCGATGAGGCTGCCGGCCAGCGAGCCGACGCCGGCCTGCAAAAAGACGTGGGTGGGCGCGCCGGCGCCGATGGCCTCCATTTGGGTGACGGCTTCGTGCCCCAGGGTGGTATAGCCCTGGACGATCAGCTGGGGGATCTCTTCGTAGCCCGCCCAGGCCGTATCCTGGACAAGATGCCAGCCGTTCTCCCGGGCCAGCCGGGCCGTCAGCTTGACGGTGTCGTCGTAATTCATATCGGTGACGATGCAGTCCTCGGCGCCGACACGCTTGATGGCTTCGACGCGGCTGGGCGCCGAGCCCTTGGGCATATAGACGTAGGAGCGGCAGCCGTACTGGTGGGCCGCCCACGCCACGCCGCGGCCGTGGTTGCCGTCAGTGGTGGTGATAAAGACCATGTCACGGGTCTTTTCCCGCACCTCGGGGCTGTTGAGCTGGGCGTAGGTGGTGGTTTCGGGGTCCAGGCCGAGCTGACGGCAGATGACCTGGCCGACGGCAAAGATGCCGCCCATGCCCTTGAAGGCGTTGAGGCCAAACTCGGCGAAGCGCAGGGATTCGTTCTTGACGTAGATGCCGCCCACGCCCAAACGGCGGCTCAGATTCTCCAGGCTGACCAGCGGCGTGGGCCGGTAGAAGGGGATGGACTGATGGAAGCGCTCGACAAAGGCCACGTTTTCCGGGGCCAGATCGCTGTAAGGCGCCAGAGAAAGAGCGGGGTCGGTCTCGCTGTGGATCAGGCTGATGCCCATGGTGCGCGGCAGTTCCGTGGTGTGCATTTTCATTTTATGCAATAGCCTCCTGTTGATTCATTCTGTCGATGGTGTGGACGATATCTTTCTTTTTAAAGATGGCGATACTGAGCAGGATCCTGGAGATCTGGTCGATGGTGATGGTCCACCAGATGGCGGTGATATCCAGATGGAAGACCCAGGCCGAAAGCAGGGCCAGCGGCACGCGAACGCACCAGATGCCGATGAAGGAAATGGTCATGGGCACCCGCTTGTAGCCGGCGGCGCGGGTCATGCCGGTGAAGATCTTGGACAGGACCTGGGGCGGCTGGGCAAAGCTCATAATAAAAACGTACTTGACGCCGATGGCGTAAAGGGCGGGATTGTTGGTGAGGAAGCCCATGAAGACACCGGGGAAGAAGAACAGGGCGGCACAGGACAGCACGGCCAGGAAAGAGGCCAACTTGAGGAGCTGCCGGTAATAGGCCTCGAACAGCGGCTGGTCGCGCATGCCGATGGCCTTGCCGCCCAGCTGGGTGGCCGTGGTCAGCAGGCCCACCGAGGGCATCTCGCACAGCATTTCCGCCTGCAGGCCCAACTGATAGGCGGCATAGCAGTCGCTGCCGTAGCTCAGAATGGCCTTGCTGAGCAGCACGGCCGAAAACTGCCAGAAGAGATTTTCGCAGGCCGCCGGCATACCGGTGGTAACCACCTCCCGGATGCATTCGTAATCCAGCTTCCAGAAGGACTCGCCATGCTGGCAGCGGGAGAAAAAGCCGCCCGGCTTATAGAGCAGCCAAAGGCCCAGAAGGCCGCCCAGCCCCTGGGAGACCACATAGGCGATGGCGGCGCCGATCAGCCCCAGCTCGGGACATCCCAGCTTGCCGAAAATAAAGGCATAGCCGACGACGACATTGACACAGTTGAGAAAGATGGCGATGTACATGGGCGTTTTGGTGTTGCCCTGCCCGTTGAAGGCCGAAGCGTTGATGGTGGTCAGCACGGTGAAGGGCACGGCCCATACGGCAATGCGGGTATACTGAACGCCGCGCGCCAGGATAAGGGCATCATCGGTAAAAAAGCCCAGCAGCTGCCGCGGGAAAAGCAGCGTGATGACGGTGAAAAAAATGGCCACCGGCATGAATGTCAGATAGGTCTGCTCGGCGATACGGCGGCAGCGGCCCAGCTTGCCGGCGCCGTAGCTGATGGCGGCGGCCACCGTCACACCGATGCCGATGCCGCGGAAAAGCGCCCAGTAGATCTGAGTGACCCGCTGGGAGATGCCCTGGGCCGAAATATCACTGGAGATCAGACGGCCGATCATGGCGGCCGTGATAACATTGGCCATGATCTGGAGCATATTCTCCAAAACTACGGGAATGGCCAGTTTGGTGATATCGCGGTTGATCTTCTTTTTGTCGATCACACAAAAACCCTCCTTTTTCTCGGCGGCAGTCTGCCGCCGCTTTTGATTATACATGAGCCTATGCCTTTTTTCAACACATATCCGGCGGCAAAAGGAGAAAGAATATAAAAGTAAATCCGGCATACGCCGAAACACAGGAGGAATCTTTGATGACAGAACTGAAATGCAGCGCCACCACCTGCAGCAACAACTGCAGCCATCTCTGCGCCCTGACCGCCATCCACGTCGACGGCTCCACCGCCTGCAAGCCCTGCGAGACCTGCTGCGGCTCCTTCACCCCCGCCATGACCTCGACCACCAACGCCGTGGGCCACACCGACGTCCGTCCCGAGACCCGCATCAAGTGCCACGCCCGCGAATGTGTCTATAACAAGGACATGATGTGCGCTGCCGATTCGGTGCAGATCTCCGGCGCCGGCGCCGACCGCTCGGGCGACACCGAATGCGCCACCTTCCGCAGCCGCTGATCGGCAAACGTAAATTTTCAATGAAAAGGGCGGAGCCGCGGCGGCTCCGCCCTTGACCGTATCCGGCCCCCGGAGTATAATATTTTAGTTAATGATCTGAACATATCCATGCAGCGGCATCGCCCCGCAGATCGGAGGTCTCATACTTTTGAAGAAAAAACTACATACCCTTTTGCAGCACCGCTTCGTCCGCTCGGTGGCGACCCTCTTTTCCGGCTCGCTGGCGGGCCAGCTGATCGTCGTCGGCTCGTCTTTTTTCACCTCGCGCCTGTACACCGACGCCGAAATGGGCATCTACACCCTGATGGTCACCGTCGTCACCCTCTTCGGCTCGGTGGCCTGCCTCAAATACGAGCCGGCCATCGTCACCGCTGAAAACGATGACGAGGCCTATGACCTGGTGGGGCTGTGCTTCGTGCTCTGTGCCGCCGTGACGGCCGTCGTTTCGGTGGGCTACTGCGTCTATCTCTGGCTCAAGCCGGAGATCTGGGCTTCGGCCGGTCCCTTTGCCCTGCTGACCATCGGCGTTCTGTTCCTCACCGGCGTCAACGACGTCATGTATAACTACAACACCCGGTTCCAGAACTACGACCTGATCTCCAAGGCCTATGTCTGGTCGTCGGCCCTCAAATATTCCATGCAGATCGGGCTGGGCTTTTTCGGCTGCAGCACGCCGGGCCTCAATACCTCCAACCTGACCGGTACAGCCCTGGGCAGCTATTTTCACACCCGGTACCTCTGGTACCGCAAGGACAAGCTGCGGGAAGTCACCTGGCAGCGCATGCGGGCCGCCGCCGTCAAATACCGCCGCCAGCCCCTCTTTGCCGCGCCGGCCTTTTTCGTCAGCACGGCCTGCTTCCAGCTGCTCAATTTCTTTATTGAAATGCTCTACGGCCTTGCCACCTTCGGCCTCTACGGCCTGTCTTTCCGCATGCTCAACGTGCCCATCACCCTCATCGGCAACAACGTGGCGCGCATCCTCTTCTTCAAAAACGCCGCCGAGGAATACAACCAGACCGGCGGCTACCGCCGCGCCCTGCTGGTGACCACCGGCGTGCTGACGGCCATCGCCATCCCCATGGTCGTGCTGCTCTGCCTGCTCTCCCCCTGGCTCTTTTCCACCTTCTTCGGCGAACAGTGGCGGATGTCGGGCGTCTACGCCATCTATCTGGCCCCCATGTACGGCATTCGCCTGGTGGTGCAGCCGCTGACCCAGGCGCTGGTCATCGTCCGCAAGCAGTCGGTGGAGTTTTTCATCCAATGCGCCTTCCTGGCCTGCTCCCTGCTGGCTTTCCTCTACTGCAGGCTGGCCGCCGCCCCCATCGAGGCATTTCTGGTGCTCATCGGCATTTCCTACAGCATCTTCTATCTGATCCTCTACGGTGCCATCTTCTTCTTCGGCAGACCCTCCCGCCCGGCCGCAAAGGCCCAGGCGTGACCTTTCCGTTCCGCAAACCATCAAAAAACGACCGGCAGACCCGATCATGGGCCTTCCGGTCGTTTCTGTTTTGTATGGGGAATGGCTTACCGCACGGCCTCCAGCAGAGCCCTGGCCAGCGGCATCAGATCGGCGCTGCCCGCGGCGTTGATGGCCACGCCGGTCTGCAGCTCGGGAATAAAGGCGATGCAGGAGACCGTCCCGTCGCCGCTGCCGGTTTTATAATACACCGTCCGGCCGTCCGCCGTGTCCATGTCAAAGGCCAGACTGCGGCCCAGGCCCTCCACTTCCTCCAGCGCGGCGGAGATATTCTTGGTCAGCATCTCATCGGCGACCAGGGCGCCGGTGCAATACCCCACCACCTTGGTCAGGTCGTAGGCGGTGCTCTGGTAGCCGTCGTAGCCGGCCAGCGCGTCCTCTCTGACGAAGGCGGAATTCTGCAGATCCATTTTGACGATGATCTGGTTGTTGACCAGATTGGTGTATTTGGCGTTCATGTTATAGCACTGGCGCAGGGTCTCGCAGAGCAGCGCGTAGCCCAGCGTCGAATCGGCCTGCCGGGTGCCCGGCTCAAAGGCCAGCGACGCGCCGTCCAGCTGATTGTGCAGCATGCCGCCGGTGGCGTAGGCCTTGCCGAAGGTATCAAACGCCCCCAGGCCGGAGGTATGGGTGGCCAGCTGCCAGACCTGCACGGCCGTGCCGCTCTCTCCCTCGGCCGCATCGGCCGGCAGCCAGACCGGCACCCGGGCCGGCGACCGGAACCACTCGGACACGACCTGCTGGCGGTCGAGCCATTTGTTGGCTTCAAAATTGCCGATCAGCATGCCGGTGAACATCTGGGTCATGGTGCCGATCTCCACCTTGGTGTGCTCATCCATGCCTCCGGCACTGACAAACCGGGTCTCCTTGCCGTCAATGACGCCTACCGAAAGCCCGGTCACGCCGCTTTCGTTCTGAAAGTCGGCCACGGCACTGTCGATGGCCGCGATCTTCCCACCGTCCCGGATGTTGCGGAAGGGGGAAACGCCGCTGAAATTGAGATGGACGCCGCCGGCGCAGCCGGTCAGCAGAAAGACGGCGGCCGCCGTCAGAATAGCTGTGATTCTTTTCATAAAAGGCTCCTTTACACAAGGATGGGATAGGGAAAGCTCAGATGCGGTCGTCCTGCAGGAGCTTCCGGTCCTCCCGGGTCAGTTGGAATTTTTCAAAGAGGTCGGGCCGGCGCGCCTTTGTCAGCAGCAGCGACTGCTTGCGGCGCCATTTGCGGATATTTTCGTGATGCCCAGACAAAAGCACCTCGGGCACCCGCATCTCCTGCCACACCTCGGGACGGGTGTACTGGGGATATTCCAAAAGGCCGTTCCAGTGGCTTTCGTCCTCAAAGCAGGCGTCCTCGGCCAATACGCCGGGCACCATGCGGCAGACGGCGTCGGCCACGGCCATGGCGGCGATCTCCCCGCCGGTCAGCACGAAATCGCCCAGCGACAGCTCTTCATCGACGTATTTATCGATAAAGCGGCGGTCGATGCCCTCGTAGTGTCCGCAGACCAGGATGATGTGCCCGCGCTCCATCAGTTCCCGCGCCTTGGCCTGGTCGAACCGCGTGCCCTGGGCGCTCATCATCACCGTGTGGACGTGCTCTCCGCCTGTGATCTGCCGGTGGCAGCGGTACAGCGGCTCGCACTGCATCAGCATGCCCTGGCCGCCGCCGTAGGGATAATCGTCGGTGCGGCCGTGCTTGTCCAGCGTGTAATTGCGGATCTGATGGGTGCGGATCTCGATATGCCCAGCCTCCCGGGCACGGCCGATGATGCTGCCGCCCAGCACGGCCTCGCACATTTCGGGAAAGAGGGTCATAATATCAATCTTCATCTTCGGTCATCCCTTCAATGGTCGTCACCGTGACCCGGCGCTGTGCCAGATCGGCCCCCTTGTCGAAGGCCGGCACGATGGGGATCAGGATCTCTTTCGTCCGGCCGCGGACGCAGTAAACGTCGCCGCCGGGATAGCTCTCGATGCGGTCGAGCACGCCGATGACCCGCTGCAGGCGGGTATCGTAAACCTCGAAGCCATAGAGGTCACTGTAAAAATAATGGCCTTCGCCCAGGTCGATGGCCGCCCGGGGCGTGGTGATGACGGCGCCGCGCAGCGCCTGGGCCCGGTCCATGGTATCCACACCCTCCAGGGTCAGCAGCACCATGTTTTTGTGCCCGCGCACCGCGATCTTTTTATAGCTTTTTCCGTTGATCTCAAAAAACTCCGCCTGCCGGGCCAGCGGCAGGAAATCCACCCAGGGGGTGACCTTCATTTCGCCGCGCACGCCGTGGGTGCCCGCCACGCGGCCCCATTCAATGATCTTATCCATAAATCTCCATATCGTTTAACGGTTGTCCGGATACAAACTCCGCCGCCCTCTGCGGCGATTGCCGATATTATATCACAGATACGCCGGAATGACAAATAAAAGCCGCACGCCGTGGCGATTGCCGAAGCTATAAGAAAAACCCATCGAAAGATTCGATGGGTTTTGGTTCAGTCAAGAATGTCGACAAGCACTTTTTTGTGCTCTTTCAAACCGGCAGATTTCAGAATGGTGCGGATCTCCTTGGCGATCCGGCCCTGCCTGCCGATGACCTTTCCCATGTCGGATTCGGCGACCTTCAGCTGAAAGGTGATGGTGTCGTCCTGCTCGACCGCTTCAATGGAAATGGCCGAAGGATCCTCCACGAGATTCTCAACTATATAGGAAAGTATATCCTTCAGATTTGCGCTTTCCATAGTTTAAAGAACACCGGCCTTTTTCAGTAATGCTCTGACAGTATCGGTGGGCTGCGCGCCATCCTTGATCCACTGCTGTGCCTTCTCAGCGTCGACCTTCAGCTCCGAGGGATTTGTCAGGGGGTTATACGTGCCGATCTCCTCGATGAATCTGCCATCTCTGGGGAAACGGGAGTCAGCGACAACGATACGATAGAAAGGAGCCTTCTTGGCGCCCATTCTTCTCAGTCTGATCTTTACCATTTCTGTTTCACCTCCATATAATTCATATCTATCACAATTTGCATTGCTTGCCTGTTTCAGACGGACTTAAAAGGGAAAACGGAAGCCGCCCTTTTTGCCGCGTTTTTTGCCAAGGCCCGAAAGCTGCTTGACCATCTGCTGGGTCATTTCAAACTGTTTGAGCAGGCGGTTGATGTCCTCCACCCGCTGGCCGCAGCCGGCGGCGATGCGCTTTTTGCGGCTGAAATTGAGAATGTCGGGGTTTTCCCGTTCCTTGGGCGTCATGGAAAGGATGATGGCCTCGGTGCGGGCCAGCGCCCGTTCGTCGACCTTGGCGTCCTTGAGCGCCTTGGGATTCATGCCGGGGATCATGCCGGCGATCTCCTCCATGGAGCCCATGCCCTTCATCTGCTTCATCTGTTCGAGGAAATCCTCCAGATTCAGCTTGCCCTTGCGCAGGCGGGCTTCCATATCGACGGCCTTTTTCTCGTCAAAGTTCTGCTGGGCCTTTTCGATGAGCGAAAGCACGTCGCCCATACCCAGGATGCGGGAGGCCATGCGGTCGGGATAAAACGGCTCGATGGCGTCCAGCTTTTCGCCCATACCGACGAATTTGATGGGCTTGCCGGTGACCGCCTTGATGGACAGTGCCGCACCGCCGCGGGCATCGCCGTCCAGCTTGGAGATCAGCACCGAATCGATGCCCAGCGCCTGATCGAAGGCCGACGCCGCGTTGACGGCGTCCTGACCGGTCATGCCGTCGACCACCAGCATGATCTCGTGGGGATGCACGGCCGCCTTGATGGCCTTCAGCTCATCCATCAGCTGCTCGTCGATGTGAAGCCGGCCGGCCGTATCGATCATCAGAATATCGTTGCCGTGCCGTCTGGCGTGCTCGTAGGCCGCCCTGGCGATCTCCACCGGGTCGCCCTGCCCCTGTTCAAAAACGGGGATATCCAGCTGACCGCCCACGACCTTGAGCTGCTCGATGGCGGCCGGACGGTAAACGTCGCAGGCGCACAGCAGCGGCCGGCGGCTTTCCCGCTTTTTGAAATACCCGGCCAGCTTGGCGATGTTGGTGGTCTTGCCGGCGCCCTGCAGGCCGACAAACATGATGACGGTGGGCGGATTGTTGGCCATGCGGATGCGGGTCTGGCTGCCGCCCATGAGGGAGGTCAGCTCTTCATTGACGATCTTGATGACCTGCTGGGCGGGCGACAGACTTTCCAGGATCTCGCTGCCCACGGCCTTTTCGCTGACCCTGGCCACAAAATCCTTTGCGACTTTGAAGTTTACGTCGGCCTCCAGCAGCGCCATGCGGATCTCCCGCATCGCCTCCTTGACGTCGGCCTCGGACAGTCTGCCCTTGGAGCGCAGCTTTTTGAATACGCCCGACAGCTTATCCGCAAGGTTTTCAAATGCCATCCTGTACCCTCCGGCTTTTATTTCAACAGTTCATCGATCATACCCAGAACGTTTTCCGTCCGCTTGGCGATCTCATAGTTCCGCAGACCGGCGTTGACCTGTGCGATATAGCTCACTTCCTCACGGATGCGGAGGAGCTTGTCTTCATAGCCCGAATACTTCCGGACCAGGCCGACCTTGTCTTCGGTGTCGCGCAGAATGGTCTCGGCCCGCTGAATGGCGTCGCGGACACCCTGGCGGGAGATCTCTGCGTGCTCGGCGATCTCGGTAAGGGAAAGATCCTCATTATAATAAAGGTCGAAAAGCTCTTTCTGCTTATCGGTCAGCAGTTCCCCATAAAAATCGAAGAGCATCGACATATGGAACGTATCGCTTTTCATGACCTTTCCCCTTTCTGTAAAGCCTGTCAGCTTTACAACGGGGATATGATACTACAAAATCTTTCGTTTGTCAAGCAAAGATTTTCAGTTTTTTTCGTGTCTTTTTCCGCGTGCCCACGCGCTTTTTCCGCTTGCGCCCACAGATGCGGCATTGTATAATGTCCCCATAGGCAAGGGCGCCTTTTCCGCCCTGCGCCGCACTATACTTCGCAGAAAGGTACATTTTTTCATGCAAAACACCATCGCTTTTCCCGGCCTGTTTGACGGGACGCTGACCCTCGACCGCGTGGCCTTTACCCTGTTCGGGCAGGATATCATGTGGTACGGCGTCATCATCGGCACAGGCTTTCTGCTGGCCGCCCTCTACGGCATCTGCCGCGCACGGGAATTCGGCTTTGACGCCGATTTCGTCCTCGACCTGCTCATCGTCTGCCTGCCGGCCGCCATTCTGGGCGCGCGGCTCTATTATGTGGCCTTCCGCTGGAGCTACTACGGGGCCCACCTGTCTGAAATTTTCAATATCCGCGGCGGCGGCCTGGCCATTTACGGCGGCCTTATCGGCGCCATCCTCGCCGGCTGCCTGGTGTGCAAATTCCGCAAAAGGCGCATCCTGCCGCCTCTCGACCTGGCCAGCCTGGGCTTTCTAATCGGCCAGTCCATCGGCCGGTGGGGCAATTTCGTCAACTGCGAGGCCTTCGGCGGCGCGACCTCCCTGCCCTGGGGCATGTCCATTAACGGCGGCGCGCCGGTCCACCCCACCTTCCTCTACGAGTCCCTGTGGAACGCCCTGGGCTTTCTGCTGCTCCACAAATACTCCAAAAAGCGCCGCTTCGACGGCGAGCTTTTCCTGCTCTATCTGATCTGGTACGGCTTCGGCCGCATGCTCATCGAGGGCCTGCGCACCGACAGCCTGTATATCGGCGCCACCGGCATCCGGGTCTCCCAGCTTCTCTCGGCCGTCCTCTTCGCCGCAGCACTGGGACTCTGGCTCTGGCTGCGCCGCACCAAACGGTATCTGTCCTGCCCCATCTTCCGCGTACGCGGCGCCGAAGCGCCGGCGGCAGACGGCATCCCGGTCTTTGAACCGGCGGAGGCAAACCGCACTCACAACGATCCCACGGCCGACACGGCCACCGATGCCGCGGCCGAACTAAAAAAGGAGGAATCCCCCATGAAAGAACTGACCCTGTTTATGCTGCCCAACTGCCCCCACTGCAAGCTGGCCATCCGGTTCCAGGAGGAACTGATGGCAGAACATCCCGAATACCGGGACATCCACATCACCATGGTCAACGAGGCCAAGGAAGCCGCGCTGGCCGAGCAGTATGACTACTACTACGTCCCCTCCTACTTCGTCGGAAAGGACAAGCTCTTCGAGGGCCACGCCGAAAAGAGCGATGTTGAGGCCGTCTTCAAAAAGGTCCTGGAGCTGTAAAGCCCACAGGCAAAGCAAAGCCCCCTCCGCACGGAGGGGGCTTTATTGTTTCTCACAGCGCATCCTGAGCGGCAATGCCGCCATGCGCGAGACGGAATGTATCGCTATGACAGCTCGTTTGCTTTTCCTGTAAATGGCAAGAAATATCTTTACGACATTGTAGGAATAAAAGAAAACACCGCCGATGCAATTGATCTCCAAAAAAGGGAGACCAGGTTGGCGGCCAATAAGGCCGCGTTGCATGGTGGTGCTTTTGATGTCATTGTATCACAGCAGGGAAATACTGTCAAGTCTGAAGCGGCCGAGATGTCTGACCGGGACGTTAAGTTCAGCCCGAAGGACAAAGCCTTGCAGTCTGGAGAAAACGGCGGTACAATCGAAGAAAAGTATTCCATGAAGGAGAACAAAGATGGACGATTTGCTGAAAATTATACAGAGAGATCCGAATTGGAAACCATCGGAGAAGGCAAAGACAGCAGCAAAACGGAACGCAGATTTTATGAAGAAGCTGAAAGAAGAGGGCAGACTTGCAGAGTTCTTCGAAAAGATGGATCGGGAAATAACGGAAGAGGATCTGGACGACCTGTTCGTTTTACGGAAATAGCGCATAAAGACAGAAGTAAAAATGCCGCAGCAACGCAAACAGAACTTGAGCGCCTGGGCGTTTCTGTATTTGTTCACGGCGGCGACCTTGAAATCCTTGGTGCAGATGGAACAATACTCAGCGGAGGCGCCGCTGGCTCTATCAACGGAAGCGCAGTCGGCATTAGCAACGATATCAAGATCGCGCCGGCAGACATCGACGATACGCGCATGGCGCTGGACGGCCTATTCCCGAGGCAGATCGCTCCAATCGATGGCGCGCCCCTCTTTGGCCAGAAATTCGTTGGCCTGCACGAAATGTCCGCAGCCGAAAAAGCCGTTGTGGGCCGACAGCGGCGACGGATGGGCCGCCGTCAGGACCAGATGGGCGGGGTTCCGGATCAGCCGCTGCTTGGCCTTTGCGTTGGCCCCCCACAGCATAAAGACCATGGGCCGCTCCCGCTGGCTGAGCTTTTGAATGATGCTGTCGGTCAGAAGGCTCCAGCCGCAGTCCCTGTGGGAATTGGGGCTGGCTGCCCGGACGGTCAGCGCCGTGTTGAGCAGCAGAACGCCCTGCCTGGCCCAGCCCAGCAGACAGCCGTGGTCGGGGATAGCCATGCCGGTCTCCGCCTGCAGCTCTTTGTAGATATTGATCAGCGACGGCGGAATGGCCACGCCCGGCCGCACAGAAAAGGCGTAGCCGTGGGCCTGCCCGGGGCCGTGATAGGGGTCCTGCCCCAGGATAACGGCGTTGACGTCGTCGTAGTCGGTGGTCTTCAGAGCATTGAAGATATCGTACATATCGGGATAAACGGTATAGGTGCCGTATTCCCGCTTGAGAAATTTACGGATATTGGCGTAGTTTTCCGAAGCGAAATCCTCGGCGAGGATCTCGTCCCATTGATTGCCGATGTGGACCATGCCGCGCTGCCTCCTGTCGGAATATCCTCTTTTTTGTCATTATACATCAGATCGATGAAGCTGGCAACGCCAACGAAAAATTCAATAAAGCGGCGGTTTGCATTGACACCGCCCCCGTCCGCGGGTATATCATATCAATATACATAATACATACAAAATCCAGCCGACACGGAAGGAGCCCTTTTATGAAAACGCTGATCGTCTATTATTCCCACGGCGGCAACACCGGCGCGGCAGCCCGCAGGATCGCGGAACAGACCGGCGCGCCCTGCGCGGCGCTGACCCCGGCCGCCCCCTATCCCGGCGAATACAAACCCCTGGCCGCCCAGGCCTGGCAGGAGATCCAAAACGGCTTTCTGCCGCCGCTTGCCGACATTCCCGATCTGACCGGCGTCACCCGTCTGCTGCTGGGCACCCCCAACTGGTGCGGCACCATGGCGCCGCCCGTGGCCGCTTTTCTGGCCGGCGTATCCACCGACGGCCTGCGCATCCTCCCCTTCTGCACCCACGGCGGCGGCGGTCCCGGCAAGATCGCGGCCGACCTGCAGAAGCTCTGCCCCGGGGCCGACATCGGGCCGCTGCTCTCCATCAAGGGAACCGAGCTGGCCGTGGAAGACCTCCGGGCCTGGCTGGCCGCCCTGTAACAAGGCTTGCGTCAAGAAACCCCATCCAGAGCAAAACGCCGGCGCGCTGCGGTAAAGCAGTGCGCCGGCGTTGATTTTTTATTCTTCCGCTTCGTCCTCTTCCAGCCATATAGCATCTTCCACATCATCTTTCAGCTTGCGGAACAGCCATTCGGAAAGAAAGCATCGGCCTTTCGCGTGGCGCGCCCCCAGCTCCAGAACAACATCGACAGCAGAGGCAAAAAGCAGCGACCATGCCAGATAGAACAGCCCCGAATAGTCAAATGCGATACTCCCGCTCAACCGGAAACAAGCGGCCCTGTAAATGATCCAGAACACCCAATGTCCGAAGACGCCGTAAAAACAGCGCCAGCCGGACCATCGAAGATCCCTGTTCTTCCGCACCCGATCCAGCTGCGGCCAGATCAGGATCAGCGACAAAAGAAGGATGTTCACAACTACGGCGCTCCTGGAGGTCCACAGATCGCCGATCGTCCGGTACAGCAGACCCGTATTGGCCATCACGTATGCCAGCCAGCGCGAAAGCATCACCATCCACGCCGCCGCCGACAGCCGGCTCTGCCGCGCCTTTTTCCAGCTTGCCCAAAAGCCCAGCAGCGTCAAAAGCAGCATGGCGCCGGCGGGGAGAAACCCCCATCTCTGTATGACTTCCAGCAGTGCCAGCGACCGGCTGCCCGGGAAAACCACATACACCGGATCCGCCGCACCGGCGGCCGGCCCCAGCAGCGCGCAGTCGGCCAGGATCTCCCGGACCCGCAGCATCGACCAGCCGTAGCTCATGGGGTACTGTTCGGGATGCAGGATGATGTTCAGCAGCCTGGCAGCGCGGTAGGAATCGTAGAACTTGAGGAAACAGTATCCGGCCAGCAGGCAGAGCAGGACGGGCAGTGCGGTAAAGACGACCATCGACCCGGCGGCAGCGGCCGAAACCAAACCGCTGGTCCGGGAGGGCAGAATACGGATCACATGGGGGTTGGTATCCTTGCGGCGCACGAATTCCAGAGAATAGACCGGCTGCCCCTGACCGTCGACCATTTCGACGATGCCGTTTTTCAAGCCTTCCCGGCGGCCGTAAAACACCATCAGGGTCTTTTCATCACAATCCAGGGTGTGCATACCGCTGTGGCGGCCGCTCAGTTGTCCGCTGAAAAGGTCGAAGCTGTACTGGCTTTCATCGATGAAAAGGATCTCCTGATATGTGCCGCCGTATTGCCGGATATACGCCCGCACGGCCTCTTTGGACTCGGCCAGCCGGCATTTGTTGAGCACGGCGCCTTTGCCCGACTCCAGCGTGCGGCGAATATCTTCGGCGGCATAGCTTTTGTTCCGGATGCCGCGGCGGAGCCAGTCGGCGGCTTTGCCGTGGTCTTTCCCGCCCAGCATTTCTTCTTCCTTGCGGATATCGGCGTCCATAAAGTCATCGGGCATTTCCATGCGGGCAAAATAATACAGATGCTCGTCCAGGCTCTGCAGGACCGCGTGCAGGGCCTCCCGCATCTCCCGGGCGCTTTGAAAGCGCACATGGGGATTGTTGGAAAGGGCCTGTCTCAGAAACTCGTTGAGCTGCTCCAGGACCCGCGGCGACAATCCGGTCATCTGCGCCGCATGGATATGACCATCCAAACCAAAGGAGACCTGCCAGCTCTTGGACAGGCACACGGCGGGCGCGTCGGCCGGAATGATTTTGCGGTTGCTCCGGCGGCAGACCGACCAGTCGACCGTGCGGCCGGTCAGCAGATTATATAAAACGGCGGCCACCGAAAAGGTATCGCTGCGTTCTCCCACCAGCCGCCGCGCCGCGCCGCTGGTGGCGGCGCTGAACAGTTCAAAGGGCGAGTAGCCGTCCTTGCATGGGAAGCTCTGGCAGAACTCAAGCCACCGTTTCTCGATCAGGCTGCCCAGATCGATGAATTTCAGGCTGTTGACGCCGTCGATGACCGTGCTCAGCAGAATATTCTCCGGAGAGATATCCAGATGCAGATATCCGGCGCCGTGCAGCTCCTCCAGAAGCTGCAGCACCCGGTCGGTCAGCACCAGCGCTTCGCGCACGGGGATCTTTCCCCGCTTCTCAGCCAACGTGCCCTGGCCGTAATCGTTATAAACGGTATAAAAAGTATTATTGGCTTCAAACTTATCGGTATTTTTGGCAAAGAACTCCAGTCCGCGGTTGTGCAGGTCGCTCTCCAGCTCCCGCTCCAGGATGGTCCGTTCGACGGCGCTGCCCAGCATGGCGGCCACGGCCTGGCGCATTTCCGGATCGGTACTGACGGGTACCAGCGCGTCGTTCTCCCGCTGGAGGGCCGTTCCCAGTGACAGCGGATAGGTTTCTTTGATGAGTACACGGTCGCCGTTTTCATCAACAGCGCGGTAGCAGATGCTGGTGCCGCCGGCGTCAAACGCCGTCAGGCCGGTATAGGTGTTCTTGCGGCTGCGCAGAACGCCGTCGGGCGGCAGCAGCAACGGCGCATCGACCCGGATATCGGCATGCGCCGGAAAAAGCATATGGACCTGGAAGGGTTCGTCTTCCAGGCGGCAGTTGAACCCGTAAGCGACGATGGCATCGGGCCCCAGGACAGCATCGATCGCTTCCTGAAAACAGCAGATATCTTCCAGCGTTTCGCCGTTGAGGATCAGAAGCATTCTGTCGATCCCATGGCCGAGGCAGGCGGCCGCCCGTGCGGCGCAGGCTTCGGGATCTCCCGTCAACGTATTCCAGGTGATGACGCGGGCGCCGTCGAAGACCGTCATAACGTCAGCCATCTCCACCGGCATCATGCAGCGGTCTTCGGGCAGAAGGCTGTTCAGGATCTCAGAAACACGGCTTTCAAAATCGTGATCCCGGCGCAGCCTGCGGCTGTCCAGCACTGCCGCGCAGGTCTCCCCCTCACGCATGGCCGCACCTCCCCACGCTCCTGTAACTTCTTCGTATTGGGCTGTATCTGGCTTTCATTTCGCTCGCCTCCGTGAGATTCGATTGGGTTTCACGGTTTGATTATACCCCGCCGCGCCGCCAGGGACATCGGCCGGCCGGAGTTTTAAAGTCGGGGCGTTTGGCCGCTGTCCAGCCGTTGGCGCAGCTCGGTCATCAGTTCGGTGACCTGCTCTTCATAGGCCGCTTCGTAATCGGCGCCGATGGCTTCGTTGGCCACATAAATATGATAGACCAGCGCATCGAAGCCGTCGGCGGCGCGCACATAAATATCGGGATACCCGGCCTCCTGCAGGCGGCTGCACAGGTCGTAATAATCCGGCCAGGCTTCGCAAAGGATATAGGTTTTGATGAAAATATCCCTGGGGATATCTTTTTCTCCCGAAAGATAGCGGGGGATGACTTTTCGTATGGGGTTGGCATCTCCCCGCTTATTGTCGTTGATCAGTTTGGCGATGCGCTTGCGGCTGCTCATCTGCCGTCGTTCCTCGGCGCTTTGCAGGTTCTGCAGGTCGGCGGCGTCGGGGACCCGCATCAGACGCAGATCGTCGGCAAAGCTGATGATGCTGGCCATCTTCTCCCGGACGATGGGTGTGCCGTCCAGATCAGCTTCGTCCGTATCCCACTCCGTTGCGTGAGTCTTCCGGTAACTCTCGAAATATTCCCGGAAAATGCGCATGCGCTTCTGGCGCGTGGTGTGAAACAGCCCCTCGCTGCGCTGGAGAAACTCTTTGAAGCAGGCCACGCGCTTGTCCGGCGCAATGCCGCGAAGCAGCTGCCGCAGCGCTTCGTAGGCGTCGCCCACCTGCCGCGTGATGGTCTGCGGCGGCAAATCGTCCTCCGTGTCGGGCGATGCCGGCATTTCCGGAAAGTCGGTGTCCCGGATCAGCCCGTAAGCCGTATGGATATCCATCCCGTAATCCAGGCAGAAAAGATAGATCAGCTCGTCGCGGTTGGCCTTATGCACCCAGGAGGCCATCAGCCCGCGCTCAAACAGCCGCCGCGCGTCTTCGGTGCGCAGCCCCATCAGGATACAGATCTGAAAAAGCTCTCCGCGGTCATCGGGGATGGCCCGGTCGTCTGCCCAGCGTTTCAGCTTATCCACCAGAGAGCCGCGCTTGGCGCGGATCTCCCCGGCCTCGTCCCGGTTGAACGGGCTTTCAGACATGCGGTCGGCCAGCTGCGACCGGGTCAGGCCCTGCTGCTCCAGCAGTAGGGAGAACACTTTGCCAAAGGTCAGATTCTCGCCGTCTTCCAGCTTCCAGTCGGCCGTCTGGCTGCCCAGGCGAGCCTCAATATCCAATGTCAGCTTTCTCTTCTCCATGATTCTTCTCCCCTCCCATTGTTAAAAATATCCGCCGCTGGCTGTGCCTGCGGCGGATAAAATATGACATTCCCGACTTTAGTGCTTATCCCTGTCGAAAATCTTGAGGAGAACGTCGATGGTCTCGTCAAACTCCTCATCTTTCTTTTTGGACTCCGCTGCAGGCTGTTCCTGCGCAGCCTTGGCCTGTGCCTCGGAAAAAGCCCGTTCTCCGACGGCGGCTTCCGCCGGTTTGGGTGCGGCCGGCGCCTTGGGCGGCTCGGTATCGAAGCCGGTGGCAATAATGCTCAGACGCACTTCATCCTCCAGGGTATCGTCGATGGCGGCGCCCCAAATGATATGTACGTCGGGGTGGGCTGCCTGCTGGACCATGGCGGCGGCATCTTCCACTTCTTCCAGGCTGATGTCTTCCGAACATGTAAAGTTGATGATCACGCGCTTGGCGCCATCGATGGATGTTTCCAGCAGCGGGCTGCGAATGGCCATCTTGGCGGCCTCCACGGCCTTTTCCTTGCCGGAGGCGCGGCCTGTGCCCATATGGGCATAGCCGGCGTCGGTCATGACGGTGGAAATATCGGCAAAGTCCAGATTGATGATGCCGGGCACGGTGATCAGCTCACTGATGCTCTGGACGCCCTGCAGCAGAACGCTGTCGGCAATCTCAAAGGCATTTTTCAGCGTGACCTTCTGCTCGCTGACCAGCTTGAGGCGCTCGTTGGGAATGATGACCAGCGCGTCCACCTTTTCTTTCAGAGCCTCGATGCCGGCCGACGCCTGCTCGATGCGCTTTTTGCCTTCCCAGGAGAAAGGCCGTGTGACGATGCCGATGGTCAGAATCCCCATCTGCTTGGCGATCTCGGCGATGACCGGCGCGCCGCCGGTGCCCGTGCCGCCGCCCATGCCGGCCGTGATAAAGACCATATTGGCGCCGTTGAGCAGCTCGCGGATCTGATCCTCGCTCTCGCGGGCGGCCTTTTCGCCGATCTCCGGCTTGGAGCCGGCGCCGCGGCCGCCGGTCAGCTTCTCGCCCACCTGCAGCTTGACGTCAGCCGCCGAAAACTTCAGCGCCTGCTTGTCTGTATTGACTGCGATAAAATCCACGCCGTGGATCCCGGAATTGACCATGCGGTTGACCGCGTTGCCGCCGCCGCCGCCGACGCCGATAACTTTGATAACAACACCGGTTTCCTCACCGGTCTCAATTGCGAAGCCCATAATCTTCCTCCAAAATTATTATTTCACTTTTCCCTGGCTGAAATAGCCCGTCTGCCCGTCGGACACATCGATGACGCCGCTTTCGCGTTCTCCCAGTGCCTCGATGACGGCGGCAACGAACTTGAACTTGCGCTCAATATCATCGGCCGACCCGATCCGGACGGTAAACCTGCCCATATATTCAAATTGGATGTCGTATACTTTTGAGATGTCGATGTCACCTATATCATTTAGTATATCATTGTTTTTTGCGGTATTCAATACAGAAAAAAGGGCTTTTGCGCTTTCCTCTTCAAAAAATTCCGCCCTTTTTCCCACTTCCGGCGATGTCAGGACCCCGCCGGTCACCTGCGGCAGGCCGGAAGCGCCGGCTTCATCTGTCTTTTCCAGAATTTTCCCGCCGCCGTCGATGATATACCGGGCGCCTTCGCTCAGAATCACCGCCGCAGGCTGGCAGGGCGTCACCAGGATCTCGATCCGGTCGGGCAGCGTCCGCCGCATCTGCACGGTGTCGATATACGGACAGGCGGAAAAGATGCGGCTGATGCTGGCAAATTTATTGAACAGAAACATGCTCTGCCCGGTCTGCAGCCCGGAGGCATCGATGATCTCCTGGGCGCTGTAGCGGCTCTCCCCCACCACATCCACCGTGCCGATCTTGAAAAAGATGACAGCGGCCGAAACCAGCGCGGCCAAAACCAGGGCAAAGCAAATAAAAGACACGACGAAGCTGAAGCTTCGCTTTCTGCGCCTTCGATTCCGCTTTGCCTGTTTGTATGGCCTGGGTCTGCTCAATTCAAATCACCCGATCGTTTTACTTCCTGTTATGTATCGTTCTTTTCCGGCGCTTCCCGCCGGACGCGCTCGATCTGACCGCCGACGCCGGAAAGCACCCGTTCGATATGTTCGTAGCCGCGGTCGATATGTTCGATGGCCCCGATGGTGCTTTCCCCTTCGGCTGCCAGCGCCGCGATGACCATAGCGGCGCCGCCCCGCAGGTCGGTGGCCTGCATCTGCGCGCCGTGGAGACGCTCGACGCCGTCGACGACGGCAATGCGCCCGCTGACCCGGATCCTGGCCCCCATGCGCTCCAGCTCGCCCACATGGCGGTAGCGGTTTTCAAAAATGCTCTCCTGAAAGACCGTCGTTCCGGCTGCCGTACAGGCGGCCGCCATCAGCTGAGACTGCCCGTCGGTGGGAAAGCCCGGATAGGGCATGGTGCGCACCAGCGGCATGGCCCGCAGCCGCTCCCGGACGCGGATGCGCACCGTACGGCCCCGGGCGGTGATCTCGGCGCCGCCGTCGGAAAGCTTTTCAATGACTGTCCCAAAATGGGCCGGCTGGCAGTTCCGCAGGGTCAGATCCCCGCCGGCTGCCGCCGCCGCGCACAGATAGGTAGCCGCCTCAATGCGGTCGGGCATGATGCGGTGTTCAGTATCGAAGGCCGTGGGCCCGCCCGTGACCGTGATCTCGCTTTCACCGGCGCCGCGGCAGGCGGCGCCCGTCTTGCGCAGAAACTGCTGCAGATCTTCGATCTCCGGCTCCCGCGCCGCGTTGATGATGCGGGTGACGCCCCGGCACGCCGTGGCGGCCAGCATGATATTTTCGGTGGCGCCGACGCTGGGAAAAGCCAGCAGGATATCTCGCCCCCGCATGTCGCCGGCCTTGCACCGGATGGCCCCGCCCTCCCGGCGTATGGATACGCCCAGCCGGGTCAGCGCGTCGAGATGCAGGTCGATGGGCCGCGGACCGAGTTCGCAGCCTCCCGGCGTATGCAGCAGCGCCTCGCCGCACCGGGCAATGATGGGGCCGAGAAAGATGACCGACGATCGCATTTCCCGCATCAGCCGGTCGGGCACATCGCAGCGGTCGACCACCGAAGAATCGACAATGACCGTCTTTCCCTCCCGGCTGACCCTGCAGCCCAGATGCTCCAGGATCTGGATGGCCGAAGCCACGTCCCGCAGGTCGGGACAGTTATGCAGCACGTTGACGCCGCCGTTGATCAGCGTGGCGGCCAGAATGGGCAGTACGCTGTTCTTGGCGCCGTTGATCTCCACCGTGCCTTCCAGGGGCCTGCCGCCCCGTATCTTCAATAGACCCATGACGATCCGTCCTTTCGCTCGATTGCCTAAGCAAGCTTCAAAGGCTACGACATTCTATGAAAGAACAGACATTATGGTGCATGCACCGTGCGGATAAAAGCGCCTTTATCCCACCGTATCGACGATGGCCGCGTAAATCCGGTCGAGGGCGTCGTATTTTGCCAGGCTCCGGGCCCTGCGGCCCATCTCGGCCAGCGCGGCACGGTCGTCCAGCAGCGCCTTGGCCTGCCGGAACAGCCCGGCGCCGTCCACCTCCTGCTCCAGCGCGACCACCGCCGCCCCGGCACGCTCCAGCGCCCGGGCGTTTTTCTCCTGGTGATTGTCGGCCACATAGGGCGAAGGTACAATGAGGGAAGGCTTGCCGCAGGCACAGACCTCGGCCAGTGTGCTGGCGCCGGCCCGGCAGATGACCAGGTCGCTGGCATTCATCACATCGGCCATATCGTAAATATATTCGGTCAGACGGATATTCCCGCAGTGGTCCAGATCAACGCCGCGGTCGCGGATCTCACCGGGCATCCACTGATAGTTGGCCCGGCCGGCGGCCTGGATCAGGTTGAAGCTGCCGTCTTCCGCCAGCAGGCTGACGAATTCCTCCATCTTTTTGTTCATATACATGGCGCCCACCGAGCCCCAGAAACACAGCACCGTGGGCTTGTCGTTGTCAAAGAGTTTGGCGTGAGGCTTGCCCACCCCGTCGATCAGCTCCTGCCGCACGGGGCTGCCGGTGTAGACCACTTTTTTTGTGTCTTTGAAAAAGGCAGCCGTTTCTTCAAAGCTGACCATGACGCAGTCGGCCTTTTTGGCCAGCTGGCGCAGGGCGACGCCGGGGGTGGCGTTGACCTCCAGCATGGCCGTGCGGACGCCACAGAGGTGCGCCGCATAGACCATGGGAAAACAGGCGTAGCCGCCGGTGCCCACCACGATATCGGGCTTCTGCTGGCGAATGATCTTTTTGGCCGCCGAAATGGCCGAAACTGTATTTTTCACGGCGCCGATATTCCTGCGCAGGCCGGCAGGACTCATGCTGCGCGACAGACCCGACAGCGGAAATGTATAAATGGGATAGCCGGCCCGGCCCACCAGCCGTTCCTCAATGCCGCCAGTGCCGCCCGAAAAGGCGATGGCGCAGCCGGGATCTTTCTTTTTCATATAATCGGCGATGGCCAGTGCCGGGTTGACGTGCCCCGCCGTGCCGCCGCCGGCAAAAATGATCTTCATAGCTCTCTCCCCTCGCAGCTTATTTCTTTTTGTCGTCGGGCGGGATGCGCCGGGAAACGGCCAGCACGATGCCCATTTCGCCCAGCAGCATCAGCAGCGAGGTGCCGCCGTAGCTGAAGAAGGGCAGGGACGCGCCGGTGACCGGCAGCAGGCCCGAAACGACGCCGATGTTGAAGATGGTCTGAATGGCGATCTGCGAAATGATGCCGGCCACCAGCAGCGTGCCGAATTTATCCGGCGCCTTGGAAGCGATGTAGTAGCCGCGCAGGATCAGTGCGGCAAAGAGCAGCAGGATGACGGCCGCGCCGACGAAGCCCAGCTCCTCGCAGATGACCGAAAAGATAAAGTCGTTGGCCGGCTCCGGCAGATACAGATGCTTCTGCCGGCCCTGCCCCAGGCCCAGGCCCCAGATGCCGCCGCTGGCGATGGTGATCAGCGACTGCGCCCCCTGCCAGCCCTTATCCCGAAAATCGATGAACGGGTCGAGCCAAACCTGGATGCGGGTCCATGCGTAAGGATGGGTCTGGAGATAATACCACACCAGCCCCGCGCCGCCAAAACCCATCAGCACGAACCAGAACACGCTGGCGCCGCCCAGAAAGACGATGACGGCGCCGATGCCGGCGATGGTGACAGTGGCCGACAGATGGGGCTGCCAGCTGAGCATGATGGCCGTGACGCCCGTGCAGATCGCAAAAGGCAGGATGCCGTACTGGAAGCGCTTCATCTTCTTGGTCCCCTGAATGGTGGCCCAGCTGGCAAAAAAGAGGATAAAGGCAAACTTGGTGATCTCGGAGGGCTGAAAGGACACTCCCAGATTGATCCATCGGGTAGCCTGGTTGCGTGTCTCCCAGATGGCGGGCACGATTTTGATGGAGGCCAGCAGCGCCGTGGAGAGCACCATCATCGGTATGGCCAGATAATGCAGTTTATGATAATCAAACCGGGAAGCGGCAAACATGACCGCGACGCCGGCCAGCGCGAATTTGAGCTGCTTGACAATATAGGCAGTGGAATCTCCCGTCTTGTGCAGGGCTGTCACATAACTGGCCGAATACAGGCAGACCAGACCGATGAGCAGCAGAAGAAGCACCAGAACGGTGAAGGGTTCGTCAATGCCCGAAAACTTTTTTTTGGGTTTTTCGAGGATCTCGCGGCTGCGGACCTCGGTATCTTTATGCAGGACAGCCATGGAAACACCTCCGGGCAAACAGAACCCCCGCGCCGCTTACCGGACAATGCCGATATAGCTCAGAACGCAGGTCAGAACGGTGACGGCGCTGAAAACGGCGACGATCTTGCGCTCGCTCCAGCCGCACATTTCAAAATGATGATGGATGGGGGCCATTTTGAAGAAGCGCTTGCCATGGGTCGCCTTGAAATAGACCACCTGGATAATATCCGACAGCGTTTCGACGATATATATGATGCCCACCGGAATGAGTATGACCGGCATATTGCAGGCAAAGGCCATGGCACAGACGGCGCCGCCCAGAAAGAGCGAGCCTGTATCACCCATAAACACTTTTGCCGGAAAACGGTTAAAGCACAAAAAGCCCAGCAGACCGCCCAGCAGCGCCGCCGAAAAGAGGCGGGCCGGGCTGCCGGCCCAAAGGAAGACCGCCGTGAAGAAGGCGGCCACCACCGCCGTGACGCTGGCGCACAGTCCGTCGATGCCGTCGGTCAGATTGACGGCATTGTCACAGCCGACGATGACGAAAACGGCAAAGAGCAGATAAACGATCCAGGGCAGGTCGATGGAAAGAGCGATAAAGGGGATGTACAAAACCGGCTCCAGATAGCCCATCACCCGCATGACGGTGATGAAAAGCGCCGCGGCGGCCAGCTGCAGCAGCAGCTTCTGTCCGGCCGTCAGGCCCTTGTTCTGCTTCTTTTTGATCTTGGTGTAGTCGTCAATGAAACCGATGGCGCCGAAGACCAGCGACAGCGCCAGCATGAGCAGCGGACGGTATTCACCGGTGCTGATCATGGCCGGCAGACAGACGAGCACGGGCACCAGTATGGCCAGAATGAAGATCAGGCCGCCCATGGTGGGCGTATTCTGCTTGTTCATATGCCAGGTGGGACCGTCTTCCAGGATCTTCTGGCCGAATTTCATGCGCCGCAGCATGCCGATGAGCGGTCTGCCGATCAGCAGCGCGACGGCCAACGCGGCGGCCGCGCCGAACAATATAGTTTTCATTTGTTTACCCCCCGCGGGACACGCCCGCTTCTTATTCCTTCCGCGCCTTTTGCGGCTTTTTCAGCTTATTTCTGATAATAAGCCATGACTTCTTCGTATTCGTCCAGATGGTGCTTGACGCCGTTGATCTCCTGATAATCCTCGTGGCCCTTGCCCATCAGCACGATCACGTCTCCGGCCTGCCCCATGGAGAGGGCCTGGCGGATGGCGGCGCGCCGGTCTTCGACGACGATAAATGCGCCGCCGCTTTCCCGCACGCCGGGCAGAATGTCTTCAATGATCGCCATGGGCGCCTCGGTGCGGGGATTGTCGCTGGTGACCACGCAGAAATCGGCCAGGCTGCCGGCGATGCGGCCCATGATGGGACGCTTGGTGCGGTCACGGTCGCCGCCGCAGCCGAACAGGGCGATGACCCGCCCTCTGGCAAAGCCGCGGGCGGCTTTGAGGATGTTCTCCACGCCATCGGGCGTATGGGCATAGTCGAGCAGCACGGTATAGTCGGTGCCGGTGGGCACCACCTGCGCCCGCCCCTTGACTCCGTGGGCCAGCGCCAGCCGATCGATGACCGTCTGCACGGGAATTCCCAGCGAAACGCAGCAGCCGATGGCGGCCAGCGCGTTATAGACCGAGAACATTCCCGGGATCCCCAGATGCACCCGATGGGTACTGCCGCCGCAGGTCAGGTCGAAATCGACGCCGCCGATGCCCAGCTCGATATGATGGGCATAGTAATCGGCGCCGCTGTCCCGGGTGGAAAAGGTCCGGTGGTCGGCACAGCTGCCGCCCAGCATCACGGCCGCGTAGGGGTCGTCGGCATTGACGACCGAATGGGTGCACCGGTCAAAGAGCATGGCCTTGGTTTGGGCATATGCCTCCATGGTGCCGTGAAAATCCAGATGATCCTGGGTGAGGTTGGTGAAGACGGCCGTATGGAACCCGATGCCGTAGACCCTGTCGAGGGCCAGCGAATGGGAGGATACCTCCATGATGATATAGTCGCATCCTTCTTTGGTCATTTCGGCAAACAGCTTGAAAAGCTCGTAGGACTCCGGCGTTGTGCGGTCGGTGTGCAGCTCACGGTCGCCGATGCGGTTGCCGTTGGTGCCGATCAGGCCGCACCTGGCGCCGCCGCGTTCCAGGATCTCCTTGACCAGGTTGGTCACTGTCGTTTTGCCGTTGGTACCTGTGACGCCGATGATGGGCACCTTGCGCTCGGGATGTCCGAAATAGGCTGCCGAGATCTGGGCCAGCGCCCGTCGGCTGTCCCGCACCACAACGCAGGGGATATCGCAGTCGTGGGGCATCTCCTCCACGACGGCGGCCGCCGCCTGCTTCTCCCACGCGTTCCGGATATATTTATGGCCGTCAGTCTGGTAGCCGCGCACAGCGACGAACAGACACCCGGGAACGGCCGCCCGGGAATCGTAGCAGACCGACGGGATCTCCGTTTCCGGATCGGCGTGAAGCGCAACGACGTCCACGCCGCACAGCAGTTCAGAAAGCTTCATGACAACCCTCTCCTTGCTTCTCTTGGGATTTTCTCTGTTTCTCTGATATTCTATCACGCACGCTGTATTTTTCCTACAGTTTTCTGTGATTTTATCTTATTTTCATGGCCTTCTCATTCCGCCCTCTGGCTCAGATCGCTGAACTCCACCGTGATCACGGTACCCTTTGCCACTTCGGTGTCGGCCGCCACATCCTGTCGGCGGGCCACCAGGCCGGCCGAACCGTATTCTGTGCCGGAGCTGCGATAATAGAGGCCCAGTGCCGACAGCCGGCTGCGGACCTGGGATACGCTCAGGCCGGTGAGATCGGGTACGACGACCGTTTCTTCCGGCGCCTCGCCGCCCAGATACAGCACCACGGTCGACGAGCGGGAAACAGTGGCGGAGTAGGCCGGCACCTGGTCGGTGACCACGTCACCCTCGCCCACGGTACGCACCGAAAGGCCGGCGCTCTGGGCCGCCGAACGGGCCTGTGCCGCCGTCATGCCCACCATGGCGGGCACCGTGGTATCCAGCTTCTGCTGTTCCTCTTCGGTATAGACCGGCTCGATCTCCAGATAGGGCAGCACGTCTTCCATGATGCGCTTGATGACCGGCGCGACGGTGATGCCGCCGGTGACCGGCTGCACAGTGGGTTCGTCGAGCAGGATGAGCACGGCGATCTGGGGATCGTCGGCCGGCGCGAAGGCGATGAAGGAGGAAACACGCAGGTCGTCGCGGCCGGTCTGGTTCTGCTTGGCGATCTTTTCGGTGGTACCGGTCTTACCGGCCACACGGTAGCCGGCCACATAGGCGTTTTTGCCGGTGCCCGAGGAAACGACCTGTTCCAGAATATCGCTCATCAGCTCGGAGGTCTCCTGGGAGATGACCTGCCGCACCACGTTCGTCTCCGATGACCATACGGTATTGCCGTCGGCATCGATGATGGAATCGACCATGTGGGGCGTGACCAGGTATCCGCCGTTGGCCACAGCCGAAACGGCCGTGATCAGCTGCAGGGGGGTGATCTCAAAGTTCTGGCCGAAGCTGGCAACGGCCAGGTCGACGACGCTCATATCGTCATAGGCCCAGATATTGCCGTTGGACTCGCCCGGCAGATCGATACCGGTCTTTTCATTCAGGCCAAAGGCCTTGAAGTATTTATAAAAATTGGATTTGCCCAGTGTGGCGCCGATTTCCATAAAGGCCGGGTTGCAGGAGTTCTTGATGGCGTCCACCAGCGTCTCGGCGCCGTGGCCGGCCCGCTTCCAGCAGCTGATCTTCCAGGTGTCCACCTGCTTGTAGCCGGGGCAATAAAACGTGGAGTTCACAGATACCAGCTTCTCCTCCAGCGCCATCGACGCCGTGAGGATCTTGAAGGTGGAACCGGGATAATAGGCGTAGGTGACGGCGCTGTTGAGCCATTTGGAGGTCAGCGCGTCGCTGCGGGCCTGCTTGCGGTCGTCGTCGGTCAGCTGGCTCTCTTCCACCTTCTTCTTTTCCGCCAGGGCCGTGATCTGCTTCTGCAGTTCCTCATCGGTCAGCGCAAACGGGCTGTTGAGGTCGAAATCCGGCTTGTTGGCCATGGCCAGAATGGCGCCGGTATTGACGTCCATCACGATGCCGGTGACGTGGTCGGCGACCTTGTTGTCGGCATAGGCCATTTCCAGATTCTTTTCCAGATAATGCTGAATGACCTCGTCGACAGTCAGGATCAGGCTGTTGCCGTCCTGGGCCTCATAATACATCTCATAGTCAAAGGGCATTTCACCGCCCTGGGAATTGGCCGCCTTGATGACGCGGCCGTCGACGCCGCTCAGTTCATCGTCATACCGGGCCTCCAGGCCGTAGAGGCCCTGGTTGTCGGTGCCGACAAAGCCCAGCGTGTGAGACAGGAAATTGCCGTAGGGATAATACCGCGTGGTATCGCTGACCATATAGATCACGGAATCGAGGTCGTACGCATCACAAAAAGCCCGCACCTGGTCGGCCACGTCCTTTTCGACGCTGCGCTTGACGACGGCATAGGTGGCCTTGGCCTCCACCTTGGCCAGCACTTCGTCATAGTCCAACTCCAGAATGGCGCTGAGATTTTCGGCGATGACGGGGATCAAGCTGTCGTCTTCGATCTTCGACGCTTCGATCGTGACCATCTCGGTATCGGCGCTGATGGCCAGCGGCTTCATGGTGCGGTCGTAAATGGTGCCGCGGCTGGCCGGAATGACCTTGTCGCGGGTCTGCTGGCTGATGGCCCTCTGCTGGTATTCTTCATACTTCACGACCTGCAGATAGAAGATCTTGCCGGCCAGAACGATAAAACACAACACGCCGAAAACCACGGCGATCAGAAGCAGACGCTTGCGCATGCTGCTGTCGGCTTTTCTCTGCATAGTTCCTCCGAGGATATTCCATGAAAAAACCGGAGCAAGGAAAGGCACAGGCCCCTCCTTACTCCTTGAATCTGCTGCTCGGCAGCGCCGCGTGTGCTGCGCACACCGGGCCGCATTCATTTATATCGCCGCTTCAGTTGAGATATTCCGCCACGGCATTGAAGCTCTTCACGATGCCCGCGACCAGGCCCGAGGCGCTTTCCGCCGGCTCACTGCCGGCAACGGTGATTTTCTCGGGATTGGAAATGGCCACATAGGTGATCTGGTTCTTATCCAGCTTGACCATACCCAGCTGGTTGACGGCCACATCCTCCACATAGGTCAGATTGAAGCGCTGCTCTTTCTTGGCGTTGAGGGCGTTTCCGTCGCTCTCCAGGGCGGCCAGCTCGCTTTCCTTGGCCGCCGCCTGGGTGGTGAGCGTGTTGACCCGGTCGTAGCTCTGCAGGATGGCCATCAGCGCGGCGAACACGCAGGCGCAAAGCAGGGCATATTTGAAATAGGGCGTCCGTTTGGGTACCGGACGGCGGATCTGCTTGTTTTCGGGCAGAGCCGTGAGCTCCGCTGCCGCGGGATACGCGGCTGTATATGCGGTGTCGGCCGCATGTGCTGTCATCGCCATACTGTTTTCACACCTTTCCGGCCCGGCCCGGGCCTTCCGTCGAGGCCTTCCGGCCTTTTTTTCCTGATCCTGCGGCGCCGCCGCAGATGCGTTTATAATTTCTCGGCCACGCGCAGCTTGGCGCTGCGGGACCGGGGGTTGTTTTCCAGTTCTTCCGGGGACGCCGTGATCACCCCATGGGAGACCAGGCGGATCTTGGGCTTGTTGCCGCAGACGCACACCGGAAAGCTCTTGGGGCAGGTGCACCCCTGCGCCAGCTCGGCAAAGGCCCGCTTGACGATGCGGTCCTCCAGCGAATGGAAGGAGATGACGGCAATGCGCCCGCCGGGAGCCAGGCAGCTCACCGAATCGCGCACGGCCGACGCCACGGCCTCCAGTTCGCCGTTGACTTCGATGCGGACGGCCTGGAAGGTGCGCTTGGCCGGATGCTGCTTTTCCCGCCGGGCGGCGGCAGGCATGGCGCTCCGCACCAGGTCGGCCAGCTCCATCGTCGTTTCAATGGGGGCCTCCTCCCGCCGGCGGCAGATGGCCGCCGCGATGGGGCCGGCGTAGCGTTCCTCGCCGTAGTCCTTGAGGATGCGGCGCAGGTCCTCCCGGCTGTAGGTGTTGACCACCTCCCGGGCCGTCAGCGCCTGCTGGCGGTCCATGCGCATATCCAGCGGCGCGTCGGCCATATAGGAAAAGCCCCGCTCGCCGTTGTCCAGCTGATAGCTGGACACGCCCAAATCAAACAGGATCCCGTCGATTTTTTCGATCTCAAGGTCTTTTAAAACGTCGAGAATTCTGCTAAAATTGTTTTTAACAAAGGTTATATTCTTTCCCAGCGGTGCCAGCCGCTGCCGGGCGGCCGCCAGCGCGTCGTCGTCCCGGTCGATGCAGATCAGGCGTCCGGCCTCCGAAAGCTGCCGGGCGATCAGGCTGGAATGCCCGCCGCCGCCGGTGGTGCCGTCCACATAAATGCCGTCGGGACGAATGTGCAGCCCGTCCATACATTCCGCAGACAGGACGGGGACGTGTGCGAATTCCATACTCAAAGCTCCTCCTCCTGCATGAGTTCGGCGATCTCGTCGCTGGTCACCTTTTCGTTATAGGCGCGCCAGCGGTCAACGTCCCAGATCTCAGCGCGTTTCTGGATGCCGGCCACGATCACGTCCTTGCGGATACCGGCATATTCCCGCAGGCTCTGAGGGATCAGGATACGGCCCTGGGCATCGGGCTCGCAGGGATAATTGGCCGAATAAAACCGCTGCAGCTTGCGGGCTTTGGCCACGGGCAGCGCGGCGATCTTCTGCTCAAAGGCTTCCCAGTCCTGCCTGGAATACACGCAGATGCAGCCGTCCAGCCCTTTGAAAATGACGAAACCGTCGCCCAGCTCCTCACGGAGCTTGACCGGAAAGATCATGCGGCCCTTGGCGTCGACGGAATGCAGATATTCGCCTCTCACCGGCCGCGCCTCCCCCCTGATTTCCACCAAGTTGCACCAATCGCCCCAAAATGGGTTTACATATTTTTATTATAACGATGGGTTATCAAATTTGCAATAGCTGTTTGTGAATTTTTCCGCTGTGCAAATCGCCTTTTTTTGGCATTTTTCACGGTTTTTCAAAATTAAAAACATATGTTCGATTTTTGATTCCAAAAAACGCCCCTCTGCCCGGCCGATGCGGCCTGCGGCAGAGGGGCGTTTACATTTTCCCTCACCGGATCATTTGTTATTATATTCCTTCATGGCGGCCAGGAACTGGGCGCGGGTGCTCTTGACCTGCTCCAGCGTCTGATCCACCGAGACCTCGGTGCGCTTCATGGCGTCGTCGCAGTAGGAGGCGGCGGCGCGCATCAGCTCCTTGGAGCGGCTTTCGGCATTGGCGATGATCTCGGCCGCCCGCTTGCGGGCCTCGATGACCAGGTCGTGGTCGTTGAGCTTCTGCTTGGCCATTTCTTCCGCCTGCTTGAGCTTGGTGTCGTATTCCCGCTTGCCGGCCGAGATGAAATCGTTGCGCTTTTCGACGATCTCGCTGGCCATTTTCAGCTCGTTGGGCAGGTTGGCCCGGATCTCCTCCAGGATATCCAGCGCCTTTTCCCGTTCAATGATGCATTTGCTGCTCAGCGGCACCGCCGGGGCATCGTCGATGGTCTCATACAGGGTGTTTACCAGTTCGTCTATTACGTTTCCAGCCATTTTTCATCCTCCATTTTTTTCTCCAGCAGCTGCGCCGTGCGCGGCGACACAAAGCCTTCCAGCGACAGCCGGCGGCGGCAGCGTTCCTTGACGTAAGATGAGCTGATCTTTTCAAATCCGTGCCGGGGCGGCAGCAGAATGGTATCGGCCGCCGGACAATGCTCCCGGTTGTAATCAGCCATCAGGATCTCGTATTCGGTATCTTCGGGGCTGCGGATGCCCTTGACGACGGCGCAGGCCCCCTTTTCCGCCAGATAATCATACAGCATGCCGCCGTAAAATTCAACGCTGACATTTTCCATGCCGGCCAGGTCGCAGCGCAGGATATCCAGGCGTTCGCCGGCAGTGAAGGTATAGGTCTTCTGGTCGTTGATCATGGCCACCACATAGACCCGGTCGAACAGAAGCGCCGCCCGGCGCACCAGGTCGATATGGCCGCAGGTCAGCGGGTCAAAACTGCCGGGCACAACGGCGATCTTCATGCTTCTTCCCCCTCCCGGACGATCTTGCACAGCATGATCTGCCCGTATTTATACTCCCGCTGGCAGATATATCCCGCCGGCAGCGGCGTGATCTCGTCTTCGGGCGCTTTTTCACAAAGTATTATACCATCCTCCGACAGGATGTCAAACTGCGCGATGGTCTCCAGCGCACGGCGCAGCAGCGCGCCACCGTAGGGCGGATCGAGCAGGATGATGTCGTAGCGTCCCCGGGGCTGGGCGGCGGCAAAGGCGAAGGCGTCGCCCCGGTGCAGGCGGGCCTCCGCGCCGGTCAGTCCGCAGGCCCGGATATTGCTCTCCACGGCCTGGGCGGCCGCCCGGTCCTGTTCGACGAAATCGCAGGCCGCGGCGCCCCGGGAAAGGGCTTCCAGCCCCAGCTGGCCGGAGCCGGCAAACAGGTCGAGCACCCGCGCGCCGGCCAGATCGAACTGCAGGATATTAAAAACCGATTCTTTGACTTTATCGGTGGTCGGCCGGGTCGTCATGCCCCGGGGCGGCGTCAGCCGCTTGCCCCGCAGGCGTCCGCTGATGATCCGCATCTTCTTCACCAAACTTTCTTTTGATATTCTCCGCCACGCCGCGCGGCACGACGGCGGCCAGCTCTTCCAGGTCGGCGGCCCGGATGGCCCGGATGGTGCCGAAGCGGTCCAGCAGTTTTTTGCGCCGCTGGGGCCCCAGGCCGGCGATGCCGTCCAGCTGGCTGCGGCGCATCTCGCGGCTCCGCTGCTCCCGGTGATACTCGATGGCGAAGCGGTGGGTCTCCTCCTGGATGCGGCCGATCAAGGCAAACAGCGGCGGCGTGGCCCGCAGGCCGATCTCATGGCCGTCGGCCCCCACCAGCGCCCGCGTGCGGTGATGGTCGTCCTTGACCATGCCGCAGACGGGAATATCCAGGCCCCGCGCCTGCAGCTGCCCGGCGGCCATCTGGGTCTGGCCCTGTCCGCCGTCGATCAGAAAGAGGTCGGGCAGCGGCAGAAATCCGGCGTCGCCGGCCAGTGCCCGGTCGAGCCGCCGGCCCAGCACCTCGGCCATGGCGCCGTAGTCGTCGCCGCCGGCCGCCGTTTTGATCTTGTATTTTTTATAATCTTTTTTGCTGGCCTTGCCGCCGACAAAGACGGTCATGGAGGCCACCGGCAGGTCGCCGGCCGTGTTGGAGATATCAAAGGCCTCGATGCGCTCCGGCAGGCGGTCCATGGAAAGGGCGTCCCGCAGCAGCTCCAGCAGCTTTTTCGACTTCTGCTCCCGCTTCTCCAGCGTTTCCAGCTCCAGCCGGGCATTGCTTTCGGCCAGCCGCACCTGCCGCAGGCGCTCGCCGCGCTGGGGGCAGGTGATCTCCACCCGGCTGCCCCGCAGACCGGAAAGATATTCCTCCAGCGGCGCCGTGTCTTCCAGCGGCGCCGCCAGGCAGACCTCCCTCGGCGCGCTTTGAAAAATGCCGTAATACTGCTTGATATAGCTCTCGACGGCGTCCGGCATATCGTTTTCTTCCAGGCCGTCGAAGAACGTGACTTTCTTATCGATCAGATTGCCCTGCACGAAGGAGAGCAGCGAAATGCAGGCCCGGCTGCCGCGGGTGACGTAAGCCAGGGCGTCCCGGTCGGACAGGCGTCCGCCGGTGACCGTGTGCCGCAGGCCCATCTTCTGCAGGTTGCGGATGCGGTCGCGGCAGGCGGCGGCCTTTTCAAATTCCAGGGCCTCGGCATAGCGCTCCATATCGGCTGTCAGCTGCTTTTCCAGGTCTTTATCATTGCCCTTGAGCAGGCTGCGGCACTGGTCGATCAGCGCGCCGTATTCCTCGGGCGATACCTTGCCCGTGCAGACGCCGCAGCATTTCTTCATCTGGTAGCGCAGGCAGGGGCGGTCTTTGCCGATATCCCGCGGAAAGACCCGGGCGCAGGTGGGCAGCAGAAAGGTCTGCTGCAGCATCTCGATGGCCGCCTTGGCCGAGCCGCGGGCGCCATAGGGGCCGAAATATTCCAGATCCCGGTCCTTGACGGCCGATTCGATGGAAAACCGGGGATACTCCCCCTTGCCGATGGCCACGAAAGGGTAGCCCTTGTCATCCTTGAGCAGGATGTTGTATTTGGGCTTGTGCTTTTTGATCAGCGTATTTTCCAAAAGCAGCGCTTCGAACTCGCTGTCGGCAAAGATCGTTTCAAAGGAATCGATGCGTGAGACCATCTGCCGCGTCTTGGCCGTGTGGGAAGCCAGATTGGCAAAATACTGGCTGACGCGGCTGCGCAGCGATTTGGCCTTGCCGATGTAAATAATGGTGCCCGTCTTGTCTTTCATGATATAGACGCCCGGCGTCCGCGGCAGGTCGTGGGCTTTCTGCTTGAGCTGCTCGAATTCCAACCGATCCCCTCCTTGCACTTGCGTATCATAAAGCTAAAAAACGCCGCATGTCCCCATGCGGCGTTTTCCTTCACAAAGCTTGATTATTCGCCAAAATTCGATGCGATCAGATCGCACAGGGCATTGACGGCCTCTTCCTCATCGGCGCCCTCGGCGGAGATGGTGATGGCCGTGCCTCTGGTGATGCCCAAAGACAGGACGCCCAGCAGGCTCTTGGCATTGACCTTGCGCTCTTCTTTCTCGACCATGATGGTGCTCTTGTATTCGTTGGCTTTCTGAATAAAGAATGTAGCCGGTCTGGCATACAGGCCAACCTGATTGTTGACGGTGATTTCCTTAGAAAACATATAAAGTCCTCGCTTTCCCTTATGGGCAATTCCCATACTGACAAGAATTAGCTTAACAGAAATGTCCGAAAAAATCAATAAGCAATCCGGAAAAATGGCAAAAGCCTAAAGGATCTGCGTTTATATGCCGTGTTTTTCGTGCATTTTCACAAGTCTTTGTCGTATTTTCTGTAAAAGCCTTGTAAATTTCTCCGTATCTGTTTTCTCTTCAGCGCATGGCCCTGCGGATATAGCCTGCCACCGTGTCCACCGAAGCGACGCTGCCGCTGACTACCAGCCGCCCGTCAATCATCAGCGAGGGGGCTGTCATGACCCCCAGCCGGACGATATCCACCAGGTCCTCCACCTTGCGGACATCAGCCTGCACCTTGAGGCGGTCCAGCGCTTCCAATGTGTTTTTATAGAGGGTGTCGCATTTGTCGCACCCCATGCCGATCACCTGAATTTCCATATAGATGCCCTTTCCTCAGTTTTTGAGCCGCACCGGCAGCCCGACGATCTGCTCCCAGGCGTCGTTGATCTCGCGTATCAGGCGGATGCCCACCCGGGAGATAAAGATGAGTCTCGACACGCCCATGTCGCCGCAGGGCTTGTAATCGATGCGGTCGCCCACCACATCGACCTGCTGCCACGCGCCGTCCGCCAGGCAGAAGCCCTTGATGCGGTAGCTGTCGCCCAGCACGGCCCGCAGGAAAGCCGTCAGCTTTTCCCGCTCCACGCCGCCGTCGAATTCGATGGAAAAGGTCTTGGGCTTGGTGTCGGCCGTATTGGTGGTATCCTCGCAGGCCGCCCAGGGGAAATCGGTCAGGTCCTGCTCCAGCAGGGCAGGCTCGATGACGCCGTCCACCGTTTCGACGATCAGACAGCGGTCGTTGAGCCGCCGGATCTCCGCCGTGACCTCGGCTGCGCGGGCGTCGTCGATGAGGTCGCGCTTGTTGAGCAGGGCGATGTTGCAGTGGATGATCTGCCGCCGGACGGTCTCCAGCTCCTGGGCGTCGGTGAGGAAATCAACGCCGTCCACCAGGCAGATGGTGCCGGCCAGCGTATAGGGCTGCTCGCCGCCGCACAGCACGGCCGCGGCATCCAGGATCTCCTGCAGGTTGGAGGGATCGGCCAGGCCGGAGCTTTCCACAAAGAGGCAGTCCAGCCCCTTCCGGCTCATTTCGGCCAGCGCCTGAACGAAATTGAGCTTGAGGCAGGAGCAGAAGATCGACCCGCGGGCGATCTCGACCATCTCAATATCGCCCCGGCGGATAATATCGCCGTCGATGGACAGCTTGCCGAATTCATTCTGAATGATACCGATCTTTTTCTCCCGACCGATGTGCTCCAGAAGGTTGAGCAGCATCGTCGTCTTGCCTGAGCCCAGGAACCCGGTCAATACGTAAAGCTTGATTTTTTCCATGTCGCTATACCGCCTTTTCGTCTTTCTTTGGATCTTCCGCCCCGTCCCGGCAGCCGCAGAGGATCGACCGCTCTTCCATGTCGGTCAGCTCGACAAAGCGCTGCAGCCAGGCTACACGTCCCGCGGGATCGATGGAATAATGGACCCACCGGCCCTCTTTCCGCGCCCGCACCAGCCCGGTAGAGCACAGGATCTTCATATGGTGGGACAGGGTGGGCTGCCCGATGCCCAGCGCTTCCAGCAGCCGGCAGGCGCATTTCTCGCCGTCCCGCAGCATCCCCAGGATACGCAGCCGGTTCTCATCGCCCAGCGCCCGGAATATCTCGGCCTCCCGTTTGTAATCTTCCATACTTTCCGCCTTTCTCCGGTCTTTGGGTCAGCGCGCGACCCATCGATATACATCGATCTTTGAACGGCATCATCATAGCATAAACATCGATGATTGTCAATCTGTATTCTGCAAAAAAGACCTCCCGCGCCGGGAGGTCTTTTCCTGCTGTTTATGCCGCCGATCCGTCACCGGTCATCATGCCGGTGATTTTCGCTGCGCAGCACGGCGCCGCTCCGGGCGTCGATCTTGTATTCATATTCGCTCTGGCCAGCCTTGAATTCGATCTCATAGACCTGCCGGCCGTCGTCGGTATCCAGCTTGCATTTTTTCAGCGTGATGCCCGACGCCTGCACGCCGGCGTCGGCACAAGCCGCCGCCAGGGCCTTTTCCTGCCCGATGACATCGGCTGCAGCCGGCGCGGACTCCTCCGGGTCGCTCTCCCGTTCCAGCACGGCGCCGCTTTGGGCGTCGATCTCATACTCGTATTCCATGCCGCCCGCTCTGAACTCGATCTCGTAGATCCACCGGCCGTCGTCGGTATCCAGCTCGCATTTTTTCAGTGTGACGCCCGACGCCTGCACGCCGGCGTCGGCACAGGCTGCGGCCAGCGCCTCTTCTCCGCTGATGACGCTGCCGGGCGCCGGCAGCGTGTTCTGCTCCAGCGGATCGTGGGCCAGCTCCAGCACCTGCCCGTCCAGGGCGTCGACCAGGCAGTCATATTTCGCTTCGGCCGTCAGCAGCTTGAGCGCATAGACATACCGGTCCTCTTTTCTGTACAGGTGCCCGACCGCGAACACAGTCTCCTCCGCCTGCAGCCCGGCCGCCTCCAGGGCCGCCGCGCGTGCATCGCCCAGCGAGAGAAAAACGGCGTCTTCGGGATAGGCGGCTGCCCAAAGCTCCCGCACGGAGAGCGCCGCCGCCGCTTCAAAGGTCAGGCTGCCGCCGCTCTGCTCCACGGCCAGCTGTGCCAGCGCCGCCTTGCCCGCCGAAATGCCGTTTGCCCGGGCCAGTTCGGCCAGTTCGTCATTTTCTTCCAGCGTACGGGTCAGCACCCGGCCGGTGACCGAGCTGCCTTCCAGCAGGCTGTTGATCTCCTCGGTCAGCTTTTGACCCAGCGCCTCACCGCGGGCGGCGTTTTCGTTCTCCACCGAAACGCAGATGGCGTTGCCGGCGGACGTCAGATATCCGTTTTTCAGCATCGACCCGATGATGGCGTTGACGGCCACATTCAGATCGACATTCCTGAGATCCATGCCGCGCAGGACGGTCTCGGCGTCCTCGTTGAGGGCCGTGGCCGACAGCACCTTCTCGCCGCGGTTGATCCGGATCTCCACGCTGGGATTGACATCGATATCGATGACGGAATCCACGGAGAACTGCAGATAGGCCGCGCCGAAAGCCAGGACCAGGGCCACGGCGGCCGCCAGCGCCCCCATCCGCTTCACCATCGTCTTTCCGCCGGTCCGGCCGCCGCGCCGGGCGGCCCTCTCCTGTTCATCCGGCATCCGGATCACAGGATCCTTTTTCAAAGTCAGTTCCATGCTCTGCTCCTTTCCAAGGGTCCGGAGGATCTGGCCTAAGACTTCGGGTGTTTCCTGCGCGGCCATGCCGCGCAGCGCTCGTTCCACATCCCGTTTTTTCATCGGCTTTCTTCCTCCTTCAGTATTTTCTTCAGTTTCGACAGGGCACGGTGATATTTGGAAAGCACCGTCGACAGCGGCATCCCCAGCAGGTCGGCCGTTTCCCGGTGCCGCAGGCCGGCAATGGCATGCAGCGTGACGATCTGCCGTTCCTCTTCTCCCAGGCAGGCCAGCGCCGCCTGCAGGGTCAGGCGGTCGACGCTGGCCGATTCAAATCCCGGGACGGCCATTGTATCGTCCAGCGGCTCCTGCCGCCCCTCATCGGCCCGGTATTTCATACGCACCAGATTCTTCGTGATGGTCAGCAGCCAGGCCATGGGCTTGCCCATGGGAAGATAGCTGCCGGCGCTCTGCCAGGCCCGGAGATAGGTCTCCTGCATCACGTCCTCCGCCGTATGCCCTTCGCCGGCCAGCGATAGAGCGAAGGCGTAAACGGCTGTGCGGGTCGCCTCGTAAAAAGCTGCCAGTGCTTCTGTGCTGCCTTCGGCCATCTGCTGCAGCAGCGGCTCGAGGGCCGGGTTTCCGGTCTCTTTTTTTGTCATGATCATGTTCAATTTCATCACCCTGTCACTTGGACAATGCGCGAGAAAGGCGTTTTATTGCATGGAAAATAAAAAAATAAAGATCCGCCGCTCCGTTATCTAACGGAGCGGCCGGAAAACGTGATTCAGAAAAGACGTCCCAGCAGGCTGAAGACGAGGGGCATGAAGGCGGCCGGGATGAGATTGGCCACGTTGAACTTGCGGATGCCCCACATATCGAAGGCCAGCAGCATGAGGACGGCCGAACCGACCAATGACATCTGGCTGACCACGACGTCGCCCAGATAGGGCGCCAGCAGGCTGGCCAGCAGGGTCAGCGTGCCCTGATAGATCAGCACCGAGCCGGCCGACAGCAGCACGCCGGCGCCGTAGACCGAGCCGAAGATGACGCCGGAAATAGCGTCCAGCACCCCTTTTGTATAAAGGGTAGTGGGGTTGCCCAGCACGCCGTCTTCAATGGCGCCGACGATGGCCATGGCTCCGGCGCAGAACAAAACGGTGGTGGCGGCAAAACCTTCTCCCAGACGGCTGTCGCCGCTGCCTGAAAACTTTTTCTTGATCCATTCGGCAGCCTTTTCAAAGCCCCGGTCGATGCGCAGCATCTCGCCCACCACGGCGCCCGACACCAGCGACAGAAGCATAACCAGCATATGCTGGCTGGAAATGGCGCCGCCCTCGTCGGCATGCAGGCCGGCCGACAGCACGCCGGCAATGCCCAGCAGAAAGACGGCCGTGGCGGCGGCGTCAAAAACGATCTTGCGGAACCGTTCGGGCAGCCCCTTTTTGAGCAGGATGCCCGCCGTACCGCCTGCCAGAACGGCGGCTGTATTGAAAAGCGTTCCCATTCCGATCATATCCGATCCCCTTTTTTTTCTTTTTAAAAACAGCTCGCAGCCTTTATTTTTTCAGCGTCACGACAGTGACGCCCATCTCGCCCTCACCATAGACGCCCGAGCGATAGCTCTTGACCCGCGGATCCCGCTTGAGCTGGGCCTGAATGGCGCTGCGCAGCACGCCGGTGCCCTTGCCATGGATGATGGTGACTCCCTCCAGGTGGAACCGGGTCGCGTGGTCGAGATAGCGGTCGACCTCCATGATGGCCTCCTCGGCCGTCATGCCGCGGACATCGATGGACTGGCTGACGTTTTTGGGGCTGGAGGGCGTCTGGGAGATCTTACTGCGGCGGATGGTCTCCTCCGGCTTTTCCTGCAGCAGCTGCAGCTCCTTCTTTTTGGCCTTGAGCTTGAGAATACCGGCCTGCACGGTGACGGTGTCGCTGTTTTTGGTCACCTCCAGAACGGTGCCCTTGGTGCCGGTGCGGACGATCTCCACATAATCGCCCGGCTTCAGCTCCCGGGGCAGCGGCATGGGTTTTTTCTCCACGCGGGTGGCGGCCACCTCTTTTTCGGCCTTGGATATCTCGCCCCGGAAGGCGGCGCGGGCGGCGGCCAGATTGGCGTCGATGCCCTCTCCGGCCTGGGTGCGCAGCTTTTTGGCCTCGTCGACCACGGCGTCGGCCGTGCGCTTGGCCTGGCCCAGGATCTCGGCCGCCTTGAGCTTGGCATCCATGATCAGTTTATCGCGCTCGCGCTCGAGATTCTTCAGATGGGCCTGGGCCTGCTCGTTGGCCACGCGGGCGTCCCGCAGCTCCCGTTCGGCCTCGCTCAGCTTGCTCTCCAGCGCCTGGCGCTTTTCCTCCAGCTTGGCGATGACCTCTTCAAACTGCTTGTTCTGGCTGTCGACGTTGGCGGCCGCCGCGTCGATGATGGTGCGGTCGATGCCCAGACGCTCGGAAATGGCGAAGGCGTTGGATTTGCCCGGCACGCCGAAGATCAGCTTATAGGTAGGCATCAGCGTGGCCACGTCAAACTCACAGGAGGCGTTTTCGACCCCCTTGGTCTCCAGGGCGTACATTTTCAGCTCGGCGTAATGGGTGGTGGCGGCCACGCGGGCGCCCTGGGCGCGCAGGCGCTCGATGATGGCGATGGCCAGCGCCGCGCCCTCCACAGGGTCGGTGCCGGCACCCAGCTCATCCATCAGCACCAGCACGCCGGGGCCGGTCTCCTCCAGGATCTTGACGATGTTGCTCATATGGGAGGAGAAGGTGGACAGCGACTGCTCGATGCTCTGCTCGTCGCCGATGTCGGCCAGCACGGCACGGCATATGGCCACCTGGCTGCCCTCCGCCACGGGGATCTGCAGGCCGCTCTGGGCCATCAGGGTCAGAAGGCCCAGGGTCTTGAGGCTGACGGTCTTGCCGCCGGTGTTGGGGCCGGTGATGATGACGGTGTCGGCCGCGCCGCCGATGGCGAAATCGATGGGTACGGCCTTGTCGGGGTCGAGCAGCGGATGGCGGGCCCGCACCAGCCGGGTCTGGCCGCTTTCCAGCAGCCGGGGCCGGGCGGCCTTGAGCTTGTAGGCCAGACGGCCGCAGGCGAAGATGTAGTCGATGGTGCAGAGGGTGTCGTAATCGCTGCGGATGGCTGTGCCGAAGGCGGCCACCTCGGCCGAAAGCTCGGCCAGGATGCGGTCGATCTCGTCACGCTCCTTGGCCTGCAGCACCCGGAGGCTGTTGTTCAGCTCGACGACAGCCGACGGCTCGATGAAGAGGGTGGCGCCGCTGGCCGAAACGTCGTGGACCAGGCCGGAGAAGGACCCCCGGTATTCGGCCTTGACCGGCACGACAAAGCGGCCGCCCCGCTGGGTGACGATGGAGTCCTGCAGCATCTTGGAATAGCTGGTGGAGGAGACGATGCGGTTGAGCACCTCGCGCACCTTGGAGGAGGCCGCGCGGATCTGGCGGCGGATGTCGTAGAGCTGGGCGCTGGCGTTGTCGGAAAGCTCCTCTTCGGAGATCACGGCTTCGGTGATCTTGTCTTCCAGATATTTGTTGCCGTTGAGGGCGGCGAAGTAGCCGTCAATGGAGGTGCGCTCCTCCTTCTGGTTTTCCAGATAATGCTTGGTGCTGCGGGCAGCCCGCAGCAGGGCGGCCACGCGCAGAAGCTCGGCCAGATTGAGCGCGCCGCCCATCTCGGCCCGGCGCACGGCATCGGAAACGTCCTTGACCCCCGACAGCGAAGGGCTGCCGTAGAGGCCCATCAGATGGACGGCGTCGTCGCACTGCTGCTGGGCCCGTTCGCACTCGGCCAGGGTATCAAAGGGGCGCAGCGCCATGGCCCGTTCCTTGGCCTGGCCGGTCTGGGCCTGCCCGGCCAGCATCTCCAGCACCTTGAAATATTCCAGCGTGGAGAGGGATTTTTCTTTCATGGTCATTTCCGCGGCAGGCGCCGCGGCGGTTTCATTGTTGTTCATTCTATCGTTCCTCTCGCCTGAAAAGCGATTTATAAAGATCCAAAGTCTTATAGCCCTGCTCGGTCTTTTCCAGCAGATAGCCCTCGCAGAAAGCCGAAAGTGCCGCCTGGGAAGCCAGCGGCAGCCGGAAGGAAAAGAGGCGCTTGAGGTCGCACCGGAGAATATACCGGGCGGCGCGCAGGGCCTGCCCGTCGAGAAACAGAGCGCCGCCGGCCGGCCGGCCGCACCGGGCGCAGCACATCTGTCCGCTGCGCAGATCTATGTAGCCCCCCTCCGGATCGTTGCCGCCGCAGCGGGCACAGGCCCAGAGGTCGGGCGCGTAGCCGCACAGGGCCATATACCGCAGCTCAAAGGCGGCCTTGACGGCCGCCTGGCCGTACAGCCCCTGCTCCAGGGCATAAAAGCTGTTGAGGGTCAGCCGCAGCACATCGCCGCTCTGGGGCGCGTCCTCGGGCTGGGTCAGCAGCACCTGGGCCAGATAGCTGGCCATCGCCATTTTTTCCAGATCGCGGCTGAGCCCGTAAAACTGTGCCCGCACGTCGCATTCGTCCAGGGAATAGCGGCCGCCGTGCTCATACAGGCGCATTTCGGAATAGCAGAAAAGCTGGGTGCCCGACGCCAGCCGGCTGCCCCTGCGGCGGGCGCCCGACGCCTTGACGGTCAGATTGCCCCGGTCACGGGTCAGCACGGTCAGGATCTTATCGCTCTCTTTATAATCCACCGACCGCAGCACGATCCCTTCGGCATTGATATTCATCTCTTTCCGTCCCGATGTTCCCTTTCTTCCAGTTTTTTATAAAGCATCCAGGCCTGGGGCAGGCCGGTCTCGGCAAATAATCTCCACAGGTCGTTCTTCACAGCGATCACCTCAAGATCATTTTGCGCCTTCGGCCATGCCCTTACCCCTGTAAAGTTTTGCTTGCCGCGGCAGCGGGATTACATCCGTTCGTCGTAGCCGAAATTGCGGACATTATTGAGGTTATCCCGCCAGCCCTCTTTGATCTTGACCCACAGCTGGAGATAGACGCGGCAGCCCAGCATTTCTTCCAGATCGGCCCGGGCCAGGGCGCCCACCTGCTTGAGCATGGCGCCATTTTTGCCGATGATGATGCCCTTATGGCTCTTGCGCTCACAGTAGATGACGGCGCCGATGTCCAGAATGTCGCTGTTGTCCCGTTCGGCATAAGACTCGATCTCGACGGCGATGCCGTGTGGGATCTCCTTGTCGAGCAGCCGAAGCAGCTTTTCCCGGATGATCTCAGCCACCAGCTGCCGTTCCGGCTGGTCGGAGATCATGTCCTCCGGGAAGAGGGCCGGCGATTCAAAGCACTGGCCCCGCAGCACTTCCTCCAGCAGCGGCACGCCGTCGCCGGTGCGGGCCGACAGCGGCACGACAGCAAGAAAATCACAGGCGGCGGCATAGGTGGCCATGACTTCCAGCAAGGTCTCCTTTTCCACTGTGTCGATCTTGTTGATGACCAGAATGGCCGGCATGTCAAACTGCTTGATGCGGTCGATGAGCATCTGTTCGGGGATGCCGATGCGGGCCACCGGCTCCACCAGCAGCAGGACGGTGTCGACGTCGGTCACCGTGTCGTTGACCACCTTGACCATAAAATCACCCAGACGATTGCGGGGCTTGTGCAGGCCCGGCGTATCCAGAAAGACCATCTGGTATTCCCCCCGGGTCAGCACGCCGGTGATGCGTGTGCGGGTGGTCTGGGGCTTATCCGATACAATGGCGATCTTGCTGCCGCACAGGGCGTTCATCAGGGTGGATTTGCCCACATTGGGGCGGCCGACCACCGAAAAGACGCCGGTTTTGGTTACTTCCATATTTATTTCCTCTCCAGTCCGATACGGGACATAACATTTTCTTCCATGGCGCGCATCCGGGCCTTCATCTCGCCTTCGTCGAGATGGTCGTAGCCCAGCAGATGCAGCATGCTGTGGACGGTCAGATAGGCACATTCCCGGGCAAAGCCGTGGCCGTATTCCTCCCCCTGCCGGCGGGCCGTCTCCACCGAAATGACCATATCGCCCAGGGGCAGGCGGCCGGTGGCGGGGTCGATGTCCAGCGCCAGACCGGCGGGCGGCTGTCCCTCGGCGAAGTCGCAGAGGGGGAAGGAAAGCACGTCGGTGGCGCGGTCGATCTGCCGCTGCGCCCGGTTGACGGCGCGGATGCCGCCGTCGTCGGTCAGCGTCACGTCCACCGACGCCTTGAAGGGGTAGCCGAAGGCGTCGAAGGCGGCCCGGGCAGCCAGGCGGATGAGGGACGCCGCCTCGGGATCCCGCAGCTGCAGCTCGTCCATCATCCGGACCTCCAGCGCCGCGGGACGGTGTTTTCTGATTTGTACAACGGCCATAGGGCACAGCCTCCTTTATTTCCCGGCGCCGTCTCTGCCGGCGCCGCCTTTTTTCTGCATCCGGAAGGTCTTTTTGCGTTCCTGCCGGCGCAGCTTGTCCTGATCGTGTTTTTCATATGCCTTGATGATGCGGGCCACCAGCTCGTGGCGGACGACGTCGCGGTAGTCAAGGTTCATCACGGCGATATCGTCGATGCCCCGCAGCACCGTGATGGCCTCCTTGAGGCCGCTTGTCTTGCCGCCGGGCAGGTCGATCTGGGTGATGTCGCCCGTGATGACGGCCCGGGAGCCGAAGCCGATACGGGTCAGGAACATCTTCATCTGCTCGGGTGTGGTGTTCTGGGCCTCGTCCAGAATAATAAAGGCGTCGTCCAGCGTGCGGCCGCGCATATAGGCCAGCGGCGCCACCTCGATGTTGCCCCGTTCCAGATAGCGGTGATAGGCCTCGGGGCCGAACATATCAAAGAGGGCGTCGTAGAGGGGGCGCAGGTAAGGATCGACCTTGTTCTGCAAATCGCCGGGCAGAAAGCCCAGCTTCTCGCCGGCCTCCACGGCCGGGCGGGTGAGGATGATCTTGTTGACCTCCTTCTGGCGGAAGGCCGCCACGGCGCAGGCCACGGCCAGATAGGTTTTGCCGGTGCCCGCCGGGCCAACCCCCACCGTGACGGTATTGCCCCGGATGGCGTCGACATAAGCCTGCTGGCCCAGTGTCTTGGCCTTGACCGGCTTGCCGCGCACGGTGACACAGATGACCCCCTTGCCCATCTGCTCGATCTTGTCCTGCTGGCCGTCGCGCACCAGCGAGATGATGTAATGGACGTTCTGGGTCGAGATCTGCTCGCCCCGGGCCGCCAGGCCCAAAAGGGCCTCGACGGCCTGCCTGGCGTACATCACGGCCTCCGCCTCGCCGGAAATGCGCAGCTCGGTATCGCGGTTGACGATACGGACGCCGTATTCTTTTTCCAGCAGCTTGATATTCTCGTCAAAAGCGCCGAAGAGATTGATGATCTGCTCGATACGCTCAACATTCACGGTCTGTTCTGTCATGTTTGGGTCTTCTCCTGTTTTTGGGGATTTCTCATGGGGCCGGTACGGCCGCGCCGCCGGTCGGGATCGGGCGCTGCACGCCTGCCGCTTCCAGGCACTCAGCCTCCAGCGTACCGCAGATCCCATCGGGACCGAACTTTAGAAAAAAGCCTGTTTCGCTGACACCGTCCGGCAGACAGACGCTGTCCAGAATGGCCCGACACCGCGCGTGCAGCAGATCGCCGCAGGCTGTTTCCGACAGGGGCAGCGGCTGCGCCGTACATTCATGCCAGGTCTCTTTCACCAGGGTGATGGGGAAGAAATAGCCCTCCCCCAGCGAAAAGGCAACAGTCTCCATTGTTTTATAATAGCACGCATAATCGTTTTTTTCAATAAGGGGCAGCATACAGCGCCGCCGCCCGATCACAAGGCTCCATCGGCTGACGGTATTGCCGTTCTCAGTCAGCCCCCTGATCTCGGCCGGCAGGGCCGCCGACACGGTGCGCCAGGTGCGCAGGGTGACGTTGGCCGCCGCTTCCACCCGGCGGACCTCCCCCTGGCTGCTGGTGACGGTGCCCGACGCCAGCCGGTCGCCCGGAATGACCGTATCGCCCCGGAAGGCCTCCTGCACCCCCGAAAGCACCTGTATGTCCTCTATGATGCCCGCTTTGTCGCAAATCAAATCACAGGGACCCACCCGCGGCGTGATCTGCTGGGCCATATCCTTTTCGGTAATGATGACGTGCGCCTCGGTCCCCCGCAGATTGATGGTGACATAGGCCAGGTCGTCCCGCAGGGTCATCAGCTCCCGCCGGATGTGTTCCCCATCGATGGCGGAAAGGGGCCGGCCGGTCTCCAGCCCCAGGCCGCGCAGCTGGGAATAGATCTCCAGCTCCGGGATCCGCCGGCAGCCGTCGATGGTGACACGCCACAGGATCCGGGTGGAAAGCAGGCTGAGGAGCAGGCAGCAGCAGGCCGCCAGCAGCAGGAAATGCCGTCCGGCAAATGGACGCAGCGCCAGGGCCAGCCCGCGCCGGCCCGCAACGGCGGCCTCACACATGGTACGGTGGCAGATGGGCTCGATCTCCTGCCAGCCGGCCGCCGACACCGACAGGCACATCCGGTCGGGAGACGGCCGCCGGATATCCCACAGTTCGACGTTCCGGGCGCGGCAGAGATTGAGAAAACGCTCGAGGCTGACGCCGGTGATCTCCAGCCGCACATAACCCCGGCAGTAACGCAGCAGCTTCCGGATCATCCGCGCCCCTCCTCTTCCCGCGCCTCCAGCCCGACGTCCCGGATGCATCCCCGCAGGGCCAGGCTGCCCGGCTCCATCGACGCGATCTCCAGGTCCCGGCCCCGGATGCAGATGACCAGCCCCCGCGCCGCCACCCGGATGCAGTCGGGGCCGTATTCCAGAATGCCGCCGTGTTCTTCGATCAGCACGCGGCGGTCGCCCTCCATCTCAATGCGCGGCAGGCCGAAGCTGCCGTAGCCCCACAGGTCCCATTTTTCCGCCGCCTGATAGACCTTTTCCCGCAGGCCGCCTGTTTTCATGGTCATGCCCTCCCAAAACGCGAATATATATAAGGCGTACAAGATCCGGGTCACGGTGCGACCCGTATGCAAGGAGCGTAAAAATCATGGAAAGATCCAGATCCTTTTTCCCGTTCATTACCGATTGCCTTATCATCCTATTCGGCGCGGGGCTTATCCTATTCACCAAAGATGTATCGGCAGCGGCAGCCGGCGCCGTCGACCTCTGCGCCCGCGTCCTGCTGCCGGCCCTCTTCCCCTTTTTCGTTCTTTCCTCCCTCTGCGTATCCACCGGTCTGGGCAGCCGCATCTCCCGCCTGGCGGCCCGGCCCATGGAACGTCTTTTCCGCCTGCCGGGCGAATGCGCGCCGGCCGTTATCCTGGGGCTGATCGGCGGATATCCCGTCGGCGCCCGCACGGCCTTCGAGCTGTACGACGCAGGCGCCTGCGACCGGGAGAGCTGTGGCCGCCTGCTGGGCTTCTGCAGCTGCTGCGGGCCGGCCTATCTCTTTTCCGCCGTGGGCGCGGCCGTCTTCGGGCAGCTGCGCGCCGGTCTGCTGCTCTTTGCCTGCCACGCGCTGGCCGCTCTGGCCATCGGGCTGGTCTCCGGCTTTTTCGCCAGGCGGCCCGACCGTCCGACGCCCCGGCGCCTGCCGCGCGCCCGTTCGGCGAACGCCGGAACTTTTACACAGGCTGTCAGCAGCTCGTTTTCCGGCATGCTCAACGTCTGTGCCTTCGTCATCTTCTTCGCCGCCGCCATGGCATTTCTGCAAAGCTGCGGCTTTTTCACCCTCTGCCGCCGGCTGTTTTTCTTTCTGCCGCCGGCCGCCGCCGACACGCTGGCCCGGGGCCTTGTGGAGATGACCTCCGGCGTCGCCCATCTGGCCCAATGCGGCCTGCCTCTCCCCGGCGCCCTGGCGCTGGCTGCCTTTCTCTGCGGCTGGGGCGGCCTTTCGGTCCATTTCCAGGTGCTGTCGCTGCGGGATGGCCGCGATATCCCCATGGGCCGCTATTTCTGGGGCAAGCTCTTTCACGGCCTGCTGGCCGGGGCCATGACCTATGCCGGCGCCCTCTTCTTCCTGCGTGACGCCGCCGCCTGCGCGCCGGGGTATGTGCCCGCGGGCACGGTGCAGAGCCCCCTCTATTTCATCCTCATCTGCGGCGTCTATCTGGCCGTCACCCTGCTGGCGTCGGCGGCGGCCGTGCGGATCGATGAATGGCGGGAAAAACGCGCCGCCGCAAAAAACGGTTGTAATCCCGGGGCGAAAAAGGTATAATCATTACATTCTTTATCTCATTTCCTGCGGAGGATCAGCAAAATGCTTTTCAGTAAAGATATCCGGCCGGTCTGCGGCCTCTGCGCCCATGCAGTGCCCATCGACGAGGAGACCGTCCTCTGCCGTAAAAAAGGCCCCGTGCCCGTCACCGGCGCCTGCCGCCGGTTCTGCTACGATCCCCTGCTCCGCCGGCCCGCGCCGCCTCCCTTGCCCCGCAAGACCTTTTCGGAAAAAGATTTTGAACTGTAAAACAGCCGCCGGGCATCCGGCCCGGCCTGACCGGTATAAACGGATCTGATCCCGTCTGATTTCCCGCAGGAAGTCAGACGGGATCTTTGCTTTTTTCCGGCTCCTCCGCCGGTTGGCAGGCAGCCCGCGTCTGCCTCGCCTGGTTTCTCTCCATCTTCTTCCAGTTTGAAAATCCGTACAGATCGTTGACAAAAAACGCCGCGAAGCACGCCGCCACGGAAATATACCGCACGTCCACCATGCTCGCCAGCACCCAAAGCACGATCAGAACGAGATCGTTTGCGGCGTAGGCAAGCGCGAAATAGGCCCTTCTTCTGAAGGACAGATAGACGGCCAGAAAGCTTGTGGTCACAGAGACCGTGCCGGGGATCATATTGGACGTCTGCAGGGCACCCAGAATATAATAAAACCCGGCGGTCACAAGGGCCGTGGCCGCCCACATGAAGATATGCTCTGCCGTTTGGATCCGGTTGACTCTGACCTCCGCCCGGTTCCCGTTGTACGGGTTCTTCAGCCAGGAGATGAGCGCGAATACAGACATCGGCAGCGTCATGCCCACATAGGTGATCATTTCCCCGTAATACGCAAAGGTAAATGCGATCACACCGTATATCAGGCTGAAAAGCACCATCAGAAGCTGCCCGAACGGATTGCCCTTGGCGCAGAAAATCAGCGCCGTTACGCCGATCAGAGAGGCCGTCAGGGTCAGATAATTTTCTCTGTCAAAAAGCCGGAAGGAGAGCACGATCAAAAGGACGGAAGCGCCCCAGAGCGCGATCTCCCGGTTGGAAAAATAGTTTGAGATCCGTTTGCGTTTTGCCATACTTACCTCCAAAAAAATAAGCATCCGCATACACATCTTCCAAGACCTGACGATGTGCAAACGAATGCATTCAGCATACTCTGCCCGGTGGCAGATTCAGATATCTGATTTTTGTGTATTATAGCAGAAAACACACGCTTTTCAAGCGCCGCCGAAAAAACGGCAAAGGAACGCCCCCGGTGCGGCTGCATCTGCCCGCATCCGGGGGCTTTTACCTGCTGCCGGCTTTCACCGTGCCGTTGGGCGATCCGCGCGGTCTCAGATGCCGCAGATGCCCCGGTCGCTGAGGGCGCAGAGCATCTGGGATTCACGGAAGAGGGAGCTGCGCCCCGTGCGCCGGGCGATCTCGATGTTCTCCCGGAAAGCTGCGTCAGGGTCGACATAGCACAGGCGGAATCCCAGAGCGCGTTCGTAGGGCTCCAGCCGCGTGGCGGCCGCCTGCGGCTCCACCTGGGCGGTGTAATAATAAGAGCGCTGGTCAAAGATCTCGTTCTGATAGATGCTGCGGCGCACCTCGCGGAACATGCCCAGTTCCTTGACGGTGCTGCGGATGATGACCAGCCCGGTCTCCTCCAGAGTCTCCCGGATCAGCGCGGCAATGCGGCTCTCTCCCCGCTTGACGCCGCCGCCCGGAAAAAGATAGAACCCCTCGGTCTCGCTGCGCACCATGGCTACCTTGGTGCCCTGATAAATAATGGCGCGGGAAGCCCGGCGGACAAACCGGCGCCAGGCGGGATCGTAATCCTTGAGATCCCATGTGCGAATGACTTTCATCGGTGACCGCCTCCTGTCCTGCCTGCATACTTTAACATTTTACAGTTCTCTGTTTCCATGATAGCGGAAAACAGTCCGCATTGCAACAAAAACCATGGCCGCGGGGAAAAAATTTTTACAAAAAAGCCGCCTTCCGGCGGCTCTTTCTGTCTGGATCAGAAAATATATTCAAATTCCACGTCGGCCACCCGGACAATATCGTGCTCCCGGATGCCCATCGCTTCCAGCCGGTCGAAGACGCCGGCCTTGCGCAGGGTGCGCTCAAAATACATTCTGGATTCATACTCGCTGAGGAAAATGGACCCCACCAGGTTGTCGATCCAGGCGCCGGAGATCTCGTAGACGCCGTCGACCACCTGAATGTCGATCTCCCGCTCGTCGGGCTTCTCCACCGTTTCGGGCACGATATACTCCGGCTCGTAACGGACGACGGGCGGCAGCTTCTGCAGTTCGGCATAGACCAGCTGCATCAGCTGCTGCACGTTCTGCATGGCGGCCGCCGAAATGGCGGTAAAGAGGAAGCCCTGCTGCTCGGCCGCAGCCTGCAGCCGCTGGAGATTATCGCTGCCCTCTTCCAGAATGTCGCACTTGTTGGCCACGACGATCTGGGGACGCTGGGCCAGCTCGGGGCTGTATCCGGCCAGCTCGGCGTTGATGGCCGCAAGATCGGCCACCGGGTCGCGGCCCTCGCTGCCCGATACGTCGACCATGTGGACCAGCAGCCGGCAGCGGTCAATGTGGCGCAGGAAATCATGGCCCAGACCGGCGCCCTCGGCCGCCCCTTCGATGATGCCGGGAATATCGGCCATGACGAAGGAGGCGCCCTCGTCGATATAGACAACGCCCAGATTGGGGCTGAGGGTGGTGAAGTGATAGTTGGCGATCTTGGGCCGCGCCGCCGACACCACCGACAGCAGGGTGGATTTGCCCACGTTGGGGAAGCCCACCAGACCTACGTCGGCGATCAGCTTGAGCTCCAGCAGCAGCGAAAGCTCCTGCCCGGGCAGGCCCGGCTTGGCAAAGCGGGGCGCCTGACGGGTGGGGGTGGCAAAATGCACGTTGCCCCAGCCGCCGCGGCCGCCGTGGGCCGCCACGAAGGGCTGATCATCCGACATATCATGGATGAGCAGGCCGCTTTCGGCGTCCTTGATGAGGGTGCCGCGGGGCACCCGGATGACCACGTCCTTGCCGGCTTTGCCGAAGGACTTCTTGGTGCCGCCCATCTGGCCGTCTTCGGCCACATACTTGCGCTTCATGCGGAAATCCAGCAGGGTCGACAGGTTATCGTCGACGACGAAGACCACATCGCCGCCCCGGCCGCCGTCGCCGCCGTCGGGGCCGCCGGCCGCGATATACTTCTCCCGGTGGAAGGAGACGCGGCCATCGCCGCCCCGGCCCGATTTGATTTTGATTTTTACAAGATCGACAAACATATTGTCAGGGACTCCTTTCATCTGATGGTTATGCTCGCAGCCTGCCTGCGGCCGCCCGCCGCCGGCGGTGCCGGACCGGAAATGCGTGCTGTGCGCATGTGAAAAGGAACGGACGAAGACCGTCCGTTCCCTCATAAAGCACGATGTTCCAATAAATTACTGGGGATAAACAGAAACCTGCTTGCGGTCTCTGCCAAGTCTCTCGAAACGAACGCTGCCGTCTACCAGAGCGAAGAGCGTGTCGTCGCTGCCGCGGCCAACGTTGGTACCGGGATGGATCTTTGTGCCGCGCTGTCTGACCAGGATATTGCCGGCCAGGACGAACTGACCGTCGGCACGCTTGGCGCCCAGACGCTTGGACTCGGAGTCACGGCCGTTTTTTGTCGAGCCGCCGCCTTTCTTATGAGCCATTCTTGTACACCTCCGTAGTTGATGTTCTATATGGGAAATAAATTGCTGAAAAAAACTCAGGCCTCGATCTTCTTGATGACGACCTTGGTGTAGGGCTGTCTGTGGCCCTGCTTTCTTCTGTAGTTCTTCTTGGCCTTATACTTGAAGACTGTGATCTTCTTCTGCTTGCCGGTCTTGACGACCTCGCCGGTGACAGCGCCTGTGCCGATGTTGATCTTACCGTCCTCGCCTGTCATCAGTGTTTCGAACTTGACTTCAGCGCCGTCCTCCATATCGAGCTTCTCGACATAGATGGTGTCGCCCTCGGAAACCTTATACTGCTTTCCGCCAGTCACGATTACTGCGTACATTTCTCTGCACCTCTCCTTCATTATGGGCTCGCTCCTGGGGTGAGCTGAGCTGCTTATGTGCGCACCTATAGCGCACACCCGTTCAATGCGGCTTTGTTATATTACCATATATGCGCATATATGTCAAGCAAAAAAACGAAAGAATGCGCTTTTTTCAGGCTGACCGCAGGCTTTCCGGCCCAAAACGCCCCTTTTGCGCTATGGGCGCACATAGACCGGCCCCCGGGTCCACTCACGTCCCGGCCGCAGGGCTGCGTAGGCCGGCAGGGCCAGGTCGTAGGCGTCGGCCGCCCGGGCCTCCAGCTCGAACTCGGCAAGCTGTGCCGGCGTCAGGCGCCGGGCCGATGCCGGCTTGGTGAGAAAGACCGGCCCTTCCTCCGTCTGGGGCAGCCGGGCCAGCACCTTTCGGCCCCGGTCGTTGAAGGCCAGCACGCGGCTGAAGCCGGGCAGGCTGCGGGGCTGCTTTTCCAGTCCCAGAAAGGCGCTGCAAAGCATCCGGCGAATACGGGCGTGGGCATAGCGCTTGGTTTTGGCCAGGTCGCACATTTCGGAAAAGGTGCGCCCCTGCCGCACGGCGGCGGCCAGACGGTGCTCCAGCCCCTCGGCGGCCGCCGGCACCAGAGCCAGCTCCCGGGCCGTCATGCGGCTGAGGACGGCCGTCATGGCGCAGTCCAGACGTGTCAGGTCGTCCATGGCGCAGCCTTCGGCACAGGCCGCGGCCAGAATGTCAAAGGAAGCTTCCGGCATCAGGGGCCGCACTGCCTCCAGACGCCCTTCCCGCACCAGCGAACGGATATAGGAGGCCGAAGCCACGCCTTCCTGTACGCCGCTGCCGTCATGTCCGGCGCCCCGGCGGGCGACGGCGATGGGCGTCATGGCAGCCCCCTGGGCCTCCATGGCCCGCAGATATTCCACGGCCAGAATATTGTTGGGCTTTGCGATCAGTCCGGCCTTTTCCCGGATGCGGGCGTACAGCACCCGCTCCCGGGCGATGGCGTAGGGCATCCCCTCGTCCATGCGGGCGATGATGGCCTCCTCGACGCTTTTTTCGGCGATCAGCCGGGCGATGGCCGTCAGCTCTTCCAAATCGTCGTCCTCGACGCCGAAGGAGAGATACCGGGCGCCGGCGTGACGCAGGATATGCACGGCGCCGTCGGCAAAGCCGGGGGCCGAGGAAAGGCTCCAGCGCAGGGGCAGCGAAAGCACCAGATCGGCGCCGCAGCGCACGGCGGCCTCGGCCCGGCGGTGCTTGTCCGTCAGCGCGGCCTCTCCCCGCTGGACATAATCGCCCGACATACAGCACACGATGGCCGTATCGGCGCCCAGCCGCCGCCGGGACTCTTCGATTTGATAAAGATGGCCCTTGTGAAAGGGATTATATTCCGCAACGATACCACAAATCTTCATTTTTTCTCCAAAACACTTGTCAAAGGCTGAATTCTGTTGTAAGATAAACTTGTTATGACAAATTATATAGGAAATATAATTTTTATTCAACCAATAATTATCTTAGGAGTGTGTTTGAAATGAACATTCTGGTCATCAACGCAGGCAGCTCTTCTCTGAAGTATCAGCTGTTTGACATGGAAACCAAAGAGATCAAGGCCAAGGGCCTGTGCGAGCGCATCGGTATCGACGGCAAGTTCACCTACAAGCCCCAGGTCGAGGGCAAGGAGACCATCAGCGCCGCCGACGTGCCCATGCCCACCCACAGCGAAGCCATCCAGGCCGTTCTGTCGGCTCTGGTCGACGAGAAGAACGGCGTTCTCAAGAGCATGAAGGAGATCGATGCCGTTGGTCACCGCGTCCTGCATGGCGGCCAGAAGTTCTCCGAGTCGGTGCTCATCAACGACGCCGTCATTGAAGCCATCAAGGAATGCATCCCCCTGGGCCCCCTGCACAACCCCGCCAACCTGATGGGCATCGAGGCCTGCGCCGAGGTCATGCCCGGCGTGCCCCAGGTGGCCGTCTTCGACACCGCCTTCCATCAGAGCATGCCCAAGAGCTCCTATGTTTACGCCATTCCTTATGAATATTACGAGAAGTACGGCGTCCGCCGCTACGGCTTCCACGGCACTTCTCACCGCTACGTTTCGGCCCAGGCCATCGAGCTGCTGGGCGGCAAGGCCGAAGGCACCCGCGTCATCACCTGCCATCTGGGCAACGGCTCCTCCATGGCCGCTGTCAAGGACGGCAAGTGCTTCGACACCTCCATGGGCCTGACTCCCCTGGAAGGCGTTCCCATGGGCACACGCTCCGGCTCCATGGATCCCGCCATCGTCGAGTTCATCGCCAACAAGGAAGGCATCTCGGTCTCCGAGACCCTGACCATGCTCAACAAGAAGTCGGGCGTTCTGGGTGTTTCCGGCGTTTCCTCCGACTTCCGTGATCTGGACGCCGCCGCTGCCGAGGGCAACGAGCGCGCACAGCTGGCGCTGGACATCTTCGCTTACAGCGTCAAGAAGTATATCGGCTCCTACACCGCCGCGCTGGGCGGCGTCGACGCCGTTGTCTTCACCGCCGGTCTGGGCGAGAACTCGGCCGAGATGCGCGCCAAGATCGTCGAGGGTCTGGAGTATCTGGGCATCGAGATCGACGCCGAGAAGAACGCCAAGAGAGGCACCGTTGACATCACCGGCGCCAACTCCAAGGTCAAGGTCTTCGTCATCCCCACCAACGAAGAGCTGGTCATCGCCATGGACACCCAGGAAATCGTTTCGGCCCTCTAAGTTCCACGGCACACCGCAAATCACAAGTAACAGAATCCCCTGCATCCAGGATGCAGGGGATTTTTTACAGGTTGATTCTGTGGGATGGGGGCAGGAGCCTGCCGCCGGGCATATCATTTTTTCCGCTCCTTTTTCTTCTGCAGACGCTTGGTGCGGATGATCTCGGCGATAAAGAGCAGCAGGACGATGCCGGCATAGCTGACAACGACACCGTAGAGCGAGCCAAGCAGCTGCTGCATGGCCTCGGTCTTGTCCTCCGTCAGGATATAGGGCACGAGACCGGTGCCCAGAAAGATGCCGGCCGCAAAGAAAATGGCAAATTTGCTGGCGCGCATGAATTCTTCATAATACTTCATAATAATACAGTCTTCCTTTCGGGGAAAAATATGCCGCCGCCGGCAGTCAGATGGATTTCTGCTGGTAGACGCTGCCCTTGGGCGAAACGATGCGGCTGTCGATGAAGAAGGCGCCCTCCTCGTCGACCTGGCACATATTGTAGCCGCCGCGTGTGGTATAATAGCAGGTGCTGCCCCGCACCTCGATATCAAAGGCCAGCGATTGGCCGGTGATGTGCAGGATGCCGGCGGCATAGCCAGTGCAGGACCGGTGAACGTGGCCATTGAAAATGGCGGCAAAGTGCCCGCCGCGCAGAATACGCTCCAGCCGGGGCGGCATGGCCATGCCGGTGTGGGCCAGGGCGGGACAGAAGGGGTGGTGGCAGAGCAGGATATTGCCCTTTTCCACCGGCTGCCGGCTGACCTTTTCCAGCCAGTTCAGCTGATCCTCGCCCACGCTGCCCAGCAGCAGCTTTTCCCAGGCCGTATCGATGGCGATAAAACGGTAGCCGCCCTTTTCCAGCGTGTCGCAGTAGGGATGTCCCCCGCCGTAATTGTCCCCCAGGAAACCCTTGCGGTAGGCGTCGCGCACATCGTGATTGCCCAGCGCGCCCAGCACGGGCACCCCCGGCAGATATTTCGTGATCAGCTCGCGCAGATCGGCGTAGTCCTCCTCTCCGCCTTCGTGGCACAGGTCGCCGGTCATCAGCAGAAGGTCGGGCTTTTCCTCCGCCAGCTCGGCCAGCGCCGTCCGCAGGTTGCCCAGCGGATCGCCGCCGGCCGCCAGCAGCTTCCGTATGCCTTCACTCTCCCGGCTGCCCGGCAGATGCATGTCACTGATATGGCCGATGCGTATTCCCATAAAAGACCGTCCTTTCCTCGTCCGGCGCCCCGCGCTTCAGGGCATGGCTTATTATTTTATTATTTTAACACAACGCCGTATAAATGGAAAGTGCCTTTTGCGGCTGCCTTTTTGTTGACCTGTAGGATTACAATAGATGTTGGACAGTTGAATAAAAAAAGATGAAGGATAA